>CAXAVL010000248.1:0-6441 GCA_963971905.1 uncultured Cellvibrio sp.
GTGCCTTTTTTACCGGCGCGACCGGTGCGACCCACGCGATGTACATAGTCTTCGGTAAAGAAGGGCAGGTCGAGGTTGACTACAAAGTCCAGGCCCTGAATATCCAATCCCCGGGCAGCAACTTCCGTCGCTACCAGCACTTGTAATTTGCTGTCTTTGAAGTCTTGCAGTGCGCGTTTGCGAGAGCCTTGGGTTTTTTCGCTGTGGATGACGGCGGCATCTACCTTGTCGTCTTTGAGGGCCTTGTACAAGTTTTCTGCTTCTTCACGGGTGCTGCTGAATACCATTACCTGATACCAGTTTTGCTCGCGCAGCAAATGAATGAACAGCTCGTATTTGCGATCGCTATCGACGGGATAGAGCACGTGGTCAACGGTTTCAGCGACGGAGTTGCGCTTGGAGATAGAAATCAGGGTAGGGCGATTCATCGCCTGTTTGCCCAGATTGGTCACCAGCGGCGAACTGGTCGCAGAGAAAAACATTGTCTGATGTTTGCGCACTATGCTGGTGAGGATCGCATGCATATCGGTCACAAAACCCATATCCATCATGCGGTCGGCTTCATCCAGTACCGCAAATTCTACTTTTGCGAGATTGATATTGCCCAGCTCGACATGCTCCATCAGTCGACCTGGCGTGGCGACCAAAATATCGACACCGGAGCGCAATTTACTGGCTTGGCCAGTCAGTTTGACGCCGCCATAGACGGTAGTGATTTTAAATTGGGTGAACTGTGCGAATTGCTGCATCGCCTCAGCGATTTGCTGCACCAGCTCGCGAGTGGGCGCGAGGATCAGCGTGCGCACAAAACCGGCTTCGCAGTGCTTGGGCTTTTCCAGCATTTGTTGCAATACCGGCAGGCTGTAGGCGGCGGTTTTCCCCGTGCCGGTCTGGGCGGTGGCGAGCAGGTCTATACCGCGGCGCGCGGCGGGAATCGCTTCCTGCTGGATGGGCGTCAGGGTTTTATAGCCAATCACTTTAATGGCATGGAGTAATTCTGGTGCAAGGCCGAGGGAGGCAAAGTTCATAAGGAATCGACTGGGGAATATAAAAAATGGGCGCGCAGTATACCGGTTATCGGTGATGCAGTGGGTGCGGGAGGCTCATCCCAATTAAGATATTGGTGTTTTTATAACCAAAAGCTGATTTTAATAGGAATTTGTTGGCATGGATGGCAGCTCATAACCCAATCGACTAATGGTGCTGTATGAAAATCAGCCAAACGAGACGAGAATAGAGACAACATGTGATATCCTGCGCACCCTTTGCAAGGGGCGATGAGCGCCTTGTCCAAGCTGTTGATTCGTGTCATTTACCAAGAGAGTTTTATGGCTGTTAAACCCGTTTACAAAGTGATATTCCTCAACCAAGGTCAGGTTTACGAAGTGTTTTGCTCGGCGATTTATCAAAGCGAAATGTATGGCTTCATTGAAATTGAAGAATTTGTGTTTGGTGAACGCAGCGGTTTATTGATAGATCCCGCCGAAGAAAAGCTCAAAACCGAGTTTGCCGGAGTAAAACGCTCCTACATCCCGATGCATTCTATAGTGCGTATCGATGAAGTTGAAAAAGAAGGCCCCGCGAAGATTACCGAGGTCAAAGGTGGCGGCGATAAAATAGCCCAGTTTCCCTATGGAGGATTCATACCTAACCCCAGTGAGTAACCCCCTTCCTACAAGTTGACTCAGCCTGAGTCGCTGCTACTCCTTCTTTGTTACATCTCTATTTATGCCGGCCCTGTTGGTTATTCATCAGGGGCTGGTTTTACTTTATTTCGCATTTGCTCTATGTTGATTGGTAAAACATTATTTGTATGTGAATATATTTTTTATCTATGATGTAATTTTCTGATTGGTAATACCAATGTGTCGATTAATAATTATAGTGGTTTGTTTTTGTTGCCAAATTGGTTTGTAATAATGTTTGTTATTTGTTCTCATTATTGAGTTGCCAATCATTAATTGGTAATGCCAAAAAGTAAGCATGGCTAATAACCCTAATAAATTTTCATGTAGAGAACTCATTATGAATATCACCAACTTTATGCGCACTGCTGCGCGCCCGTTTTGTTATGCCGGTCTAATTAGTGGCCTGTTGTTTGGCGCTAACGCCATGGCACTGACCGTTACCTCCAGTGGTTCAGATGGCAATGTCGCTGCCAATACTATCGATAACAACCTCAATACTCGCTGGTCTGCCAACGGCATAGGTCAGTGGATTCAGTATGACTTGGGAAAAACCTACACAGTTGATGATCTGTCTATTGCGTTTTACAAGGGCACTGAACGCTACGCAACGATTGAGATTCAAGTATCTACCGATAAAAATTATTGGACGACTGTGTTTTACGGTGTGCAACCGTCAAAAACTAACAGCCAACAAAATTTTAATATCACCGATACCGCGGCGCGTTACGTAAAAATAATTGGTCACGGCAACACCTCCAACAATTGGATTAGCCTGACCGAGGTGGATATCAATACTCTGGGCGGCACCGTCAGTTCAGCCGCCAGTTCCAGTGTTAAATCGAGCAGCAGTTCCTCCAGTTCAAGTACGGCAACTGGTGGCAGTATTCCTGCGGCGATTTATTCCAACTTTGAAGCAGAGGGCAGCAGCCCTTATGTAAATGGCAGCTCCATGGTGTTCCAGGCATTGGTGGAAAAATTTGTAACGACTAACGGTAACGGTTGGCGCCATGAATTAAAACTGAAAAAAGATTTACGTCAGGGTATGACTAAAAACTACGAATACTTTAAAGCTGATGTAAAAATTGACTTATCAAAAGGTGGCAAGTTAATCGCATTGCAATATCACGCGGAAGATACAGGCACCATCGTAAAAGTATACGTATCCGATACTGATGAATCAGGTTTTATCAACAGCGTGGCAAAAGACGGCATCTTTGATGTGTATGTGCGCATGTTGCCGGCAAGTGGCGGTAGTGAAGAGAAGTATGCGTTGGGCACGATAAAAACTGGCGAAAGTTTCACCTTAACTTCTACCAATAACTACGGCAAAGTGACAGTATCTGCACTGGGTAAATCGAAAACCTTATCGGTATCAGATGGCGGCGCCTCTTACCTTAAATTTGGTAACTACCTGCAATCGCAAGATCCCGTAGGCAGCGTTAAGTGCTCTGATTTTGCCGCATGCTATAAAAAGTTCGGCATAACCACCGCTAAAGTGACTATGACCAACGTGTCTTACAGCCGCAAATAAGTAAGCGCTTTACTGCTTATTTAAAATGTGTGTCCAAAACCGCTCTTGCAGGTACAACTGCAAGAGCGGTTTTTTTATGTCTCGTGCTGCCTGCTACACTGCAAATATAATTTTCTCGTGGGCAGCATTATGAATAACTCTCTGTATCTCGCTATAGACCAAGGCGGCCAAAGCACTCGCGTTGCTATTTATACCTCCACCGGCGAACTCATCTGTGTTTTCTCTGCCGAGTGCGCAACAGCGCACCGGCAGACAGAGCACTCTGCTTACCCGTATATTGAACAAAACGGCGAAGAAATTCTCGCGGGTATTCGTGAGTGTTTGCAAAAAATTCAACAGTATTTGGGTGATGATTTAACACGCATCCAAGCTGCGAGTTTTGCGGGGCAGGGCTCATCACTGTTGTGTTGGGATAATCAAACCGGTGAAGCCTTAACGCCGGTGTTGAGCTGGCAAGATATTCGCGGCGAGCCTTATTTAAATAATATTCCGCTCACACACCTGCAAACCCAACAGCTCACCGGCCTGCGCTTATCGCCACACTACGGCGCCACGAAAATGCGTTGGTGTGTAGAGCAGGATAAAAATGTTGCACAAGCGCAACAAGATAATTGCCTCAGTATCGGCCCCATTGTCAGTTATATTTTTTGGCATTTGTTGCAGAGTAATGAGCATGACGATAAAAAATCCTTTGTCGATCCCGGTCACGCACAGCGAACCCTGTTATGGAATTTGCAACGCAATGAATGGGATCAATCGCTGTTGGATATTTTCAAAGTGCCGCGTAACGTATTGCCGCGTTGTGTTGCGCACAACAGCCACTTCGGCAATTTAATTATGGGTAATCACACCATCCCGTTTACCGCCAGCGCCCGCGATCAAGGCGCATCGCTATTTGCCCGCGGCCTGCCAGAGCGTCATAGCTGTTATATCAATATAGGTACGGGTGCTTTTATCCAGCGCGTGAGTGAAAACCTGAAAGCGCCCGAGGGTTTACTGGTCAGCCCTTTGTGGTTGCCAGAAAATCCGTTAGAGAAAAAATATTACGCATGGGAGGCAACTGTAAATGGCGCCGCCGCGGCGATCAGTTATATCCAACAGCAAACCGGTTTGGATATCACACCGCAAGCAATAAATGAGGCACTTGCATTAAACCCCAACAAAGATTGCTATTTTTTAAATGCCGTCGGTGGTTTAAGCGCGCCGTATTGGCGAACCGATTTACAATCACAATTCAGCAGCGGCTTATCCCCGCAAGAAAAAATTCTCGCGTGGATCGAATCCGTCATTTTTCAAATTGTGATTAACGTGCAGTTGATGAATCAATTAGGCTGCGCGCAAAAAATAATTATCAGCGGCGGTTTCAGCAAAGCCGATAACGTCTGCCAAAAAATCGCCGACCTAACCCAAGCCAACATCCACCGCAGCGACAACGCCGACGCCACTGTCCAAGGCGCTGCCTGCATGGCTGCTGGATTACCGTCGAGTTGGCATCCAGCCTTGCAGGAAGATGTATTTACCCCACAGCCCAACCCAGCGCTGTTGCAGCGCTTTGCCAAATGGCAATCAGCGATGCAACAGTGGCTGACGTAGGGGCGTCGCTTGCTGCGCCGCTACATTTCTATTCTGGTATGGCAGTTAGAGTGGAATGAGTCTTGAAAAATATTAATCTTATTGCTTTTGTTCTATTGCTCTTCTGTAACTCGGCATTTTCGTGTAGCTGTTATTTTCCTGATGAGCATATGGAAGAGAGTGATGCAGCAGCTACATATGTGTTTATCGCTAAGCCTGCGGGAAAAAACGGCTTTTTAAACTTTTCCAATAACCGCTTTAAATTCAAAGAAATCAGCTTCCTAAAAGGTGAACCAAACGAAAAGATTAAAGTTTGGAGCGAAAAAATGTTTTTAGGTTGCGGTCAATTCTTTAATGAGAAACAAGAGTATGTGGTTTTTTCCTATATGGAAAATGAGAAGCTATTTACTAGCCGCTGTTCCTCATGGGTTGCTTCTACATATCCAAAATCAACTGAAACCGTAATAGACTTTTATAAAAGAAAAAATCAATAATTCTAACAAGCGACTGTGGTAATAGATCGGCAGGTTCGGCATTAAAATCATCCGTCACTCTTGCTGGGTATGCTGCCGCCAAGTTCCGCAATTTGGCCGAGAGCCAATATTCTAAAAATCTAAAGCGGTCACGCAACCGCTCTTAAAACCATCCGGTTTTTCTCCCATAAAACGCCCCCTTCGACACACCAATCCATAATGCCTAGGTTGTTTACCGCACAGTCCATTAATCAAATTTGCTATAGGGTGATAAACACAGGTTGCATTAGTAACAGTCACTTTTTAACGCTATTTGAGCGAGGTCATTATGAATTCGATTAATGAAAGCCAAACTGAACATAATCATGAAAATTTAAGAGGTGCAGCAGCGGTCGAAAAAATTAGAGAGCTGGTGGATAAAGCCGAGAGCTGCTTTTTTAGCACATCTATTGCCGTTTCTGGATCTTGTGGTACGCGCCCTATGGGTGTGCAAAAAGTTGATGATGAAGGGAATCTGTGGTTTTTGAGCGCCTGTGATAGCCACAAAGATCAAGAAATTGCAATTCAGCCTGAGGTTACTTTATATTTTCAAGGCTCTGGGCATTCTGATTTTCTGGCGATAAAGGGCACCGCCAGTGCCTCACGCGATGAAGAAAAAATCAAAGAATTTTGGCAGCCCCTGTTCAAAACATGGTTTACCGAGGGTGAGGATGACCCGCGTATAACGGTCGTGAAAGTAACACCAACGGAAGGCTATTATTGGGATACCAAGCATGGCTTTGCAGTAGCAGGGATTAAAATGGTTGTTGGTGCGTTAACGGGTAAAACAATGGATGACTCAATCGAGGGTAAGGTGAAGCTTTAATCATCTCTAATCCGAAATTTACGAATAACCATTAAGTGACTGCATGAATAAATTGTAGGGGCGCTGCTTGCTGCGCCCAGTCTTTTTATCTTGTTTGTGTGATTTGGTATTTTGGTGCGGCAAGGAAACGGGCGCAGCAAGCAGCGCCCCTACGTTGTTGATATGCGTTTATGGCTTGCTGCGCCCAGTCTTTTATCTTTTTGTGTAATTTGGTAATTTGGTGTGGCAAGGAAACGGGCGCAGCAAGCAGCGCCCCTACAATTTGATATTTGGGGGGCGGTAAGTTGTACGCCTGTAATTCAAAGGAATGAG
>CAXAVL010000249.1:0-6436 GCA_963971905.1 uncultured Cellvibrio sp.
CAGATTTAATTCACGTCATTGAAACACTGGTCGATATCAGCAAAGAAATCGCGTTTCGCGTGCGCCAGGGTGCGCTCGCGGGCGTGCTCGGCTCCTCACAAGAAGAGAATGTTCAAGGCGAAACTCAAAAGCATTTGGATATTATTTCCAACCAGCTGATGAAAGATTTATTGCTCGCCTGCGCACCAGTGGCTGCGCTAGCATCAGAAGAAGAGGATTCAGTGGTCGCGGCAAATGCAGCTGGAAAATATGTAGTTGCCTTCGACCCACTCGATGGCTCATCCAATATTGACATCAATGGCCAGATCGGAACTATTTTCAGTATCTATCGCGCGCTCGATTCAGTACCTCATCACAGCGAGTTGCAATTTAATCAAAAAGGTTCACAACAAGTCTGCGCCGGCTATGTGCTTTATGGCCCGTCAACACTATTGGTAATTACTACTGGAACCGGCACGCGCTGCTTCACCCTCGACTCACGTCAGGGCGACTTTTTACTCACCGCTGACAATATTCAAATAGCCAAAGACACGCAGGAATTTGCCATCAACATGAGCAACTCGCGTTTTTGGAATGAGGCAATGAAAAGCTACATTAATGATCTTGTTCTAGGCGAAACCGGGCCGCGCGCAAAACGGTTTAACATGCGCTGGAATGCGGCGATGGTGGGAGATGTGCATAGAGTATTAACCCGCGGTGGAATATTTTTATACCCATCCGATAGCCGCAACGCCAAACAACCAGCCAAATTGCGTTTACTCTATGAAGCGAATCCAATGGCGATGCTAATTGAAAATGCCGGCGGCAAAGCCTGCAGCGAAACCCAGCGTATTTTGGATATTCAACCGCAACAATTGCATGAAAGGGTGGCGGTGATTTTAGGCTCGGCGAATGAAGTCAGTGAGTGTTTGGCTTATTTATAAACACGATTGTCACGATGGTGCTATTGCTGCTACTTACGCGCAAATTTCAACACCTTAGCTGCAGACATCACTTTGTTGGCCAAGGTATTTTGTTGCTCGGCACCTTCTGCCAAGCGCGCAATTGCAATATCCGTTTCATTAATGCCGGTAACAAGATTGATTAAACGACCGCGCATTGCCAGAGCGCGGCTGCTTTCATCCTGCGCGCTGCTATTTATTTGTTGCGCAAGTTCACTCGCATCTGCCACTGATTGCTGCACGCTGCTCAATGAATTTTGGGTGGCTTGAGTTTCTTGCAAACAAGTCTGCGCGGTTTTTTGCTCCGCATCCAAACCTTCAGAAATTTGCTGCACAGTCGTGCGCAAATGAGCAATCATGGTATTAATTTCCCCCGTCGCTTTTTGTGTATCAAACGACAAGCGGCGCACTTCTTCGGCGACTACGGCAAAACCGCGCCCGTGTTCACCTGCACGCGCCGCCTCAATCGCCGCATTCAGTGCGAGCAAATTAGTTTGCTCGGCGACACTGTGAATCGTATCCAATACCGAGCCGATATTATCGGTTGCGGTGCGCAATTCGCCCAGTGTGGTGCAAGAGTGGCCAATCTGTTCCGCCAGTGTTTGCATTTGGTTGACCACATCCTGCACGCGGGATTTACCATCGCTCGCGGCGATCATCGCCTGATTCACTTTGTGGCTAACTGCATCCAGACGTTCGGTCATATCGGCCATAGATTTCACCACCGCTTCTGTTTCGGCGCCGACATGATTCATTTCATGGCGCTGGCGGGCAGTTTCATCGCGACACTGGCGCGTGGTGGTGACATTTTCCAATGCACCCAGCAAACTCTGTTCACTGGATTGATTCACTTGAGTTAACACGCTATTTAATTCTGAAAATAAAAAATTCAACGAGCGCCCCATCTCGCCAATTTCATCCTGCCCCTGCGCCGGGAATTGGCTGGCGAGATTTTTTTCTTGCGCGGCCTGTTTAATGGTCTGCGCCAAACGCGCTAAAGGGTTGCCAATATATTGCGCAAAAATATAGGCGACACCCGCGGCAATCAGCGACAACAACACACAGGCAATCACCACACTGCGCCACACGGTTTGCTCCAGATTGTTAAGCGAGGCAAATACCTCAGTGGGCGACTGCTGTGCGATTAATGCAAAGCGCTGGTTGTGAATTTGCAGCGGCTGCCAACTCATCAATACCTTGTTATGCAAGGCATCCTGCTGTTCACCCAAACCGCGGTTACCAGCCAAGGCTTCGGCCACGGCGTGAGTATTAATTGGGGAAGGTTTAAGAGTTTGCACTGCCGATTGCTGCTGTGTGCGCATTTCAGTAATTAAAGAATGTTGTGCGTCCACCAAATAAATATCGCCCGTATCACCCAACCCAAGTGTGTGCCACTGTTGATTTGCACTAATGATATTGGTGAGCCGCGCTGCCGGAATTTCAGCAATTAAAAAGCCAATGGCTTTAGTGGGGCTTTGCACATCGTGAAAAACCGGAACACCCAAATACACCAGATGTTCACCAAATCGCCATTGATTGTGATGAAAATCTGAGAGCAGTAATTGATTAGGCTGCGCGTTTTGCAATTGCGTGGCCAGCGCTGCCAGCGGCGAATTGGCAAAAGGGCCATCTTTTAATGAGCTGCCCAGCACCGGAGTTTTGGCAACGGAATAAATCACCGCAAGGCTTTGGCTATCCACCATCAACAAATCGGTAAAACCAAAACGTTGCACCAAATCGCGAAAACTACTTTGGTAGCGGCGATGCTGCTGCCCGTAAATAGTCGCATCGGCGGCATCATCCATTAACGCTAATTGCGCGATAGGCTGTGAATTTTTTTGCAGATAGTGACGCTGAATTAACAGCGCCTCCAGCGACAACTGCTGCACCCAGTGTTTAACATCCGGCGCCGCCGCGCGATTGATAAGGCGGTCATGCGGCAAATAGGTTTGTTCATACCAATCGCTCAATTGCGCGCGCAACTCATCAATCGATGCAGCGCTCACTTCATAGCGATAAGAGGCAAACGGCCGCACCAAAGCGTACACCGCCTCCTGCGTCATACGCCCGTGGGAGAGCGATAACAACAAATCGGAATAACTGGAGAATTGGGAGTTAATCGCCTGCGCGCGGCTTTCCGCCAAGGCCTGGAATTGCTGTTCCAAATTGTGCGACAAAGCTTGTTTGGATTCTTTAAGAGCCAACCAGCCAGTTGCACCCGCCGCCAATACCACGGCAATGCCAGTCATGGCGATGGCACCTAACATTAAACGCGCTGAGATTTTCATAGACAGTTGAACTGTAAGACCAAGGGCTATTCAATCTAGGCAAACTGCATGACAGTTTTATGACAAAGATAAACTAGCCCTAAGGTTTTACCTTTTCAACATTGGGCAAACAGACTACTTACTATCCACCGCCGTTGGTGCGGAGCGAACAAACAGAAAGATCATCACAATTAACGCCACCAATGCCGCTAACGAGCCCAGGCTTAATAAAGGCTCCAGCTTTTCTGGCGGCGCTATTTTTCCATAGAGCAAATACAAACCAGATAGCATCAACAGTAGGCCAAGCTGATGGCAATAAAATTGCACCTGCGCCAGTTTGGGATGGCGATTGCCCAACCACAATTTATGGCAGAGTGCATAAATAAAGGTGACCACAAAACCCAGCAACATAATATGGGCATGAGTCACCAACTGACCGTGATTGTGAGTCGCGGCCATATGAATCCCCAGAATCATTCCCAGCAGGGCATAAATCAAACCGGTAATGGCAAATTTTCTGTCCATTTTTTTCTCCAATAAAATTGTGTGATATCAAACTTCATTTGCGACTAATGCTGGCAACTCCACTTCCTGTTCCAGCTTGTGCCATTCACGATTGCTGAGCAGCGGTTTTAACATAGACAACAACATACTGAGTGTTTCCGCAGGCACAACCTGCGCCATAGGTTGCAGCACTTCCAAACGCTCGGTATAGGTAATATTCGGCAGCATCATTAATAACGATTGCAGGTTTTCTTCGGGGCTGAGTGAGGCAATCAATCGCTGCTGAATATTGCGTATCTCGGCATCGCTGCAAAACTCCCACAACAATTCCGCGTTGTAAGTTTCCTCTACTTGCATATGGGTAAAATTTTCCGCCACAAAAAGCGAAAACTCACTGTAAAAATCAAGCAGTACATGGCGCCGACGCAAGGCGGGCAACTGTTTAATCAGCGCAATTTCCGCCTGTAATTTTTTAATTTCCTGCTCGTGCTGTTGATGATCCAGCGCCGTTTGCAAAGGGGAAATATCAAGCTGTGCAGGGACTCTGCGTTTTTCATCTAGCAGGGTATGAATAAAATGATTTTCATGTTGCAGATGGCTGATACAAAAACGCAGTAGATGATTGCAGGCTTCCAGTTGCTGGGTCACGGCTTCGGTATCTGTATCGTCGAGCCGCCCCAACTCGACCAGTTGCTGGCAGAGACTGGCGCGCAGGCCTTTGTGAATCAGGGTATAGATGTTATAGCGTGGGTCTGTCATAAAACACCTCAGGTTCCATTGAGTAAGAGAGTGAGTGAGAGAATGCAAATGTGATAAGCGTTTGCCATCAGCATCAGCAGGGTTGCCAGCGTAACAAGTTGCGCGCAATGCGATCCCTAAATCATCCATAACGATTTCCTAAAATTTTCTTAATTTTCCCTGATTTCAGTTCGCGCACGCGATGAAAGTTGTTAAAAATTGTGTCTGGTATAAAAAGTCGATTGTTAGCTTTGGACTATAGGGTCTATGATTTAACCCAAGACGGATCTGGTGCGATGGCATACTCGCGCCCTCATCAAACAGCGTTAAAACGGCTCCCAATGACACTATCTATTAATCCAGCAGCGACTGAGAGCGCAATCGGACCAAAGCTTTCGGAGGAGATGAACAGCTTTATTACGTCCGGCGTATCGATTACTGCCTGCGCGCGCGATAGCCGTCTTATTCCATCCATCAGCCGGATATTGGCCTGCACTACCCAGCATCAGGGGGCGTTGGTGCGTTTATTTTTGGTGAAATCCCAAGCGCTGCAACTGCTGCGCGATATTGCCGCTAACGGTGAAATCGCCGTGGTATTTAGCCAACCGTCCAGCCATAAAACCCTGCAAGTAAAGGGCACTCAGGCGCACCAAACTGCAGTGCTCGATTGCGAGCTTGCCGCGATCGAAAGCGGCTGCCAGGGTTTTGCCGATAATGTGTTTTTACTGGGTTTTGATTACTCATTTTCCCGCACGTTTCAACACTATACCCCCGCCGATTTAACCGCGATTGAATTTACCCTCAGCGCGGTGTTTGAACAGAGCCCCGGCCCGGATGCGGGTCGCGCTATAGAGCTGAACCGCTAATGCTACTCGCACAGATTCGTCGCTGCCTGGAAGGATGGATTCCTTCCACACTCGCCACCTGCAGTGCCGATGGTTCACCCAACATTACCTATGTTTCGCAAGTGCATTATGTCGATGCGCGTCACCTCGCACTCACCTTTCAGTTTTTTAATAAAACTCGCCACAATATTTTGGCCAACCCCCAAGCGACACTGTTAGTCATAGATCCGCTCACCACCGCGCAATATCGCGTGGCACTGTTGTACAAACGTACCGAAGATTCAGGCCCGCTGTTTGAACGCATGAAAGCCCAATTAGCGGGCATCGCCAGCAAAAGTGGAATGGAAAATGTGTTTCGCTTGCGCGGCGCCGATATCTATCAAGTGATGGATATAGAGGCAGTTCCCTGTGTGCAACTTGCGCCGCCAGAACCACAGCGCAACCTGTTATTTGAATTGCGCCACAGTCTTGACTACCTCAGTGCCGCGCAGGATTTGAGTGAATTATTTGAACGCACGCTGCACCAACTCACCCAACAATTGGGCGTAGATCAGGCGATGCTTTTACTAGCCGAGAACTCTGCACAAAAACTCTATGCCGTGGCCACGCAGGGTTATTCCCAATCCGGTATCGGCGCGGAAGTGCCGATGGGTTATGGCGTGATAGGCACAGCGGCAACATTTCGCACACCCATTCGCATCACTCATATGGCAAGTGAATACACTTACCTACAAGCGATGCGCGATTATCTCCACCACGAACAAGACAGCGCCGCACTGGAAACACATATTCCATTTCCCGGCCTACCCCAACCGCACAGCCAAATGGCGATGCCGATTGTCGATGGCGAAAAATTACTGGGCGTTATTTATGTTGAAAGTCCCAAGGATGAATATTTTCAGTTTGACGATGAAGATGCACTCAGTTGCTTGGCGCAGTTTCTCGCGCAGATGATGCTGAAATTACAAACGGCAGAGTGCCTTGGCAACAGCACACAACCCAGCACTGAGATTAAGCAAAACGATTCCGCTGCAAAAAAACCACGGGTCAACGAAAAAGAGAACCCCGTGTTGATTCGCTACTTCTCGCAAAACCACAGCATATTTCTCGCACAGGATTATTTAATCAAAGGATTGGCGGG
>CAXAVL010000250.1:0-6423 GCA_963971905.1 uncultured Cellvibrio sp.
GAATCCGACCACCCTTGCGCAAGCTCTTTTTGGAATTTATTGCACTTTAAATTCATTTGCGATCAATTAACAAACGCACTGATTTTTATTCGGGCGCTTTGGGCAATTTTGACCTACCCGACACAAGCTGAAACAGCCAAATAAGTGGCGCCGACAGACCATAAATCACCGCTATCGCCAGCACACCTTGTTGCTGATAAATAATAAGCGATGCAAAAACCAGCACCACCAACAACATAAAAGCAAAAGGAACCCGCCCGCGAAAGTTAAGCCCCTTAAAGCTGGTGTAGCGAAAATTAGAGACCATTAACAAGCCGGTAAACGCGGTAAGCACCGCAATAGCCGCAGCCCACACACCTGTTGGCGCAGAGTCAAACCAAACCCACACAGTTGCCGCAATAATTGCTGCAGCAGCCGGACTCGCCAAACCCATAAAGTATTTCTTATCTACCACACCGATTTGCGTATTGAAGCGCGCCAAGCGCAACGCCGCACACGCAGTGTAGATAAATGCAGCCGCCCAACCCCAGCGCCCAAGGTCATGTAGCACCCAACTAAACACCACTAGCGCTGGCGCAACCCCAAAAGAAACCATATCGGCAAGACTGTCGTACTGCTCGCCAAAAGCACTTTGAGTATTAGTCATGCGCGCTACACGCCCGTCCATCCCGTCGAGCAACATGGAGCCAAAGATCGCAATCGCCGCTTGAGCAAAATTGCCATGCATGGCAGAGACGATGGCATAAAAACCGCAAAACAGCGCGCCAGTAGTAAACAGATTAGGCAAAAGGTAAACGCCACGATGACGGACCTTCTTACCATTTTCAGAAACCTCTTCTACATGATCACCAAAAGGCAGCGGCCCTTCATGTTCAGCCGGATCTTGCTTGGAACTGTCATTATCGTGCTGATTCATACTTGCCTCTCCGATTGCGGGAGCGCCATTTTACACAGTCAGAAACAAAAAACGCGGCCTAAGCCGCGTTTTTTATCGGGATCAAAACCAGATTAGTTCTTGGTTTGGTCAACGATTTTATTCGCTTGAATCCAAGGCATCATAGCGCGCAGCTTGGTACCAACCACTTCGATACCGTGCGCCGCATTGTTGCGACGAGCAGCGGTCATTGAGGAGTAGTTGGTTGCACCTTCAAGGATAAACTTCTTGGCGTATTCGCCAGTTTGGATATCTTTCAATGCTTGACGCATAGCTTTACGCGACTCTTCGTTGATCACTTTAGGACCAGTCACGTATTCGCCGTATTCAGCGTTGTTAGAGATTGAGTAGTTCATGTTGGCGATACCGCCTTCGAACATCAAGTCAACAATCAACTTCAACTCGTGCAAGCACTCGAAGTAAGCCATTTCTGGCTCGTATCCTGCTTCAACCAGAGTTTCGAAGCCCATTTTAACCAGCTCAACCGCACCACCACACAGAACGGCTTGCTCACCAAATAGGTCAGTTTCAGTTTCGTCTTTAAAGGTAGTTTCGATGATGCCGGTACGGCCGCCGCCTACGCCTGATGCGTAAGACAGTGCAGTGTCTTTTGCCTTGCCTGATGCGTCTTGGAAGATCGCGATCAGATCAGGTACGCCGCCGCCACGGACGAATTCAGAACGCACAGTATGGCCTGGCGCTTTTGGAGCAACCATGATTACGTCCAAATCTTTGCGTGGCACTACTTGGTTGTAGTGAATCGCAAAACCGTGAGCAAAGGCCAAAGTAGCGCCTTGTTTGATGTTTGGCTCGATCTCTTCTTTGTAGAGTTTTGATTGAAACTCGTCTGGAGTCAGGATCATTACCACGTCAGCCGCTTTAACAGCAGAAGCAACGTCAGTTACCTTCAATCCGTGAGCTTCAGCTTTTTTAACAGTGGCAGAACCAGTGCGCAGACCAACAACAACGTCTACACCTGAATCTTTCAGGTTGCACGCGTGAGCGTGGCCTTGTGAACCGTAACCAATGATGGCTACTTTTTTGCCTTGGATGATAGAAAGATCGGCATCTTTATCGTAATAAACGTGCATAACAGACTCCTGTTGGGATGTTGCCGCCCAGTTGAATCAGGGCAGATTGGATAAAAGGCCGCCAGTGTAGAGAAACACCGGCATCGCGTAAAATGATATATTCGCAATTCAATATTTCATTTTATGCAACAAGGTTATTAATTACCGCCCATGGACATCGCCAAACTCCGCCTATTTTGCAACCTCGCCAACAGCCTGCACTTTGGCCGCGCCGCCAACGCCAGCCATGTCAGCCCGTCAACTCTGAGCCGCAATATCAAACAGCTTGAAGATGACCTGGGCGTCACCCTTTTTGTGCGCGACAACCGCTCGGTCATACTCACCCACGAGGGCGAACAATTTCTCGCCTTCGCCAAGGAGGTGATTCAGCAGTGGGAGACCTACCAAGAGTCGCTGGTTGCCCAAGCCGATCAGCTGCGCGGCCAACTCAGCATCTACTGCTCGGTCACCGCCAGCTACAGCTTCCTCTATGAAATTCTCACCGAATTTCGCGTTAAACACCCCGGCATTGCGATCAAACTCCACACCGGCGACCCGGCGCAGTCGATTGAGCACATACTCGCTGGCGAAGAAGACATTGCCATTGCCGCCAAGCCGGACAAGTTACCAGCGGGCGTCAGCTTCAAACCCATCAACAGCTCTCCGCTGATTTTTATCACCGCCACTAGCGAAGACTGGCAAGACAAAAACTGGGAGGAAATTCCGGTGATTATTCCCGAGGAGGGTCTGGCGCGGGAGCGATTAAACATCTGGTTCGATTCCCTCGGCATCAAACCCAATATCTACGCCGAAGTAAAAGGTAATGAAGCGATTGTGAGCATGGTGAGCCTGGGTTTTGGCGTAGGCGTGGTGCCGCAGATCGTGGTCGATAACAGCCCACTCGCCAACAAAGTAAAACGTTTTGACCCGCAACCGGATTTAGGCCCCTACGACACCGGCCTGTGTGTGATGGAAAAGCGACTGAAAAGCCCGATTGTGAATGCGTTTTGGAGCCAAGCTATGAACAATGATTAATGATTAATGATTAATGATTTTTACTGGTATGTAACTTAACAACCGCTTTTAAAATCACAACGCAGACGCTCTTGCCTGCATTTGGTGATTAATCTAAACTCGCACTCCCCTAAACCAAATCTAAAGGACTATCTATGTTTAATCTCAATTGGAAAGTAAAAGCAGTTGGTATTGTTGTATTAGTTATAGTGGGTTTTGCGTATTCTATTTTTGATAAAAATCAAAGCGCAGCCTACGCTCAGGCACCCGCCGTAGGTGATGTATACACCGTCAAGCTCAAATCATTTTTCCCTTCTGACAACCAAAGTTCTTACCCTTACGGCGTAATGAAAGTTGATGCAGTTAATGGCTCAAAAGTAACACTGAATATAGCTAGCGCACGCTTTGGCAACGCCAAAAGCGTTCGTAAATCGCTTAGAACTGACGGTCAAAACGCCAACTTTTACAGCAATGAAACGCTTGAGTTAGACAAAGAACAATTAGTAAGCCTTGTCGAATCTTCCGGCATTACACACATCGAGCGCTAATCAATATTTTTGCTTAATGCCATCGATTACTAACTAAGAAACCCCACCCTAAAAAGTGGGGCTTCTTGTTTTTAGTTCGCATTAAAACGTAGTAAACACCGATAAAAATACAAATACAAATACACCGGCAGCCTGAATAAGCCCAACCGTTGATTCATTATGATCCCTTTGAGTGAAATGGTTTACTTAAAAAAGGAGAGCCCGCCAAACCAAAACGCCAGGGCAAATCAATCGCTTTGGAAATCCCAATGCGCGGGCCGCATACAACATTGACCGGCGCAACCGCCGGCAATAATTGAAACGGTTCTTGCGCAAGCGATCGCCCATTCAACGCATGCACAATTTCCAATGCCTGCCCTACACGCCCAGGCCCGGAACACAGTAATTTTTCAGACTCAACACCGCGGCGCTCGCGCATGATCTCCAATCCACGAGCTGGTTGAATTGCGCGGATCAATACACCCGCACCATGCCCCTCCGGCGAACACACAAAATTTAAGCACCAGTGAATGCCGTAAGAGCGATAAACATAGGCGCAACCGGGTGCACCAAACATGGAAGCATTGCGCGCACTGGGGCCGGAGAATGTATGGGATGCAGGCTCGGCTTGGTCGTAAGCTTCAACTTCAACAATAATTCCACCCACACCATTCACAAAAAATTGCGCACCGATTAATTGGGGCGCAACTTCGTGCGAGGGAGCTGAAAAATCGATTACCGAAAAAATGTCACTCATTACACGATCACTTAGTTTGTATCCGCAACGGATGTAGACTGATTGACCGCGTAATCTGGGGCATGATGTTCAGCTTGCGCCTTTTTCAAATCCATCAATAACGCATGTAGCATTTCGGTTGATAAACCGTGCAATACCAAACGATAACCGGCGCGCAAGGTGCTCATCGGCACCAGTGGATGTTTGTTGTTGAGCAATACCAAATGCTGGGGCGAATTTAAAATCGTTGCTACATATAGGCCAATGGTTTCATCCAGCTGCAAGGAGTTGGATGCGCGCCAAAAATCGTTGTCGGTTAAAAATAATTGATAGGTCGGGGTAAACATTTCGATTGCGGTTTGCAAATCTATGCCGTTCAATTTTCCGCGCGGCATGGATTGCAATTGTATTTCCGGCTCTTTGATCATACTGAAGTCGGGTTGCGCAACCGGCACGAGTTTTTTATCGGCGGCGCGCAAGGCATTGCCCAAACGAATCACAAAATTAAACAGATTCAAATCGTGTTTTAAAAACAGTTCATCCTTTAAATCGTCCAGATTCATCGGTTTGAGTGGCGCGGTTTCTACTGCAACGGGTGCATTCGCCGCAACAAATTCCAGAATCTGCGCGCCCATATGAAAATGGCGCAACACCAACCAATTGGCTTCGGGGCGCACAAAATATTGTAATCCGGTGGCGAGAATCCAATGCAACAGTTTGGACGCCGCCCAATTGCGCGGCACCACCACTTTAACAATCTGGATTAATACAATCAGTGTGCGCGCAATGGGCCGCACAAAGGGCAATAGAAATTGGCGCGAGGGCGTTTCGGAATCGGCCAGCCAGGCTTTTTTCACATGATCGGGCAGCGGCGTACTTTGATCCAAATAGAGCGCAAGCCAAGGGCTGGGGTCGCGTGGATCAAATTCGGTTTGCAAAAACTTTGGGTTGTTTTCCCTCTTTTCTACACTGCTTACATTTTCTACATTGTCCATCGCTTATGACTCCAGAATATGTTCAAACTGCATCAAGTACAGCTGCGCCGTGCGCTTGGCGGTGGCGATAATCGCGCTTGCCGCCTGCGGGTCAATCGCCAAGACCAATTCAACTGCCGCCAACCAGCGCGCCAGATGGTGCTCATCATTTGCGCCGTGATATTCCAAAAAGCGAAATGCACTCGCGGGCAAATCCACTTGCTTGCGCAGCAAAGGCAAAAGCGCAGGAACAATACGCTGCCCAGTGCCTTCAATAATATAAATTGCACCTAACAAACCAATCGGATTTTTGGTTGATGCTAATGAATGCAAATAGGTGTTCAGCGCTTCGCCGCCGGGATTGCGCTGTAAATTATCCAGCGGTTCAGTACCGCCGGCTGCACAATAATCTTCATATAAAATTTTAAAATCGTTTTGCTCTTCACCGGCATGAGTTTCAATTAATGCCGCTAAATCTGCATAAACTCCCGTAAGCGATGCCACCGCTTCACGCATCCATTTACTGCCTTCGCGCACTTGCGGCACCCACTGGGCAGTCCAGCTGCGATAATCCGCCAGATTAAATTGTTGGCTGACTAACTTGTGAATCACCGGGCTGCGCCAGACTTGCGAGCGGTAGTCGTGCCAAGTGCCCGCCAGAGTGGTTAACAAACTTTGTAAATGCTGTGGCGCAGATTGCGGATCGTGTGGCGCGGCAATATCAGGCTGTACATTTTTTGCTGCTGGCGCAGCTACCGCATGAGCAACCAAAGGTGCGTCAGCCGCTTCCACTTCAATCAACATATAGGCTGCGGTCATGCGCCCCGACTCGGGAATAAAACAAAATATTTTTTCGCCCGGCTTAACCTGATGGGTATCGAGAAATTCCGCGAGCATAATAAAAATCGAAGCCGAACCGGTATTGCCGCGCGTGGTTAAGTTGCTGTACCAGCGCTCGCGCGGAATGGACAAGCCCGCTTTATCCAACAACTCTTCCACCACCGGAATAAAACGCGCAGAAGAATAGTGACAAAGGAAGTGATCGATTTCGTTGGATGTTACCCAGCCATCGTGCACCAGCTTTACATATTCGTGAATGCTCACATCAAACAAATGCGGCAGCAGACGAATATCCTGCCGCAAGATCGGAAGAGCACACGTCTGAACT
>CAXAVL010000251.1:0-6416 GCA_963971905.1 uncultured Cellvibrio sp.
TACATTACCCAGCAAAACAGCATCAACTGGACTGGAGTCGCTAGTAGAGAAGCGCCACACAGCCGTGCGCTGTAATTGCCAAACAAATTCATCATCTAACTGGTATTCCCAACCTTTAGGCTGATCGGCATCTACTACTCTGTGAACAAATTTTTGCACCTCCTCAGCACCCGAAGACGGACCAATAATCCCGACCAATGTGGCCACATGATCAGCAAAATCATTTTCAACTGCGACATAGCTGGAGCGCCAATACAATAAGCCCGCGTAAGGGGCATCACTGGGGTCGGGAATTTCTTTGGTGATGTCATTGGGAGTCACCATTGCCTGTCCCAGTGAGTGCAGCTTATAGGCGTATGTGGGTTCATCATTAACCATCCAAGCTAACGGCAATGTCAGCAAGGGTGGCTTGGTGATAGCCTCGCCCTCTTCATTGCGCTGCCCCCAGGACAAATAAATGCCATTGGTATAGCCGCCACCGTCTTTTCCAGCAAAAAAATCATTGTCCCAGCTGGCCGAAATCCAATCGCGTTCAGCAAATACGCTATGACTGCTCGCAACTATAAGACTGATAAAAAAGTAGCGTGACAGCCTCACCCAAATATTCGTAAAAACAGCAGCTGCCACTCCAAACACTCGATCCGACATAACATCCACACTCGATTAATTATTTCTGATTAGAAAACGATGATAAGAAGTAATTAAAGGTAATCGACGTAACGCTGGAACCTCTGTTCGCTAAAGAACGAAATTTGCTATTCGAGGGTTAACAACGAGCAATAGACAATCAGGTGAGGTTAATAAACATCGCGACAATAACGCTGCGCGTCGGCGAGAGATTCCAATTCATCGGCACCCAAAATTTTAGCTAACGCAGCGTCAACACCCTGCGCCATTCCCTGTAAACTGCCGCATACAAAAATGGCAGCACCGTCAGCAACCCAGCGCTGAATTTCTTCTGCATTAGGCATTAATAAATCCTGCACATAACGCGGCGCATTAGGTTGTTCATTGAGCGGTACATCGCGCGAAAATATTTTATTGACGCGCGTCAACCGGCCAGATTGCTGCCAGCGGTGTACATCTGCACTGAAAAAATCATCGGCCAATTCACTTCGCTCGCCAAAAAATAGCCATTGCCGCCCATTGGCACGCTCAGGATTGGCGATGTGTGCGCGCAAACCGGCGATGCCGGTACCATTGCCAATTAAAATCAGCGGGCATGAATTTACTGGGGGATGAAAATGTGAGTTGGTACGAATACGCAAACGAATAGCTTGATTCAAACCCGCGTAGTGCGTTAACCAACCGGAACCCAAGCCTAACTGATTATTGCAATCACGCACTTGACGCACTAACAAATCCAACGAGCCTTCACTGGGAACTGAAGCAATTGAGTATTCGCGATGTGGCAATTCACGGAGCGATTCAAGCAATAGCTGATCATCCTGCGTTTTCAGTTCAGCGAGTTTTTCGTCGCTGATCGATAAGCTGCGGGTGATTAATAATTCCGGGGCAATGGGTCGCCCGAGTCGCTGTAAAAAAGTATCGATTGCTGCGCGCGAATTACAGGGGCCGACTTCAACTACATCACCCGCCTGCCACAAGTCCGGGGTAATTTCCCCTTGCATAGGTTGCAATTGAATATGAAATGCGGGAGCACCCACTCCATTAGGGTTAATACACTCGCGCGCTACAATGCCCCACTTTTCATAGGTGGGTTTACTCCAATCACTGAAGTGAGTATTGCCGGAAAGCTGACCTAGATAATATTGCCAATGGCGCAGTGCGCTTTCATCAAGGCGATCAACTTCAATCACATCGGCCATAAGATGCGCTCCACGCTCATGCAACGCATGCTGCAGTTGATGTGCAAAGCCACAAAAATAGTCATAACTGGAATCGCCCAGCCCGAGAATTAATACTTGCTGATGTTGCAAACTTTTGGCGTCAAGCCCATGCAATGTACGAGCAATAAAACGGTTGCCATTATCAGGCGCTTCACCTTCCCCATAGGTGCTGGCAATCAGCAGTAGCTTAGCGGTTTGTGTGAGCAATTCAGATTCAATTTGATTTAGCGGCAATAGGGTTACTGACTTACCCGCCTGCTCTAACTGCTGCGCGGTCTGCTGGGCAATACGGGTAGCGCTACCAGCTTGGCTGGCGTAACCAATCAAAATGCAGTCCGCACCCTCTATTTCGCCCGCTACAGCAACGCCCTGCTTGCGCCGATATTGCCGCCAACACAACCAACAAAAAATAAGATAAGAAAAAATTAATACACTTGCGGCAAGATAACGCACACTGCTCTCGCTTGTATCAGAAGTTAAATAAGCAGGCTCACTATGGTTTTAGGCTCAACCTGACCTTACCTAATTCCTTGCGACCGTTTTGATTATGCTCTGCCACTTTTTCGACAGGCCATGTAAAAGGAATTTTAATTAACTCGCGCCCACCGACTTCGCGTACAGCCTCAACCATCAATGTATATTTACCTTGTTTCAAGCTGCCTAATGGCAATTGCCCTTCAGGGAATATGAATAGATGTTTTCCTGGCCCACGGGTTGCGCCGCTAACACCATCAATCGGCATAGCCCTATTGCGCCCATCGCGGCGCCACCACTGGCGCAAATCTTTTAACCAATCCTCACCGTGATCACTCTCTTCCCCATCTTCGTGGGTTTGGTAAAGCACTGCAAGATTAATGGGCGAAGAGTCTGCGCCATCAATCCAAATGGCGACATAAGGTCGATGATACTCAGCCACATCAAGGCGCGGAATCTCAAGCGACACCTCAAGCTCACCCGCCATTGCAGGTACAAACAAAAATAGGTTGAAGAAAAAAGACCCGCACAAAAACAAATAACGACACATAAAATTCTCTACCAATGAATAATTCAACACTTATAAAAATCAGTGCATAAACAACAATATGAGCAGCCAAGGCAACACAAGCCCTAAGCCCACTAATGGCCAAGTTGCAAAGCGCGTACTGGCATAGCGCTGTAGCAGCAGCAAGCCGGTAATACAAAAAATAATGCAGGCAACGGCAAACACATCGATAAACCAACTCCAAACGCCACCGGTATTTCTGCCCTTGTGAAGATCATTAAAATAGGCGATCCAACCGCGATCAGTTTGTTCGTAAATTACCTCACCTGAAGTCAGGTCAATACTGACCCATGCATCGCCGCCGGCTCGTGGTTGCGATAAATAGATATCATCTTCACTCCACTCAGCCATTCCATTGACAAGCGCGATAGAGTGATTGTCATCCAGCCAGTTTATAAGTGCGTCAGGTAGCGGAGCATGGGTGGGGAAATTATCCTTTGCTATTTGTTGCTGCAGATCTTTCAATAATGGCTTGGATAAAAACGCATCCTGTGTTTTCACGACTGGCTTGCTGGGGATTTGCGCAGCATGGTTTAGCGTAATGCCGGTAATTGCAAATAACAGCATACCCACGAGGCACAGCGCCGAACTCATCCAATGCCACTGGCGCACAGAACCCAACCAGGTCATTTAGTACCTCACACAAACGATTAAGTAAAAATTAATTTTTTTAAACAGCGATCAAGTCGTTGCCCAACGGCGCAACAGGTTGTGATACACACCGGTAAGCTTCAGCAAATTGGCATCATCTGGTGCGACTGTTGGTGTGAGCGCTTGAATCGCCTGATCCAAATCAAACAACATACTGCGCTCAGCCTCATCACCGACGAGACTTTCAATCCAAAAAAATGACGCGATCCGCGCGCCTTTTGTCACCGGTGTCACGCGATGCAAACTGCTGGATGGATAGAGCACCATATCGCCAGCGGCCAATTTAATGACTTGCACACCAAAAGCAGTTTCAATTTCCAGCTCGCCGCCCTCATACTCTTCTGCATCAGACAGAAATAAGGTTGCCGATAAATCGCTGCGCAGCGAAACCGCAGTGCCGGGCACATGCATAATGGCACTGTCCACATGAGTGCCGTAATGCCCGCCTTGGGTGTAGCAATTAAATTTAGGCGGATAAATTTTGTTAGGAAGCGCGGCAGATACAAATAGAGAATTAGCCGCTAATGTGCGCAACAAATGATTGCCCAAGCTGCGCGCCAACTCACTCGCGTCATCCAGTTGCAAATTTTGTTTTGCAGAGCGTGCCAATGTACCTGCAGTTTTAACGCCATCCTGCCAATTAGCCTGTGCCAGATGCTGGCGAAATTGGGCAATTTCTTCGCTCGTTAATACGTGTTGAATCGTTATCAGCATAAATTTACTCACCAGAAAAATGGACAACGCCAATAGTGGGAGCGCTGACCGCAGGCATTAAATAGGTTGTATCTATATCGCTAATGGCCGAACAGCCTGCCATTGCCATACACACTTCCAATTCTTCACGCAATAATTTCATCATATGCGCCACACCCAATGCACCGGCCACACTGAGCGCATAAATTTGTAAGCGGCCGATTAACACTCCATTAGCCCCCAGAGCTAGCGCTTTAAAAATATCCTTGCCGGAGCGGATACCGCTATCTAACAGCAATGGAAATTCTGCACCTACTGCACCACGAATCAGTGGCAACATTTGCACACTGGTAGCCACACCATCCAAACCGCGACCACCATGATTTGATACCACAATGCCAGTGATATCGAGCGCTTTTAGGGCTTTGGCATCCTCTGGGTGCAACACACCTTTAACCCAAATAGGCAGCTTGGTTTGTGCTTGCAGCCATTGCAGATCTTGCCAGTTTGGAGCATTGCGCAGCAGCGAAAAAATATTTTTTGCAGGTGCAGAAGTAGACGAATCTGAACAATAGGAGCGCAAATTAACAGCACTAATTTCAGGCGGCAAATAAAAACCTGCATGTTGCGCGCGGCGGCTTGGTACTTGAATGGATGCGTCCAGCGTGACTACCAAAGCACTATACCCGGCAGCCTCTGCGCGCTTAACCAAATCAAGCGTGTGCTCGCGCACTGGCTGAAAATAAAGTTGAAACCATTTATTGGCAGGCGTGGCTGCAGCAACATCTTCCAGCGCATGGCTAGATAAAGTACTGAGGATCAGCGTGGAATCCGTCGCGGCAGCGGCTCGCGCGCTATCTATTTCACCACCAGGATGCACTAAACCTTGATAGGCAACGGGCGCCAATAAAATCGGATGTGCAAATTGCTTTCCAGCGATGACGGTATGCGTGGTTGCACTGGAGAGATCACGCAATAAACGCGGGCAAATTACATACTGTGAAAATGCCGCGCGATTTGCGGCGAGAGTTTCATCCTGTGCACTACCACCAGCTATATAGGCATAGGTGGGCGCAGGAATAAACCGCTGCGCAAGAGCTTCGTAGTCCTGCGCGCTAATAATATCCGCAGGAATACTCGTTAATGATTTTAATAGATTAGTCATAGATATAAGAAAGCCGGGCAAGGCCCGGCTTCTCGTTAATTACGATTTAAAAATCGTAGGTTAAAGTCACGCGAACATTTCGTGCATCACCCATGTACAGGAATGAACCTGAACGATAAGCAGCAAGATAATAATCTTCGTCAGTGACGTTACCAACATTCAAACGAACTTCCAAGTCTTCATTAAACTCGTAGGTAGAGAACAAATCATACACAGTATAGGAAGGCACTGGCTGACTGTATTGACCTGCTGCATTGAAGCTTGCAGCCGTATCGGGTTGACCGGCAAATTTTTCACTTTCGTATTTAGCCGCGGCGCCAAATGAAAAATTGTCGGTAAATTGATATTTAAGCTGCAGCACCGCAGTTTCTTCGGCAAAGTTACTCAAGGTTTTACCGACATAGATTGCAGTAGCCGACTCAAGCACTTCTGCATCCATAATGGTAATGCCGGCTTGCACAGTTAACTTGCCAGTTACCGCACCTGTTGCACCAAACTCAATCCCTTTCACACGGCTTTCACCCGTATTGAACGTACCAATTGCAGCGTACCCGGCATCACCCTCCATAACATCCGACTTGGTAATCTGGAAAACTGCTGCAGTTAACAACAGTTGCTCATCAAAAATATTCCACTTGGTGCCCAATTCGATATTTTTAGATGATTCCGGCTCTGCTGCGGCGATTTCTCCATCCTTAATGACCGTACCACCATAACCACTGCTGGTACCCACATCTGACTCGCCACCATTGATATCTGCGGCTGTAGCATAACTAAAATAAATATTACCCACACTATTGATATCGTAGGTAATACCGACATAACCATTCACCAAAGTATCGGAATAGTCATAGGGGACCTGCGCTAAGGTACTGGTTGATTGAGTAATCAAATCAAAATCAAAACGATCAGCACGGACACCAGCAAAAACTGTCCAGTCATCAGTTAGATCAACTGTATCCATTAATGCCAAGGAGGTAGTTTTTACCGCACAATCCGTATCCCAAGTACCTTT
>CAXAVL010000252.1:0-6395 GCA_963971905.1 uncultured Cellvibrio sp.
ACGGGTTTTTTCCGCAAACAGTGGCCAGTTGGACGCAGGGTCAACAACTACCGCTTCCAATTTTTTACCAAGCAAACCGCCTTTTTTGTTTTGCTCTTCGATTAACATCAGCATGGTGTCTTTCAGGGTGGTTTCTGAAATGGCCATAGTGCCGGACAGTGAGTGCAGTACACCTACTTTGATCGTATCTGCAGCTGCCGCGCTAAATGATGCGATGCTTAAGCCACAGGCGATACCGAGTGCCCCGACATGTTTTGCTATTTTCTTCAGCTTCATGGGTCTTTCTCCTAGATGGTTTTAAATGACTCAGTGGTTTAAATCAGTGGTGCTTATAGATTTGTATTAACACCATTTTTCCGGTAACACTTTTAACGCTAATCGTGGGCGACACATTTTCTTCCCTAATCACAGCAATGTGCTTCACTCATCGCTGTGTTGTCACTCTAAGTTGAAAACTAAGGGTGTTGCTGCTGCGCTTCGTAGAGCATGTGCAACGTAATTTTTCGCACTTCAGATTTACTCGCTTCTATGTGAGTTTTTAAATAGCTTTTTACCTCTTCTGCACGTCTTTCCATAATGGTGCGCAGAATTTTGGCGTGTTCATCGTAAGTGGCTTCAATACGATCGCTCTGGGTAAAGTCAATGCGCCGCACTATGCGCAGCCGTTCGGTAATTTCATGGTGAATGCGCGCCATTTCTACATTGCCAGTCGCCTCCACCAGTTGTTCGTGGAAGCGTTCATCCAATGCACACACACTCGGGCCATCTTCCAAACGCTCTTCTGGTTTTACTAACCAGATGCGTTTTAAATCTTCCAAATTCGGTGCCGGCTCCATTTCGCACAGTTTTTTAACTGCAGCCAATTCCAAAATGATGCGTACATCGTAGAGCTGCTCAAATTTCATAAAGTCAAACGGTTTTACTTGCCAGCCGCTGCGAAAAGAGACATCGACAAACCCTTCGCGCTGTAATCTTGCCAGTGCTTCACGCACCGGTGTTCTGCTGGCGGCAACACGCTCGGCGATTTCGTTTTCGCTAAATCGGTCGCCAGGCAATAAGCGAAATGAAAAAATATCGTCCTTAATAGTTTGATAAATTCGCTCGGTTAAATTCACCCGAGGTTCTTCAACTTTTTTTTTGGTTTTGTCGTGTTTGATTAGTTTCATGTTTTTACCGTAGGTTGTGGCGGCCCGCGCAGGGTGAGCTTGCGAACCCCAACATGATAATGTTCAAATTTTCCGCGTTGCTTGTGTTGGGGTTCGTTCCTCACCGCCAACCTACATTCTTAATTCAATCAATCTTCCTCAAGCACCAGCAACAAATCACCCGCATTTACTTGCTTGCCTGGCGAGCAGTGAATTGCGCTGACTTTTGCGGCGCGATCAGCGTAAACCGAAAATTCCATTTTCATTGCTTCAACAATTAACAATGGCTGGTCAATTTCAACCAATTGGCCCGGCTCAACCAACAACTTCCAAATATTGCCGCTGATGTCGGCAGTCACTGCGTGGCCATCGACTTCAATTGGGCCAGTGGAAGTTTTGGCTTGCAGTGCGGCATCAACTTGCTTTTCTTCATCGGCTTGCCAGAGCGCTACTTCTTTAGTGAATGCAGTTTGCTGTTTGGTTTTAAATTCGGCGATGCTCGCAGCGTTGTCTTGCAGAAATTGTTCGTGTTCGGCGAGACTGAAGTAATCCTCTTCAATGCGCAGGCTTAAACGACCTTCGCGAAAGGCTTCGCGCTGCGCCGTTAATTCTTCCTCCGTCACTTCGTAGTAGCGCACGCGATCAAAAAATTTCAGTAGCCAGGGTTCGCCATCTTTGAAAATGGGATTTTTCAAAAACTTATTCCAGATCGGCAGAGTGCGCCCGACCAGTTGGTAACCGCCGGGTGAATCCATGCCGTAAATGCACATGTACACACCGCCGATGCCAACCGTGCCTTCAGCTGTGTAAGTGCGCGCTGGATTGTATTTAGAAGTGAGCAAGCGATGACGCGGGTCAACCGGTACTGCGCAGGGCGCACCGAGATAAACATCGCCTAAACCGAGCACCATGTAGCTCGCATCAAACAGGGTTTGTTTAACTTGTTCGATGGAATCCAGACCATTAATGCGACGCATAAATTCGGTGTTGCTTGGCAACCAAGGTGCAGTGTCGCGCACTGATTGGCGATAGCGGGATACCGCATCTAACGTCGCGGAATCTTCAAAGGCCATAGGCATATAAACGATACGGCTCGGCACTTTAATGTCGCGGGCATTGCCAAGAGTTTCTTCAATGACTAACAGCTGATTAATTAAATCGCGCTGATGAATAACGCGGCTGTCGTAATTAATTTGCAATGAACGCACACCGGGCGACAATTCAATTACGCCATTAATTGGCGCCGCTTTTAAGGCTTCCATTAACGCGTACACCCGCAGGCGCAAACTCAGTTCAAGAATATTGTCGCCGTATTCAAGCAGAATATATTTGTCACCGGCTTGGCGATAACTCACCAGCGGGCGACTGCCTTCGGGTGGTAGCGCGGCGACTATGCAATCGGAAATGGTATTTTCCGGTTTAACAATAGGGGCAAGTAGCACTGGTGGTTGCACGCTCAGGTTTTCAATTGCGCGATCTATTGATAATTCCAGTGCGAGCGCTGCATCAAAACTTAAGCGTTTAAAACGAATTTTATCGCCGGGTTTTACTTGGCCGACTTTCCACAGTTCCGCTTTTACGATGGTGACGGGGCAAACAAATCCGCCGAGGCTGGGGCCGTCTTTGGTGAGAATCACCGGCATATCGCCAGTAAAATTAATTGATCCCACCGCGTATTCAGTATCGTGAATATTGGATGGGTGCAAACCGGCTTCACCGCCGTCGCTGCGTGTCCAGGTTGGCTTGGGGCCATTCAAGCGAATGCCTAAACGGTTGGAGTTGTAATGCACTTCCCATGCAGTTGAAAAAAACATGTCAATCGCATCTTCGGTGAAAAAATCCGGCGCGCCGTGTGGGCCGTAAAGCACACCAATTTCCCATTCGTTGGGGCTCTCTGTTTTTGAAAAACAGGCGGGGATCAATTCAACTGGCGCAGCAGCAGCATAAATCGGAGCGGGCGTTGTGCAAGCCATAATCGCCGGATTGCTGATTGGCAACATATCAGTTGCGCGCAGCGTGCGACCCGCATGGCCGCCAAATTGACCGAGTGCAAACGTAGAGCGGCTGCCTAAATAAACCGGAACATCAAAACCGTTGCGCACTGCAAGGTAACCACGGCAACCCTGTTCGGCTTTGCCGACTTCTAAAACTTGTCCGGCTTTAATTGCCACTGGTTGCCAGAATGGAATTAATTCACCATCAATTTTTGCCGGTGATGTTGCACCGGTCAGTGCGATAGTTGCATCGCGATGGAATTTTAATTTCGGTCCGATAATGGTGTATTCGAGCGCTGCGGCACTTTCATGGTTGCCGACAATGCGGTTAGCTAAACGAAATGCGTAGTCATCCATTGGGCCTGATGGTGGAACACCAATGCTCCACAGACCAACACGGCCGGGGTAATCCTGCACGCTGGTGTAGGTACCGGGTTGCAATACTTCAACTACCGGCGCGCTGTATTCAAAGCTGGCGAGTTTGTTGGTGGCGACATCGCCGCTGCCAAAAAAGTCCGAACCAATAATTTGGCGCAGGTAGTCTAAATTGGTGGCTATACCGGCGGCGCGGGTTTCGTTCAATGCCGTTTTCATTTTGTTAATCGCGTCGGCGCGATCGGTGCCGTACACAATAATTTTCGCGATCATCGGATCGTAGTAGGGCGATACTTCGGTGCCGGTGGAGACCCAGGTGTCGATGCGCGCCGATTTAGAAAACACTACATCGGTTAACACACCGGGTGATGGTTGGAAATCGCGCACCGGATCTTCGGCGTACAAGCGCACTTCAATGGCCGCGCCTTTGGGGTTAATTTCAATATCTAATTTCGGTGGCGTACCAGCAGCGGTGAGAATCATCCACTCAACCAAGTCTACTCCGGTACAGGCTTCGGTGATCGGATGTTCTACTTGCAGGCGAGTGTTCACCTCTAAAAAATAAAACGCATCGCGCGCGGCATCGTAAATATATTCAATAGTGCCCGCTGAACGATAATTGACAGCTTCACCTAAACTTTTTGACGCGGCGAGTAATTTGTCGCGGGTAGCGGCGGGTAAATTCGGTGCGGGAGTTTCTTCAACCACTTTTTGGTTACGGCGTTGCAGCGAGCAATCGCGTTCGCCGAGTGCGAGTACATTGCCTTGGCCATCGCCAAAAATTTGTACTTCTACGTGGCGGGCGTTATCGACAAAACGCTCGAGAAATACGCCGCTATCGCTAAAAAAGTTTTGCCCTAAACGTTTTACGCTTTCGTAAGCGGCAACTAATTCGGCTTCGTTATTACAGCGGGTTAAACCTATGCCACCACCGCCGGCGGTGCTTTTTAACATCACTGGGTAACCCAGTTGTGCGGCAGAGCTTACGGCTTCTTCCAGAGAGTCCAACAAACCTGTTCCAGGGGTAAGGGGAACACCGGCTTTTTCGGCGATTTCACGGGAGGTATGCTTTAAACCAAATTCGCGAATTTGCGTCGGAGTTGGACCGCAAAAGGCAATGCCTTCCGCTTCGCACTGCTCACAAAATTTCGCATTTTCCGAGAGAAAACCATAGCCGGGAATAATTGCTTGGGCGCCGGTTGCTTTGGCAGCGGCGAGAATCAAATCGGATTTTAGATAACTTTCCGCTGCCGTATTACCGCCGAGGCAAATTGCTTTGTCACAGGCAGTGACGTGCGCTGAATTACGGTCGGCATCGGAATAAACTGCAACAGACTCGATGCCCATTTTTTTCAGCGTTTTCGCAATGCGCACCGCGATTTCTCCACGGTTGGCGATAAGTACGGTCTTCAACATGATTCTTCTCCGGCTGTAATTTTTAATTACTTTTGTAGTGATTTAATGTACGCGCGCCATCCACCCATATGGGTAATATCAGTTGCGCCATTGACAGCAGCGCCTTCGCAAATAAAACCTTTTACTTCGCGACCATCGTGCAAACTCAATGTGCCTATTCCGAGCGGTGCGGGGATTAGCGCAACAAAACTACCGAAGTGCTGCAGGGGTACATCCCATAATTCCACGATAATTTGCGCACCTTCTGCATCGCTGCGAATTAATCCGGGTTTTGGTGGAGTGGTATTTGGCAGCGCGTATAAACGGTAATTGCTCGCGGTAAAACTACTTTCCACAAAAATGGCATTGCGTTCTTGCAGTTGCACATTCAGTGGCATGCCGGTCAAATGCGCGCCGACAACGGCGAGGCGAACATAGCCTTGCGGTGCAGTATTTTTTTGCGCAAATGTCGGTGTTGTTTTAGCGGTAGCCCCCAGCGATAAATTAACGCTGCTGTGCCATTTTTTTCCGAAGGCGGCGAGTGCAGCGTCTTGCCACGCGGGTGCTATGAGCGTGATACCAAATGGCAAACCATCGGCACGCATAACTGCGGGTAAGGCGAGGGCAGAACAGTCGGCTAGGTTGACAAAATTGGTGTAGGTGCCCAGTTGACTGTTGACGCCTATTGGGTCGGCAGCAACTTCCGCAATTGTGGGGTGGCGGGGTGATGTGGGAACCAGGAGCGCATCTACATCGCCCATTAGTAGTTGTATTTCCCGGGCAAGATCGGCGCGGCGATATTCAGCGCGATAGGTATCGGTTGCCGAAAAATTCACCGCGTTTTCAATAATGCCGCGCACAACATTATTCATATCGGCTGCGTGTGCTTGCATAAAATCTGCAATCGCCGCGTGCCGCTCTGCGACCCAAGGGCCGCCGTACAATAACTGTGCGAGCGCGAACATAGGGGCGAAATCTACAGTGACTAACTCAACCCCAGCGGCTGACATCAGTTTGAGTGTTTCCAGCCATGCGGCTTCGGCTTGGGTGTCGCCAAACCAATTGGGTGAGGCCGGAATTGCAAATCGAGGTGTGGCTGAAAAGTAAGTTGCTGCAGCTGGCGCAAGGCGCGAGTAGCCATCGGTAGGATCAAATCCTTCCATCACACTTGCAACGGTTTCGGCATCATCGACTGTTAGTGCAAAAACTGAAACACAATCCAAACTGCGGCATGCAGGCACTACACCACTGGTACTGAAGCGGCCTTTCGTTGGTTTCAATCCCACTATATTGTTGAAGCCTGCGGGTACGCGGCCGGAGCCCGCGGTATCCGTACCCAAACTAAACGGCACTAAACCGCGTGCAACCGTGGTGGCTGAGCCAGAACTGGAACCGCCGGAAACATAATCTGCATTAAATGCATTAGGCACTGCGCCGTAAGGTGAGCGGGTGCCGACGAGGCCGGTAGCAAATTGGTCGAGATTGG
>CAXAVL010000253.1:0-6360 GCA_963971905.1 uncultured Cellvibrio sp.
CGGTACGGGTTATAGGTTTTCTACTCGTATTGAAGCCTGATCCCTGATTTTCGTCGCAAGGTCGGGACTCCACCGCAAGACACGCCGTGAATACATCCATGTAGGCTCATCTTCGACATCCATGTCTCAGACGGCCTTGCGGCCGAGTCCCGACCTTGTGACTGCTATACACCACGAGGTTTAGGTCTTGTTAAAAGGTTTTAGCGCTGAGCTCCAGCGCATTCTTATTATTCTCGCCCTGTGTAGCCTGATTGGTTTTTTCAGCGGCATGTACGCCGTTTGGATGTTGATTGGCTGCGCCGCTTACATTATCTGGATGCTCTGGCAAATGCGCCGCCTCAATCAATGGCTGCTACGCCAGGAAACCGAAGAGGCGCCCGAAGCCAGCGGTATTTGGGGGCAAGTATTCGACAATATCTACCAACTGCAGCGGGATCAGCGCGTCGAGCGGGAAAACTTGCAGGCGGTAATCAAACGTATTCAAGAGATCAGCTCAGCACTGAAAGACGGTTTGATCATTCTCGATGCCCGCGGACACTTGGATTTTTGGAATCCCGCGGCCCACCGGATGCTGGCGCTTAACACCAAAGACCAAGGCCAATCGGTCATTAACTTTATTCGTCACCCCAAATTTGTCAGCTATTTCGAAGAGGGCAAATACGAGGAGCCGTTGGAGCTACCATCACCGCGCTTTCAATCCAAACACCTGCAATTCCAAATCACCCCGTTTGGCAAAAGCGAGCGCTTGATCGTGGTGCGCGACGTCACCCAGCTACACAATTTGGAAAAAATGCGGCAGGACTTTGTCGCCAATGTTTCCCATGAACTGCGCACCCCGCTGACAGTTATCAACGGTTATGTAGAAACACTGGCGGATAACAACAGCACACCCAGCTGGGATAAGCCCTTACAGCAAATGCTGCAACAGGCAAAACGCATGTCGCTGTTGATTAACGATCTGCTGGTGCTCTCCAAACTGGAAACCACGGAGGCAGGGCACAACCAAAAGCCAATCAATATTGAACAGCTGCTCACCATTGTAAAAAGCGAAGCAGAAGTGCTGAGCAAAGAGAAGCGTCAGCACCTAACGCTCATTTGCAATAACACAACCAAACCACTGCTGTTCTCCGGCAATGAAAAGGAACTACACAGCGCGTTTTCCAATCTGGTCACCAATGCGATCAAATACACCCCCAATGACGGCAGGGTGAGCGTGCTGCTCTGGCAGGATCAAAAACACTTTTATGTATCTGTAAGCGATAACGGCCCCGGCATTGAAGCGCAACATATCCCGCGTTTGACCGAGCGCTTTTACCGCGTTGATGCCAGCCGCAACAGCGGTACCGGCGGCACAGGTCTGGGCTTGGCGATTGTAAAACACGTCTTGATGCGCCATGAAGCAGAGCTAAAAATCACCAGTGAAGTGGGCAAAGGCAGTATGTTTATCTGTGTATTTCCGCTTAACTAAGCGAAGATTAAGCAACGTTGTCTCTATAAAAAGAAGCGATTAGTCCCAGCCATCTCAGGCAAAAATCCGCTTTTATATTGCTTTTCCATCTGAAAAATTCTGAAAATCAAACTTCCTTCGCAAAATACTACCCCTAAACCCTAAACTCGTACTCGCCAAATACAACGTTGTCATTTTAAACTCCGTACCAATGGAACCGATTCTCAATCACATGAGATCGGCTTGCATGTATGGACAACAAACATCATTCCAAATCGGCGCGCTGAACTGCTCAGTCCCGGCCATGTTGGTTAATAAACAAAAAATCCCTTGGAGATGAAAAGTGAAAAAGACAATAAAAGCCTGCGGAATTTCCGCTGTGGTACTAGGTTCGCTCTTGCTTGCCAGCCAGGCATTTTCCCACGGTTATGTATCTTCGCCGAAAAGCCGCGTAATCCAATGTAAAGAAAATGGCGTAGAAAACCCAACAGCTCCTGCGTGTATAGCTGCGAAAGCGGCTGGTAACGGCGGCCTTTACACGCCACAAGAAGTGGCTGTAGGTGGTGTGCGCGACAATCACGAATTCTTTATTCCTGATGGTCGCCTGTGCAGCGCTGGCCGCTCCAATCTTTACGGTATGGATCTGGCGCGCACCGATTGGCCAGCCACTAACGTAACTGCTGGGCCATTGCAATTTGTGTGGACTAACACTGCTGCGCATAAAACCATGTATTTCCGCTATTACATCACCCGTGAAGGCTACAACCACGCGCAACCACTGCGTTGGTCTGACCTGGTATTGATTCACGATTCCGGTAAAGCAGATCAGGAACAATTCTCTTACCACACAGTACAAATGCCACCACGTACCGGCCGCCATATCGTGTACAGCATCTGGCAACGCGACTGGGAAAGAGATTCGGCTGAGGGTTTTTACCAATGTATCGATGTTAACTACTCTGGTGGCAGCACTTCATCGGTCGCTTCCTCTGCAGCACCAAGCTCAACTTCTTCATCCGTTGGCTCGGTAGCCAGCTCATCCATTGGCTCAAGTATTTCTTCTAACACCTGTGCTGGTCTGGGCATCTGGAACTCTACTATTGCTTACCAAAACCCAACGCAAGTACAACACAACGGCAAGCGTTACCAAGCCAACTACTGGACTCAAGGCAACGATCCAGCCACCAACAACGGTCAATACAGCTACTGGCTTGACTTGGGTGCCTGTACTTCTGGCGGCGCCTCATCAACCCCATCAAGCGTAGCGCCTAGCTCATCCAGCAAATCAAGTGTTGCTGTGGTTAGCAGTTCAAGCGCACCCTCATCTGTTTCAAGTGGCAACTGCACCTCACCTGCCTACGTAAATGGTTCAGCTTATGCTGCGGGCGCGGTGGTTAACAACGCAGGCAGTGAGTACCGCTGTACTGTGGCAGGCTGGTGTTCACAAGGTGGCGCCTATGCACCTGGCACTGGCTGGGCGTGGACTAATGCATGGTCTTTGGTTCGCGCGTGTAACTAATTCAACGGATTTGCGTCTGGCTCTACCTGCAAGTTAGCCAGATGTAAAAATGGTTGGAAACATAAAAAACGGCAATCCCCAGGGACTGCCGTTTTTTATTGGCCACAACTTTTTATTTATCGGAGTTGGATTTCTATTTCGGTCGCCTTATCGACAATGACTTTTGCTTCATCAAATGACGGGGGGCCATAGCTACCAAGGTTGTTGGAAAAACCATAAAGCTCAGTGGGAATTCCATTAGCACCCATATCAATCTGGTTGTTTTCGTTTTCATCCTGAAACAGTTTTATCGCATAAGTTCCTGCGGGCAAATCGGCAAAATTTAATGACATTGTTGTCCCTGCCACTTTTACTTGTTTCGCAGCTACCCAATTACTATTGGTATTGTAGTTCGCCTCTTTATCATAAACCGCCACTAACAAGTTACCCTTAATCACTTTGATATTATTCACATTCAACGTGAGTTCATGGGCAAAAGTTGGCAGGGCGATGATAGCGGCCGCAATGGCGAATACACCTGTGTTAATACGCATAGGGATCTCCTTACTCAAATAAATCGGGCCAATTCCCGATGAGCACCCAGCATAGATAACTTCTGCGCCCAACTCAGGTGTCATTGCTCACCTTTAAACACTGACAAAGCTCATCATTTGGCGATGACAATCGTCCATCGCACCATATTCAAAGTCACGGCATGACGTATGTCCTATTTAGCCCGCCGGAGTTAAACCGTAATATGATCAGATCGAAGCAGCGCGGCGCTCACTTCCAAGATGAACAAACACCATGAATAAAGATAATTATCTACTGACACTGGCTGGATTTATCACCTGGAGCGGAGTGGCCTATGTAGAGTTTGGGCGGCTCGCAGGCTCCTCATTTTTGTGGCCGAGCGTACTTGGCTACGGTGTATTTTTACTCCTGTTTTTAATGGTTGGCAGCGGCTATGCCAATAACATTTCGCTGCGCAAAACCCGGATCATTTTATTGGTGCAACTGTGCATTGCGCTCCTATTAATGCTGGTCCACGCTGGGCAAATATCACCCGTATTATTGGTGGTCTGGGCAGCACAGTTACCGGATTATTTTTCGCGCCGCGCAGCAGTTCTACAAGTGCTCATTAGCAATCTGCTGTTCTATTACATTCAAATAAATTTCTGGCACTTTGACAACGCGATAATTACTGCGCTTATCTATCTTGGTTTTCAACTATTCGCCCTATCCACCTCTTTTGCCCGCGTTAGCGAGCGACGTGCCCGTGAACAACTTGAACAGGTTAACCAGCAATTGCTCACCACGCGGATTATTTTGGCGCAATCGAGCAAACAAGATGAACGTTTGCGCATTGCGCGCGACTTGCACGACATACTCGGTCATCAACTCACCGCCCTGAATTTACAATTGGAGATTTTGCAGCACAAAGTTGCACCTGAGTTACAAATATCCGTGGCCGACACAAAAAATCTCGCCAAACAATTACTCGACAATATTCGCGCTGTAGTGCGCAACCAGCGCACGCCATTAACTGTCGATATACGCCAAGCAATGCAAGCGCTTGCGCTGCGTTTACCACAACTACAATTGACGCTGGAAGGGGAGCTACAACTGGAATCCGCAGAGTGTGCAGAGCAACTATTACTCTGCATCCAAGAGGGAATTAGCAACGCATTGCGCCATGGCCGCGCGACAAAAATACATATTTCGCTACAACAGCAACAACATAAAATATGCATTTTCGTCGACGATAACGGTCGCGGTTGCCCAAACACAATCACACCCGGCAGCGGCCTGCTCGGCATCAATGAACGCTTACAACTATTTAATGGCAGCAGTCGTTTAACGCCCTTGGCGCAAGGCGCACGTCTGGAGATTTCGCTGGAGCAACAGCATGCTTAAAATTGGCTTGGTAGACGATCAGGAATTAGTGCGCAAAGGTATCGCTGGTTTACTCGCACTCTCGGGCAAAACAGTGATTAGCTGGGAAGCAAATAATGGCCTAAACGCGCTCGCCGCACTGCTGAATAACCCAGTCGATGTGATACTCGCTGATATTCGCATGCCAGTGATGGATGGCATTGAACTGGTTAAAAGATTGCGTGCCGAAAACAACCTGACACCGGTATTAATGTTAACCACCTTCGATGACAGTGAATTATTTGTGCAGAGCATAAAGGCCGGAGCCAATGGTTTTTTATTAAAAGATGTATCACTGGAAAAGTTAGTCAGCAGCCTTGAAACCCTCGCGCAAGGCGCTGGCTTTCTCGCTGAAGGCAATATGTTACAGGAATTATCACGGCTGAAAAAAACAGAACAAAAAATTGATCTATCGGAGCGCGAGCTGCAAATTTTACGGTTATTGGCAGGCGGCTTTTCCAATAAAGAAATTGCGAGCGCTATTTTTCTCGCCGAGGGCACAGTGCGCAATCATGTTTCCAATTTGCTAGCTAAATTAGATTGCCGCGACCGCACTCAAGCCGTATTAAAAGCGATCAATATCGGAATAGTCTGAGGGGTTTATTAAGAGTGTATTTTATATTAGTTGGTTAATGGCATTCTTTCATCATATTGCAGCGTTTAGTTTATTTTCTGCACTAATATATCAAGGTATAGTAATTCGCAAACCCTTTACCCAACAAACAGCTCAGTCGTTAATCAAGTCAGACCAACTGTACGGTTTATCTGCATTAACTATTTTATTGGTCGGATTTGCGCGAGTACTTTATCTTGAAAAAGGCGCAGCTTTTTATTTTCATAGCATGCCGTTTATTATAAAAATATCTCTTTTTGTTCTGATTGGAATTTTATCCATTTATCCTTCAGTAACATTTTTTTCATGGCGCACAACTATTAAAAAACACCAATTTCCTGACGTTAGTCTCACCACCCTGACACGTATTCGTCGAGTCATCTATATTGAAGTTGCCGCACTGATCGCCGTTATTCTCTGTGCAGCGATGATGGCAAAAGGCGTTGGTTATATTGCTTACTAATGATAATTGCTACTCATCTAAGTGAAATTGCAAGCGCGCCAGTTGCTGATACAAATCACTGCTGGCCAATAATTCTGTATGCGTGCCGCTCGCCACAATTTTGCCCTGCTGCAATACCAAAATGCGATCTGCATTGACCACCGTTGAGAGACGATGCGCAATCATGATGGTGGTACGATTTTTCATCAGTACTTCTAACGCCTGTTGCACCGCTTGTTCACTATTCGAATCGAGCGCGCTGGTGGCTTCATCCAACAACAAGATTGGGCGATCAGCGAGAATTGCCCGCGCAATCGCAATGCGCTGTTTTTGCCCGCCCGATAAACGCACCCCGCGTTCACCGAGATAGGCATCCAAACCTTCTGGCAATTGTTTTATAAACTCCAGTGCAAATGCGGCTTTGC
>CAXAVL010000254.1:0-6131 GCA_963971905.1 uncultured Cellvibrio sp.
GTCCGCAGTGGCAAGAATTATTAATCGCCCGCCAGCGCAAAAGTGAATGGTCCGAGCAACTGTTGCAGCAATTTATCGAGCAACAAGTGACTACACCGCCGTTATGGTTGCGGGTACAAAAAAATGCTGACCCTGAGCAAGTGTTAGATGCGTTGCAGCGTCAGGGTGTCAAAGCGGCGCGCGATGACAAAGGCCAATTGTTTGCGCAGGGTGGCGCTGGCGTGCATGGTACAGATGAACATAAAAATGGTTTGGTAGAAATTCAGGATATTGCCAGCCAACAGATTGCATTAAGTGTTGCCGCAAAACCCGGCCAAAAAGTCTGGGATGCCTGCGCCGGTGCAGGCGGAAAAACGCTGGCGATTGCAGCGCAGATGAATAATAAAGGCGCGGTTGTTGCGACTGATTTGCATGAATACAAATTAGATGAATTAAAGCGCCGGGTAAAACGCGCCGATATTTTTAATGTGCGCGCATTTACCTGGACAGGTTTAGAGCCACTGCGTTTGCCCAAAGAAATTGCACAGCAACGCGGGTTTGATTGGGTATTGATTGATGCCCCCTGCAGCTCCGCTGGAACCTGGCGCCGCAACCCGGACGCCCGCTGGCTTTTTGATGCAAATGACACTCAGGAGTTAATTCAGTTACAGCAACAACTGCTCACCAATGCTGCGCCAGCCGTGCGCGCAGGTGGCCATTTGGTATACGCCACCTGCAGTTGGCAAGTCAGTGAAAATGAACAACAGATCGAATGGTTTTTACGGCAACATCCAGAATTTTCTTTGCAGTCACAGCGTGTTTTGGGTGTGCCTGAGTTAAATTCAGACACTATGTTTGTTGCGGTTTTAGCGCGTGAAAATTAATAAGGTTAAATGTAGTGATGGATTATTTTAATTCCATCACTACACGAAAGCCCAAGTGCACATCAAAAATTTCGGTGCGGTGATAATCGCGAATATGGCTGGCGAGGCGCTCGGCATTATCTTTTGCTGAGCCGCCACGTACTACACGCGTGGTACAATTTTTCACGAGCATCGCTTGACCATTTTTAGGGTGCAGTGTGTAGTTGTCTGCAAAACAATCTGCTACCCATTCAGCGACATTTCCCGCTGTGTCGTAAACCCCAAACCCATTCGCAGGATAGCTGCCTACGGGTGCTGTTTTTGCGCCGAATAAACCGGAAAATTTGCTGTTGCAACCGCGGCGGCAGTTTGCGCGGCCACTTGCGTCTTTGACATCATTACCCCACCAAAATAGTGAATTGGTTTCCGCGCGTGCGACATACTCCCACTCAGATTCAGTGGGCAGGCGATATTTTTTGCCTGTGGTTTGGCTTAGCCAATTTGTGTAGGCGAGTGCATCATCAAAACTCACATTAATTACCGGGCGATTGCCTCGCCCCCAGCGATTATCGCTTGGCAGTGAGCGATTGGTCGCTTGCGCAAACATATCGTAATCCGCAAAAGTGATTTCATATTTGCTCATCGCAAAGGGTTTGTTGATCGTCACCTTGTGCACTGGCATAGCGAGTGGGTCATCTTTATTGCCCATAAAAAAACTGCCAGTGGGAATACTGATCATTTCTGGGCCGTTACTTTTAATGGAGGTAATTACTTGACTGCTGATTTCATCGCCGGGCGCTATGGCTTCTGTTAAGGAAAAGTTGGGCGAGAGGCTTTGATCAACTATTTCAATCCAATTGCGTTCGGTGTTGTAACCCGCTTGACTGACTTCAATGTGGTAGCGACCAGCAGGTAATTGAATCCTTGGCTGATAGCGCTCTGGGATATTTAAAATGCGCACCCGTGCGCCTTCTGGCAAGGTTTTTACTGTGAGCGCGTAAGTTATAAGTGGCGCACTGCTGGACGAACTTTCGCTGCTGATATCCTCAGTAGTGCCCTCGGCTGTAATCGGGCTTTCTAGTTCGGTAGTTGTCAGTGTTGTTTCGGTTATTGTTGTGTTGTTGTCGGTTACAGGTGTTGCAGTATCGGATGAGAGACCATTGCTGGTTTGTGTACTGCTTGCTGTTGCGCTAGCAATTGTGGGTTTTGATGTTGTGGTATTGGGTAGCGCGATAAAAATATCAGCCGTTACGAGTGCTAATTTTCCTGCGGTGGATATGTTTTCTGTGGGTGCTGTCGTTTTGGCATACCAAAGACTGAAGCTGCACCAAGCAAACAATACTGTAACGATGGCAATTCCCAGTTTAGTGAGCGCAAGGTTTTTAGGGCTGAGAGTTTGGTGAATTTGGGTTTCAATTTCTGCGCGCACAGTTAAAGCGGGTGTGTGCTGCTCGTTAAAAAATATTTCGGTAATTTTGGTTGAGGGGCGTACATAAAACCCGCGGCTTGGATTCCAGCGCAGCGCGCGGATTTTATTCCAGCGCCAGCGTACCGCATTGAATGTTGCCGATAGCAAGGCTCTTGCTAAATTTACCACCGTCAAATCTGCCGAGTGTGATGCTGTGGTACTAGGCGCGCGATAATTTTTTTCCAGATTTTCAATGGCGCTAATGAGATCGCGCCCGTGCTGAAAGCGCTGTTCAGGGTCTTTCGCTAATAATTTTTCCAGAATTTTTTGATATGCCAAGTATTGTATCGGCAATTTTGGAATTGGAGCGCTGATGTGCTTGAGCGCAATGGTGACCGCTTCATCGCCTTGGTAGGGCAGCGTACCAGTGAGCATTTCGTAAAAGACAATACCCAAACTATAAAGGTCAGAGCGGCCATCAACATTGTTACCCTTGGTTTGCTCGGGGCTCATGTAGTGCGGTGTGCCCACAACTGTACCTACGTGGGTCATGCGCGAATTTGCTGCAAGGCCGCGAGCAACGCCAAAGTCAGATAACACTGCAGAGTTATCGGCACGGAATAAAATATTCTCCGGTTTAATATCGCGGTGAATATAGCCTTTGTCGTGTGCGTGATCGAGTGCGCTGGCAATTTCGCGGGTGATGCGCAGCACTTCTTCGCCACTTAATCCGGTGCTCATTTTGTCGTGCACTGAACCGTTGGGCAGGTAATCCATGGCGATGTAGTTTAAATCGTCGTGACGACCAATATCGTAAATCGCCACAATATTGGGATGTGATAATTGCCCGACGATAGTGGCTTCGCGTTGAAAACGTTCGCTGAATGCAGGGTCGCTATTGAGTTGCGGGTTCATTACTTTTAACGCGACTACACGCCCCACGCTGATTTGGATCGCGAGGTAAACGGTGGACATTCCACCTTGGTTAATTTTTCTTATCACCCGGTACCCGGGAATTTGCAGCGCCATAAAAAATCAGTATCTGTATAAAGTGTTCTGGGGGAGTTTTTACTGCTGTGGGCCCATATTAAAAATCGTCCAGCAGTTGGGCATTGTTAAAAATTTGCCACATAAATCAATAAGCCTAAGAGCGATACTAGTGTTGTACCGAAGATCCAGGCATCGAGATTGGGTTTGCCGGTTAAATAGGGTACCCATTGCCATAAACCTTTGCGTGAATAATTGTTGCGCAGTGGTGATTCAATAATTTGCAGAGTAATGTTATCTCGTCCGCCGCTGGTAAGTGCGGCGTGCAAGAGTTGATCTACGGCCGCTAAACAATCCGGCGACTCGTATAAAATTTGGGCGATAGTCTTATCGCTAACTTCATCCGTCAGGCCATCGCTACACAATAAAACCCACTGACCTTTTTGCCACTGTTGTTCAACCATATCGACTTTCACATGGGTAAGTTCTTGCATTCCCAAGCATTGGGTAATGATGTTTTTTTCCGGGTGAAACTCAGCATCCTCCGGGCGAATGACCCCTGTTTCTACCAGCATTTGCACATAAGAGTGATCGGTACTTAATTGCTCCAAGCGACCACCATCCTGGCTGGGCGTCCACAAGTAAGCGCGACTATCGCCAACCCAAGCTACTTGATATTTTTCCTCTGTGCTTTTAAGCGCGACAACCGTAGAACCCATACCCGGAGCCCCAATGCCGTGTGCGGCTGAGTGTAGGATACTGGTGTGAGCATGTTGGATGGAGTCGAGTAAGGAGAGGTTTGGGTTTTCTGCGGTTTCGTGCTCAATGGTATCGCGTACGATTGCGCTGGCTACTTCACCGGCTTCATGGCCACCCATACCATCGGCGACCAGCCAAAGCCCATGCTCAGGTCGGCTGAGAAAGCAGTCTTCGTTGTTGTCGCGCAGTAATCCCGGGTGGGAAGCGGCGCTATATTCCAGCGGGCTGATGGTCATAAGTGTTGGCAGGCATCAATGCAGCTTATTGTTGGTGTCGTGTCGTTAATGCCCAATACTAGATGACTTTAGTGGGGAAAACTATGTAGCCGGGGAAAAACTATGCGCCCCGGCACACTTAGCTAATGCACTGCGACTAACAGCTCTTAAGCGCGAGGCCCATTTTTTCTGCTAGGCCTTTGTGACCGGCATGGGTCACCAGCGCGATACTGGCGTTTTCTGGCATTAAATAGGTATTGGCCACACGCTTAAGATCGGCAGCCGTGACCTTTAAGACACGATTGCGGAACAGCTCGCGCTTTTCGCGGGTGCGGCCAAATAATTCTGCTTGATAAGTCGATTTTGCCTCACCGGCCGGTGAGCCGGGTTTATCGATACTGCCGATAACACCGAGAATGGCTTCTTCCACTGCTTGCCATTGGTGATCGGTTTCCTGCAGCCAAACCAGTGCATCGTCAAAATCTTTTAAGGTTTCGCTCAAACGCGGGTCGCGATAGGAATAAAAGCGGAAAGCTGCGCTATTGCTATCTTGACTTGCACCGCCGCCATAGGCACCACCTTGCTCGCGAATAGCGCGATGCAAATAACCATTGCGCAAGAATCCGCCGAGCACGGTTAGTGCAGCCGCATCTGGATGTTCACTCGGTACAGTGGGATAGGCCTTTGCGCAAAAATTCACTTGGGTATTGGTGATCCAAGCTTCGCGAATGGTTTCGCTGACGGGTGGGAGATCAAATGACTTGAAATTGCTGCTGGTATTTTCATGTGGCCAGCGCGCTTGCAGATCATCGCGATAGTTATCCAAATGTTCTTGCTCGCCGACAATTAAAAATTGTTTTGGTGCTTGCAATACCAATTGATGAATCGCGTTTAATTGCGCAGCAAAATCGGCGAGATTTTTTTCGTCATCGAGAGAGTTGTCGAGCGTTTTTACCGCCGCGATTCCCTCAAGGCCACCTAGTTGATGCGATAGTTTTGCCGCGGGGCTCATGCCGGCGCAGGCGGCGGTCATCGCCAAACTATGGCCGTGGCCGGTGATGCTTTGCTCCCGGCGCGCGCGGTTTTGCGCAATTAATTCGCGGATGCGATCCAGCTCATCAAAACGCACCTGCAGCAAGGTTTCTTTCATTAAGTCATTCATTGCTGCGTTATTGCGGCTTAAGGCTTTAGCGGAGAGCGTCAGGTAGGCATCTATAGCTTGAATGTCATCACTGGCGCCGCGAATACTACTGAAGGCATGAATGGAGCCGACCACTTCAGCTTGCCAGCGTTGTGTGGCCAAATAATTTTTATCACCCGCACCTAATTCGGTGAGGCAAATACTGTAGTAGGGCAATAATTTTATTTGCGCATCGCTGAGTGCGGGCAACTTGCAGGTGATCTGTTGATACACCAAGCCGTTGGTGCCAGCGCTGTAGCGGCGCAGCGGAAACTCATTGACCTGCTCGTGACTACCGGCGATGTAATGCAAATTGGCAGGGATATCTTCCAAGCCTACTTTAGGTAAAATGCTCTCGTCATCTTGCTGCACTTGTCGCGCTTGTAACGCGTGCGCACGGGCGATAATGGTTTGTTTTTCTGCATCGCTCAGGCTTGCTTTTAATTGCGCAAGGCGCGCCGTTTCTGCGGCTTGAATGCGGCCATTCATGTGCAAATCCGGGCGCATGGTCAAACGTACGCGGTGCGGATTATCGAGCAACCATTTGCGCACAGTTTCCTGAATAAATTGCGGGTTTTGCGTTTTGCGGCGCAAATTTTCCAAGGCGGCATCCATATCCAGCAGCGCAATCGGGTCGCCGCGGTGTGTCGCAGAGGTGAGGCCGGTTAAAATTAATTGCAGTCCATAGGGGTAGCCATCGCCACCAACTTCGCGTTGGGATAATTCCAACTGGTGCAACG
>CAXAVL010000255.1:0-6112 GCA_963971905.1 uncultured Cellvibrio sp.
GCGAGCCGATCCAGGATTCCATTACAAAGCGTTCGATATAGGCCTTGTCGTCCTGAAATAATTCCGACGGGGTTTTCATGACCAGTAGGTTATTTTTTTCATCTTCGACTAAATACACCTGGCTGCGTGTCGATTCATGCAGAATTTTTTTGATGTGCAAACCATCAATACTTTGCCCCGGCGATAATATCGGCGGAAACGGCAGGCGCGATAAAACTTGCACCGCATCATCTTGCGCGGCAGTGCCGAGGCTTTCAATACGTAGGGCCTGAATACTTAAATTGTCTTCACTCTGGTGTTGCAATGCGAGGGGCAGTGCCTCGTTCACCAGTGCTTCAAGATTATCGCGATGGCTGAGCACAAAATTTTTAAATTCCTGCGTGGGAATATGCTCGTGAATGCCATCGCTGGACAAAATAAAAATATCGCCGCGCTGCAATTCCAGCGAGTGCATATCCACTTCCAGATAAGGGTCGGCGCCCATTGCGCGGCTTAAATGGGTGGTGTGTTTATCGATGCGCTGGGTGTGGTCGCGGGTGAGCAATTCGAGATTGTTATCGCGCAGGCGATAGACGCGGGTATCGCCCACATGAAAAATAAAACCGCTATCGCCTTTTAATATCAGCGCCGAAAAAGTGGTGAGGTAGCCCTCGCCATAAATAGAATTTTGGCTGCGCCCCCAGAGACTGGAATTTAAACTTTGGATTACCCGCATGGCCGATTGCTGGGTGCGCCAGGTCTCGGGGGTGGCGAAATAATCGCTGAGAAAACCGGCAATCGCGGTTTGACTCGCTTCGCGTGCGGCCTTGCTACTGCTCACGCCATCGGCAATTGCAACCGCTATGCCTTTGGTGGTCAGCAAATTACTTTCGGGTATGCGCGCACCGACGGTATCCTGATTTTCCGGTTTGCGCCCCGCTTCACTTTTTTGCGCGAAGCTGATGAGCAGCGTTGATTGTAGATGATCCATAGTTTTTAGGTTCTACGTAGGGGCGCAATTTATTGCGCCCTGTGAATTGTTGCGTCGGTAAAAACATGTACCCCGTAAAAAAACAGGGCGTGATAAATCACGCCCCTACAGTTTTTCGGATTGTGCCTGAGCAATTAGCTCACTTCAATTTTATGCAATGTGCCGTCGTCATTCATTTCGACCACATGGCCTTTGGGTTCTTTCAGGAATTGAATAAATACCAAACCAACACAACCAGCGGCGGCGAGCATAAAGAAAAATTGCTGGGCGTTAATAAAGGCATTCATGGTCAGGAAGAAAAGTGCACCCACGTTGCCATACGCACCTACAGTACCGGCGATTTGGCCGGTCATACGGCGTTTAATCAGTGGCACTACTGCGTATACCGCACCACAACCTGCCTGCACAAACAGCGAGCAGATAAATACTGCAATAAACGCGAGGAATAGTGGCCAGCTGCTATTAATTTGCGAGAGCAGTAAGTAGCCCACGACGACACCAGCGAGAATAATGGTCATGCTGAAGCGGCGACCAAATTTATCGCTAATCCAACCGCCACCGGGGCGAGCTACCAGGTTCATAAAGGCAAAAGAACCACCCAGCATCGCCGCTTGGGTCACGCTCAGGCCTTCAAAGGTAGTCATAAAAAAGGCGGGCAAAATAGAGACTACGGCAATCTCGGAACCGAAGGTGGCGAGATAAAACCAGCTCAAAATGACCACTTGTTTAAAGTCGTATTTGTCGTGCTCTGGCACGCCGCCTTGCTGCAACATTTCTTTGTTAACGGAATAGATTTGCGAGAACTGAAATACCGCCAACACCACTAGCGACAAGTAGGCGATGATCGCCGTGGTATCCGTTAACAGCGCCAAATTGCCGGGCGACATTTTCCACACCAGTACCGCCAGGATCAGGTACATGGGTACATTCAACAACAGGTAAAGGACAAAATCTTTTTTGCTCGATACTTCCAGACCGCCCGCTTTTTTCGGTTTGAAATAGGTAGAACCTTTTGGTGTGTTGCGCACGGTAATGTAAAACACTATGCCGTAAAAAATCGCTACTACTGCCGCGGTAGCCATGGCATAGCGCCAGCCGTCTACGCCGCCAAATACATTGATCGCCAGGAAGGGCAGAATAAATCCTGCAGCGGCAGCGCCAAAGTTACCCCAGCCACCGTAAATACCTTCCGCCAAACCGACTTGGCGTGCGGGAAACCATTCACACACCAAGCGAATACCAATTACAAAACCGGCACCGGTAAAGCCCAATAAAAAGCGGAACAGCGCCAGCTGTTCATAGGTTTGCGCAAAAGCAAAGGCGAGCAGTATTGCACCGGAAATAATTAACAGTGTGGAGTAGGCGGCGCGCGGGCCAAATTTATCCACCAAACTGCCCACGATTATACGCGCGGGAATTGTGAGTGCTACGTTGAGTGTTAAGAGCGCTGCCCACTGTTGTGGACTCATCTCAAATGACGCCATCAGCAGCGGTTTGAGCGGCGGCAAACTAAACCACATCACAAAAGTGAGGAAAAATGCGAACCAAGTGAAGTGCAGGGTCGCAACGGATTTATTGGAAAAATCCAACAGATTTAAACGATGTGAGCTCATGAAATGTCGTCCGCCAATTAACTGCAGGGTGGGTGTTGCGCGGCGAATTCCATTTTGGTGCGTGGTGTTATTTCGCTGCGTGCTAATGGCTCTTCTGCAATGCCTATGCCAAGGCGGAAATAGTGCGTTTTTTAGGAGCTTATGTAGCGGTGGGAGCTTAATCTGTGCGTTTTTGTCTATTTTTATGCATCAGATGGAGGCTTAAAGTTTACGGTGTGAATATTTATGGTGCGTTTTTGTCGGTAGTATGGGGTGGCAGCCCTATAAGTTAAGGTGCAAGGCTTTTATTGTGCGGCCGGGTTGTGTTATTTATGCCCGACCACTACAGCGGCTCAGACAAATTTTTAAAACACATAAAGAGGTCGCTATGAATAACATGCTATTCAAGTCTCGCCGGTTAGCCGTTGTTGGGCTTCTCGCAACAGCGCCATTGGCTCTCGCACAAACCACTGATCACGTTGCTGATAATGTTTTTACCCAGGGTATTGAAGGCCCTGCAGTTGATGCTCAAGGCAATCTCTATGCGGTCAATTTTGCGCAAGAAGGCACCATCGGCATTGTCGATAAAAAAGATAATGCACAATTATTTGTGACCTTGCCTGCGGGCAGCACCGGTAACGGTATTCGTTTTGATCGCAAAGGCTTTATGTATGTGGCGGATTATTCCGGCCACAACGTGTTAAAGATCGATCCCAAAACCAAAGCGATTTCGGTACATGCGCACAGCGATAAAATGAATCAGCCCAACGATATTGCCATCGCAGAATCCGGTGTGATTTACGCGAGTGACCCCAAGTGGGCTGACAGCACTGGCAATCTGTGGAAAATCGCTACTGACGGCACAGTCACTTTGCTGGAAGCGAATATGGGCACCACCAACGGTGTAGAAGTCAGCACCGATGAAAAACACCTGTATGTCAATGAAAGTGTGCAGCGCAACGTGTGGAAATACGATATAGATAAAAAAACCGGCGCGATAAAAAACAAACGCCTGTTAATTCAATTTTCCGATCACGGATTGGATGGCATGCGTTGCGATGTCGATGGCAATTTGTATATCGCGCGCTACGCTGCGGGTGAGGTGACGGTGGTATCGCCCCATGGCACGGTGCTGGAGCGCATCAAACTAAAAGGCCAGAAGCCAACCAATGTCGCCTTTGGCGGAGTTGATGGTAAAACCGTTTATGTCACATTGCAGGATCGCGGTGCAATTGAAACTTTCCGCAGTGAGCGTGCTGGGCGCGAGTGGTTGTTGCAACAATAACGCACAAATTTTATAGGCATTAATCAGCCGTGCAATAAAAATTGCCATGTTGTTACGCCCCTAAGGGGCGCAATAACATGGCAATTACTTTTTCCCTAAATTATACCCTTCCTGACCAGGTCCCTCGAGTTCGGGCTAAACTCCTAATCCCAGTCCCGTTGAACTCTTAGGCCACATTGCGCTTCAATGCGCGCATGCGATTGTGGCAGTGCTGCAGTGAAGTAAAAATGTGATTGAGCGCCGTATTAAAATCAACGGAGGTAACTTCCAGCATCGCATTGCGAATATATTCGAGCGTTCTGTCTTCCAGCTCTTCCAATTGCGTAATGTAAGTTTGCGATTTATCGCCTTTAATTTTTGCCAATACATCGGTGTAGGTTTTTCTCAGCGTTCCACTCATGGTTTGGCCAGTTTCCACTTCGCCTTCGCGCACATAGATCAGCGGCTGCAAGCGTACCAATGCCGCTTGGCGTACATCAATCATTTCTTGCAAAGTGGTTTCATAACCAGAGCCGCGCAGCTCTTGTTTTGCATCGGTATAAAATTCAACTCCATCATTCAATACCTTAACGAGATCGCGCATAACGGAAATTTCGTTGTTAGCCATAATATTTCTCCTGAATATAAAAATAATTGAATGGTTTATCTTGCGCGTTAAAATAAATAGTGCTCAGGAGAGGTTTTGCAGTATCTGTGCCATCGACTCAAAAGCGCGATAAATTGCGTTTTTTGTTGATCACCGTGCCATTTTATGTGGTGTTTGTCTGTAGAGTTTACAAAAACTGTTGCACATACTGCAGATGTGATTTTTCAAATTGCTGTGGTTGGTTAATAAAAAATAATTGCAAATAAACTTTAATTGGCCTGATCAGTATTTCTTTGTGCGGCCTCCCACAGTTCGCGGGCATCGTAACTTTTTATTTTTGGTTGCCCACTTTCTGGTCGTACGCCGCGCCCCATGCGAATTTCTACTATAGCCAGGGTGTCTGTATTGGTATTATCCAGCGTAGATTCAGGCGTAGTCATTCGCGTGCGACAACCCAATAAACCACAGCTGCGCGCGATGGCTGGGCGGGTGCTGGTTTCGAATGGATCCTCTTCGCGCAATCGGCGCGTGCTGCTTTTTTCTACTACAAACCAATCGTAACCCTGTGCCAAGGTCAGTTCCGCAGCGCGCATTAATGCATATTTTTGTGCTGCGCTGCGCGACTGTCCCGCCAATTTAAATTGCACGCGGTAGTGATTTTGCGCGAGTGCAATTTCTTTGTAACCGCTGCTATCGCCTTTAGCGGGTTTGTAGGCTGAATGGCTTGCGCAGCCCATGATGATGAGTGAAATAAAAATAAGGCTAATAAGTTTCATCGCTGTGTCCTCGGTGATTTTAGTTTTCCCAGCCGCGCTGAATCGCACTCGCTTCTTGCTGCGCATCCAATGCATCGCCCTGCATAATCTCATCTAAACGTTCATCCAATACGGCGGCTTGGTTGGTGGCGGTTTGATAGTCAAGGCTTTCGGGTGCTGTCTTGGTTGCGACACTGACATCAGTTCGCCATTCGCCATCAATGCGACAAGCAATAGTTTCTGCGCTGCGCTGTGCATCGGCGATAAAAAACTGGCGACAAAAGTTGCCTGCTTGATTGACAAAGGTTAAGCGCGGTTTGATGCGTTGACCTTGCGCGAGCGTTTGCTCGGAGCCGCTGGCGGTGGTGTCGAGTGCGGCGGCAATTGCGCTCCAATTATCCAGCGGTGAATCCTGGCTGCTGGGCAGTAGCTGAATAAATCCGTAACCCAAAACCAACAGCGTGCAGGCGGCTATAGCGGCATGTTGTTGCAGCCCGCGCTGGATTTTTTTCCACACCGGGAAGGCGATAATTTGCGCGGATACTGACGCCTTAGTTTCGGTGGGTGCAGCGGCTAACAATTGGGTAATTGCATCCGGCAGCGGGCGTGCATCAATTGCCGAGTAGTGCTGTGTAATTTGTTCGTCCACCATTGAAAACTCTGCAAGCCGATTGGCCAGAGTTTCATCTTCAATGATTTGCTGGCGAATCATTTCCATTTCATGTTCAGGCAGTTCGGCATCCAGAAAGGCCGATAATTGTTCGTCGCTAATATTCATCATCATCTCCTCAAACGCCCGGTTTTGCGGAAGCGGGATTTGGATTTAGGTAATTGATCAATGCCACCCGTGCGCGCGCCAAGCGGCTCATGACGGTGCCGGCGGGAATGCCCAGGGTTTCGGCCACTTCTTTGTAGGACATTCCC
>CAXAVL010000256.1:0-6093 GCA_963971905.1 uncultured Cellvibrio sp.
TCAGACGTGTGCTCTTCCGATCTTAAGTCGCCCTCTTCAAAATGCATAACTAATTTATTGTGCAGATAATAGTCGACTTGTCCTTCTACAACTAACAGTGCGCGAGTGGGTGGAATATCAGCAAAAATATCACTGGTGGCCGCGATGGAAAAAGGTTCATCGGCTGGCGCCACTTGCGTGCACAATAGTTCGGTCAATCCGCGCAATTTGGCGGCAAGCTCAGACATAAGGTCAGACTGTTTGGTTGGAAGATGCATAGACCCCTCGGTTACAAAAAGCGCTAGTTAGGCGCTTTTAGTGTAGCCTGTGTCGAGGAAAAAACTGCACTTAAAACTTCAGTCTGTTAACCGAATAGTTTTTTTGTGAACGATTAGGCCGTTGCCTGGGAAAAATTTCCCTGATCGGGCAGCTCAGCTTCACTCACTAGTTGGGCTTTTAAGTCGGGGGGAATATCGTTCCAATGGATGTCCATCAGTGCACCTTGCAGTGCGTAGAGCATCACTTTGGAAACATTAATGTCGCGGGCTCGTATGCGGCGATAGGCCTCAACAGCTCCGGTACGCTTGAGGTCGGCGTAGGTGTTAATCCCTATTGCGCGGAGGATATTTACCGATGCCATTCCGAGGTTTTTCAATTGCAATAACTCACTATGACAGGCAGTCATACAGTGCAATCTCCATTTATTATTATCGGGTATTGTGTTTTAAAATTTCCGTTTACTTCGCCGCCTTATCTTACATACTTGCATGCCTTGTGCAATTGTTTTCTTATAAGTGCAGTGCAAATAGTGATAAATAGTTGTTTAAATGCAATAAATTGGCGCAGTATTTTGCAAAGTATTTCATTTATAAATTGAGGTTGACGGAAAACGCCCATGATTGAGTATTCGCAGCAGTTGTTATTGGGCTTGGATGAGCGCGAGTTAATAGAGTCGTCTCTGCTCGCTTGCCGTGTGCATCGTCAAGTGCTCGAACCACTGCACTTTTTAGCGCGGCGCGCTGCAAGCGCGGGATTTATTTTCAAAGTGGCTAGCAGTTACCGCAGCTTCGAGCGGCAGTTGCTCATCTGGAATAACAAGGCGCGCGGTTTGCGTCCAGTGCTGAATGATGCGGGTGAGAGTATCGATATAAACCGCTTGTCCGAGCGCGAAAAAGTCTTTGCGATTTTACGCTGGTCGGCACTGCCCGGAGTGTCGCGCCATCATTGGGGAACCGATATTGATGTGTACGGTGCGGCGCAGTTGAGCCCGGATTATCAATTACAATTGACTGTGGCGGAAACTCAGGGCGCAGGCCCCTTTGCCGAATTTCATATCTGGTTGAGCGATGAGCTGGCACAGGGCAATAGCGATTTTTTTCGCCCCTATACACAGGATCGCGGCGGCATAGCGCCCGAGCCATGGCATTTAAGTTATGCACCGTTGGCGACGAATTTTTCACGTCATCTCACCCCCGAAATCTTGCGCGCACAGCTCGCGCAAACCGAGTTGGAGTTAAAACAAACAGTGCTCGACAACCTCGATGAAATTTATCAGCGGTTTATTTGTATCGATTGACCTCAATAAGGAATTATTTTTTGACTCACTCTGAACTTTTTGTTCCCGCGTCTAAAAAAGCCATTCGCTCCTGGATGTTATTTGATTGGGCGGCGCAGCCATTTTTTACGGTAGTGATTACCTTTATTTTTGGCCCTTATTTTGTCTCGCGCCTCGCGCTTGATCCGGTGGCAGGGCAAGCCGCTTGGGGCTACACCATTACTATCGCCGGTGTGGCAATTGCATTGATGGCACCCATATTGGGCGCAGTTGCCGACGCAACTGGCGCGCGTAAACGTTGGATTGCATTTTTTGCCGCGCTAAAAATAATCGCGCTGTTACTGCTTTGGTTTGCCGCGCCGGGATCGACCTTATGGTTGCCCATGGTGTGTGTCATTGTGGCGATGATCGCGGCTGAGTTTTCGATTGTATTTAACGACTCAATGATGCCGCGTCTCATTGCCCAAGAGGATATTGGCCGCGTATCCAATCTCGCCTGGGGCTTGGGTTATCTCGGCGGTTTGGTGGTGTTGTTTAGTGTGTTGTTATTGCTCGCGGGCAATCCTGAAACCGGCAAGACCTTGCTTGGAATTACACCGCTGTTTGGCTTGGATGCGATGCAGGGGGAAGATGCCCGCATCACTGGCCCCTATGCCGCGCTGTGGTATTTAATTTTTATTTTGCCGATGTTTATGTTTACGCCGGATAGCAGCAAAGGTATATCGCTGAAATTGGCGATTGTTGAAAGTATGGGGGAATTAAAAAATACCCTGTCGGAGTTAAAACAGCGCGCGGGACTATTACGCTTTTTAATGGCGCGCATGATTTATCAGGATGGCGTCAATGGGCTACTTGCATTGGGTGGTACTTTTGCGGCCAGTATGTTTGGTTGGCAGACCATTGAGATGGGCATTTACGGTATTTTATTGTTGGTGATCGCTATTGGCGGCTGTGCTGTTGTTGGATGCACGTATGGGCTCAAAAAGCGTAATTATGCTCAGTTTGTTGTGTTTAATTTTTGCAACGGTCGGCATCATTTCAACCGGACCCGGTTATTCGCTGTTTGGTTTGGTGCAATTTTCAACGGAAGATTCGGGGGGATTATTTGCGACGGGCGCCGAAAAAGCCTATATCGTTTTTGGTCTATTAATTGGTGTGGCATTTGGCCCGGTGCAGGCATCTTCACGTTCGTTTATGGCGCGCAGTGTGAGTGCAAGTGAAGCGGGGCGCTACTTTGGTATTTATGCACTCGCTGGTCGCGCAACAGCATTTTTGGCCCCTATGGCGGTGGCGACTCTCACGCTCTATGCCGATTCCGCGCGTATCGGTATGGCGGCGCTGATTGTATTTTTAGTCGCGGGATTGGCAATTTTATTAAAAGCGCCCTATCCCGCATCAGCAAACAATCAGGCGATATGATTGTTGATCTTGCAGAGGTAAAGAAAAAGCTATGTTAGTGATTTTTGATTGTGATGGTGTGTTGGTTGATAGTGAAATTATCTCTGCAAAAGTATCGAGTGATTGTTTAAAAGAGATTGGTATTGAATTAAGTGCGGATTATTTTTTAGAGACCTATCGCGGTAAATCGGTGGCGGACTGCATCGCCATGATTACTGCAGAATTATCCCGGTTGGATGACTGGAAAAGTTTGACTGCCGCCGAGCAGGCAGAGCGCGGTGCGCAATTTTGGCGCCGTATCCAATTGCAGACATTAGTGGTGTGCGAAACGCAATTGGAACCTGTGGCGGGGGTAATGGCGGCGCTCGATAGCTTGCAAGAAAAACAGATTCCGTTTTGTGTTGCCTCCAATGGCAAACATGAAAAGATGCGCATGACCTTAGCTAAAACCGGCATCATGCCCTATGTGCAGGGGCGCGTATTTAGCTTTGAAGATGTAACCCGAGGTAAGCCTGCGCCGGATTTGTTTTTACATGCCGCCAAGTCACTCAATATTCCTGCCGAACAAGCAATAGTGGTGGAAGATTCGCTAACCGGCATTCAGGCGGCAGTCGCTGCAGGTATGCGCCCGCTGGGTTATTGTCCGCCCAATAGCGACGGCAGCGATAATGTGTTGTTGGAGCCTATGCGCGCACTGGGAGCTGAAGTATTTTTTGCGATGGATGAATTAATCCCGTTAATTTTTAAGAATCACTAAGCCGAGTTGTTATGCAAACACCAGTACACAATTTTTCCCATGTTGATGTGTGGCAAGAAATTCGCGCCGAGGCGCAGCAGGCGAGCGCCGATGAGCCGGTGCTCGCCAGTTTTTATCATGCGAGTATTTTGAATCACGCTTCGTTTGCAGCGGCGATCAGTTTTCATCTCGCCAATAAACTCGATAGCCAAGCGCTGCCAGCGATGATGCTGCGCGAAGTGTTTAGCGAGGCGATGCAAGCTGATGCCAGTATTGAGCAGGCAATGCGCGCCGATATTCGTGCGCACCGCGAGCGCGATCCGGCCTGTAATAGATTCTGCATGCCGTTTTTATTTTTTAAAGGCTATCACGCGCTGCAATCCTGGCGCATCGCACATTGGCTGTGGTCGCAACGGCGCAATGCCTTGGCGCTCTATTTTCAGAATCAAATTTCGCAGGCGTTTGATGTGGATATACACCCCGGGGCCCGTATCGGCAGCGGCATTATGATCGACCATGCTACCGGTGTGGTAATCGGTGAAACCACCGTGATTGATGACGATGTATCTATGCTGCACGGCGTTACATTGGGCGGCAGCGGCTGCGTCAAAACTGATCGCCACCCGAAAATCCGGCGCGGAGTGTTAATTGGTGTGGGCGCAAAAATTTTGGGTAATATTGAAATCGGTGAGGGCGCAAAGATTGGTGCGGGCAGTGTGGTGTTGGATGCAGTTGCGCCACACACCACCGTTGCCGGAGTGCCAGCCAAACCTATCGGCAGGCCGAAAGGAGAAGCTCCGGCACTGGATATGGATCACCATCTGCATGAGGGTGATGATGGTTAATCAGGTCTGCAGTTTATGCGCTGCGCTGACTGGGTAAATAACTGGTCTCATCATCACAGCCATCCAGCAGCCACTTGAGTACAGACTCGCGGCTTTTGAGCATGGACTGATAATGCTCAATCAGCATGGTATTAGGGCGCGGATGTGCCTGCATGGCGGCGATTCGGTCGCTTAAGAAGGCAATATCCTGTTCAACCTTAATGCGCGCATTGCCGTGTGGGCTGAGCGCGCCATCTACCACTAAGCGATTTTCTTGCAGTTTCTTTTGAATAAAAGGCAACATAGTTCCACCACTCCTTCGTAGTTGAGTAATGAGTATGGTTGGCGGCCCGGCCAATCGCCAGTGTGGTTTAAGACTGATTGGTTACATGCTGGGAGCTGTTTATTGCTCTTGTTTTTCCGGTGCCGCCGACGTCAGCATTTGCGTTGTCGAGTGCTATTATTCAAACAGTGCAATTTCAGCAACAGGATTTTTGGATTTATGAGCGCTTCCGAATTCGACATTATTTTCCGTGGCGATATTGTCTTCGGCCACCAATTGGCTGAAGTAAAAGCCAAATTGCAGCAGTTATTCAAGGTGGATGCCGCCAAGGTCGACAGCTTATTTACAGGGCGCCCGGTGCCGCTCAAGCGCAATTTGGATGAGGCAACCGCCAACAAATACCGCGATGTATTAATTAAAGCTGGCGCTATGGTTGAGATCTACGCTAGCGATAAAAGCCCGGCCAATGCGCCCCCTAAACCTCTGCCAGTGCGTGAACCGAGGCCGGTTAAAAAGCCTGAGTGGACCCTAGCTCCAGTCGGTGCCTACCTGCTCCCCGCCAGTGAGCGCCAGCCACAAGCTGTGCCAGTCAGTGTTGATATCTCCGGCCTCAGCCTGCGGGCAGCCGAGGGCAATTTGGTGGATGCCACTGAGGTGCGGGAGGAGATCAGTGCGCAGGTAATCGCGCCAGATCTGGGTCTGGCTGCCGTGGGTGCCGATTTGATCGGCGCCGATGAAAAACTGGCGCTGCCACTGGTCGAAATCGAATTGGAAGACTGGGGTATTGCTGAAGCTGGTAGTGATTTATTGACCGATGACGAGCGTCCCATAGTGCTGCCTGCAATAGTTGAGATAGGCAATTTTGGTCTGGCACCCGCAGGCAGTGATATGGGGCAGTTAAAGCCCAATGTAAAACCTGTTACTCCCGATATCAGCGCTTTGCGGCTGGCCGACTCGGGCAGCTAGCAATCACCTAAGTGACCTATACAAAAACGCCTGGCCGATTCACGGTCAGGCGTTTTTTATTGCCTATTGCACCGGAATTAGCTTCCAGCGCGCGCTCCACCACCCAGGTTGGATGGTGCTGGCTTGTAGGCGATTGCCTTCGATGTTGATGTACAGCTCAGGCTTTAAGCGATTCTTCAAGCGGTACTCATCGCCAGACGCTTTCTCCAGCTCCCAGTGACCACTGCTTTTATCGCTGCCGATAACGCTGGCGGCAAGTGCACCCGTTTCGATATTGAGGGATTGGGTTGGCTTCCAGCGATTGATCAGGCGCACAAACCCGACGAATATCTCTCGCTCGACCAGCTCCAGC
>CAXAVL010000257.1:0-6051 GCA_963971905.1 uncultured Cellvibrio sp.
AATTGGGTAATTTTGAACTCGCTGGTGCCAGGCAAGCCTTCATAGCGATAGCCATTGTGCAGCACTAAATAACGCTGACCATAATCCTCTTTGTAGGCCTGCTCACCAGTTTCGGCAATCACAATAGTAGAATTGGTTTGGCCATCTTGCTGCGCCACAAACACTTGATTAAGGCGCTTATTATCGTCACTTATATGCTCAACATAAGTCATGATGCGCCCCTGACTTATCGCCTGAAAACGCCCCTCCTGTAGGCTTTCAAACTCGCTGCGATTACGCTGCTCCGCGAGCACCTGCTCAGTGAGCTGCGCACCCAATGGGCTCAACCAAAAACTAAATGCCGCCACAATCAGCGCAACTACAGCAGCGGGCATTAAAGTAATGCGCACCAATTGCCACTGACTCATACCGGTCGCTGATAACACCACCATTTCACTTTCGATATACATGCGCCCATAGGCGAGCAAGATCGCCAAGTAAAATCCTAGCGGTAAAATCAATTCCAATAAGTTGGGCATACGATAAGCGATGATAGTGAATAGCACATCAACGGCGAGCTTGCCTTGAGCTGCATCTTTCAGGTAATCACCGAATTTTCCAGAGAGAAAAATAGTGAGCAAGATCGCGCTCACCGCCAGACTGGTGATCAATAAATCCCGCGAGAGATAACGAAAAATAATCAAAGTGATAATCCTGTCATTCGACATTAGCTAGTGACGCGTACAAAACTTGTTCAACCCTTTATCCGATAAAGCCAACAAGTAAAGGCGATGCAATCCGCAGACGAGGCTAGTGACTTGCGTTACGCGACAAGGTTCAGATATTCACCGAATTTTGCCGCCATGCCCCGCTTAAATTGTGGCATTATCACGCACCGCGCCCGATTTGTCTTGAGCGAATTTTCCATTGCTTTTTACCAAGGACTTTCTATGACCGCCGCCAAAGCCCCTGCAAAATCTGCCAAACCTGCGACTCCTAAACCCGGCTTGATTCAATTTTCAGCCAAAGTCGTTGAGCCGGTTAAACAAACTACCCAATGCCTGGTTGTTGGCAGCTACGAAGGAATCAAGCTCGCCCCCGCCGCCAGTGCGGTAAATGTTGCCGATGCACACCAGCTTGAAGCACTGCTCAAGCGCGAAGGATTCCAAGGTAAGGCAGGACAAAGTTTGCTGCTATTAAATCCACAAGGAATAGCGGCAGAGAGATTGTTAGTACTGGGTTTTGGTGCCACCAAAGATGGCCATGTGAGCGCCGACAACTATCGCCGCGCGGTACAAAAAATCGCTGACGCATTGCGCGCGACCACTTGCACTGAAATCACCATCGCACTGGCTGATATCAGCGTTGCTGAGCAGGACGCCCAATGGCAGGCGCGCCAGGTAGCGGAAAGCCTTAGCCTACTTGATTACCGCCCCGATAAACTCAAAAGCAAACCCACTGAAATCAGTCTGCAACTGAAGAAAGTGATCTTCGGTATAGCCAAAACACAAGTTGCCGATGCAACTAAAGGCCTGCAGCTCGGCCAAGCCATCGCCAAAGGTGTCAATTTGGCGCGCGAACTGGGCGATTTACCCGGCAACATTTGTACCCCCACTTATCTCGCCAGCGAAGCAAAGCGCCTAGCCACCAAGCAAGCCAAGCTGAGCGTTAATATCCTCGAAGAAAAACACATGAAAGAGCTGGGCATGGGCTCACTGCTGTCAGTTGCAGCGGGCAGTGATCAGCCAGCAAAACTCATCGTGCTGGAGTACAAAGGCGGCAACAAAAAACAGGCTCCCATCGCGCTGGTCGGCAAGGGTATTACCTTTGATACCGGCGGCATCAGCCTGAAACCCGGCGCTGCGATGGACGAAATGAAATACGACATGTGTGGTGCGGCCAGTGTACTGGGCACCTTTCAGACCCTGATTGATTTGCAACTGCCAATCAATGTGGTTGGCGTCATTGCCGCCTCGGAAAATATGCCCAATGGCAATGCCACCAAACCGGGCGACATAGTGACCTCTATGTCCGGCCAAACCATTGAAATCCTCAATACCGATGCCGAAGGCCGCCTGGTGCTGTGCGATGCTCTCACCTATACCGAGCGCTTTAAACCCAAAGCCGTGGTGGATATAGCCACCCTCACCGGCGCCTGCGTCATTGCGCTGGGCAACCACGCCACCGGCCTGTTTAGTAACAACGATGAGCTGGCGAAAACCCTGCTGAAAGCGGGCGAAGAAGCGGGTGATCGCGCATGGCAAATGCCGCTGTGGGATGACTACCAAAAACAACTCGACAGCAACTTCGCCGATATCGCCAATATCGGCGGGCGCGAAGCAGGCAGCGTCACCGCAGCTTGTTTCCTCTCGCGCTTTGCCAAGAAATTTGCCTGGGCGCATTTGGATATTGCCGGCACCGCCTGGCGCTCAGGTGGAGCCAAAGGCGCTACTGGTCGCCCGGTGACTATGCTGGTGCAATACCTGCTGAATCAGGTTTGATCGTGACTCAGGTTGATTTTTATATACTGCCAGAAACAACCAGCGACGCCCGCTGGTTGTTTGCCTGCCGTTTGATCGACAAAGTACAGCGCATGGGCATGCGAGTATTGGTAGCGATGGATAGCGAAGCCGACGCGCGCGCGTTTGATGAGTTGCTTTGGACCTTTAAGCCGGAAAGTTTTATCCCGCACCAATTGCTTAACGGTGGCAAGCCCGCGCCAGTGGAGATCACCTTCACCCAAGAAGCTGGCGATCACCAGAGTTTATTGCTTAACTTGAGCAAGGCCACACCGCCCTACTTCAGCCGTTTTGAACGTTTGAGTGAAGTGGTCATTCAGGAACAAGAAAGCTTGCAAGCCAGCCGCGAACGCTTCAGCTTTTATAAAAGCCGCGGCTATCCCATTGAAACCCGGAAATTGTGATCCGCACACACAGACAATGCGATTGAAAGGTAAGCATTATGGCCAATACGAATAAAACCAAAGCCGAAATTTTGCAAGAACTGGAGTCCATCAAAGGATTATTACTGGAAGAAGATGACATTCCTATCTTGCAAGAAATGGAAGGAGAAGATGAAATTCTTGATGAGGAATTTCATAGCGAGCCGCCCCTACTGGTCACCCGACATGAATCCGTTTTGCCCGGACAAGGCTCACTGTTTGAAGAACCTAAATCCACCCTCGCCAAAATTGCAGATCAACTCAACAACCATACGACTTCATTAACGGATTCGGCGAAACATCACCATTCAACTCAATCACAAGAACACAAAAGGGAAGGCTTTAGTGCGCATTTAAGCGGCACTCACACGCCGCACAACGATCATCGCCCACTGGCCAAAGCCAGCGGCGAAAACCCATTTTTGCCGCAACACATTCGCGAACGCCTGCACGGCAACAACCCGCCACCACTATTCGAATACGAAACCGCAAAAAAAATTATCAGCTCCACCAAAAATATTGCCCATAAGGTCAATAAACCTCGTCAATATTTAGTTGAAGAGGTAATGCTGAGCATGATGCCGCAAATAGAGCGCGAATTGCGTCACCGCCTGTTTGCAATGAGCGTGGAAGATTTGGAAAAACTATTAAATGAAGATGGAGATTAAAGCGCAGCGATAGATTAATCAGCACAGCGATAAATTAATCACTGCATCAACCGCTGCTCTGCGCCAATTCGCGCGAGGTTTTCACTTTACCAAACACCCAAATAGCCACAAATACCAGCAGGATATTAACTAAAAACACCTGATGGTAACCATAATAATCCGCCACCAAGCCCACCATTAAACTGCTCAACAAGTTGCCGATGTGTGTGGTATTAGTGTAGAGCGCTGAAGCGCCACCCGATCGCCCCGGCATCAGGTCCTGAATAACTGATACGCCCAACCCCGCCAGAACACCGATAAAAATCGCATTAAAAATTTGCAGCACAAACAAGTGCCACAACTCACTCGCGACATAAATGCCGATATAAAGCAACAATGCAGCAATACCCGCACAGCGCACCAAACTAATCAAACGGAAACGGCTGGCATAGTGCCCAGCCAATAACATAAAGGGTACTTCCAATGCGGCAGTAGTACCCATCACCCACCCCATCCAGTAGGCATCTAGGTGCAAATTATCCTTCAAGTGAATTGGCAAGCTAATAAGATAGGCATTGTTCACGCCCCACAATACCGAAAATGCAATTGCACACAACCAGAGCGATTGTTTAATCGCCGGCGATAAAGGTGGCAGCGCTATACGCTCACCGGCAACATTCACCGGCTTATTTTTTTTCGGCAACCGCGGTAATAATTTAACACTCGCGATGGCAACCAACACATACAACAGCGCAGCAATACCGTAACTCACATCAAAACCAAAATAAGTCGCCAACAAAAAACCGGCTGGCGGCCCCGCCACCCATGCAAAAGCAATTTGCGCACGCATGATGGCATTGAATAACGGAATGCGCTCAGCTGGGATTTCAGCTTCGGCGTAATCCAGGCTGTAAGCCATAATTTGCGAAAAAGACACCATCGACAAACTGAGTAAAAACACGGCAGTAAAAGCCACCAGCCAATAATTGCGCGATAACGCAAATATTGCGCAGGCAAGCGTGCCGAGCAAACAGCAAATAATCACCAGCGGGCGGCGATCGGCGAGCTTATCCGACCAGTGTCCCAACCAATGGTTGTAGCCGATACTCGCCAAGGCAATTCCCGCAAATGCCAAACCAACCAACAGCGGACGCACACCAATTTCTTTGGCAAGAAACAGACTAAAGGTGGGCAACACCAGAGCACCCACCACCCCTGCCGTAAAAAACAAAAGATATAGACCCAGCGCAATCGGGCGGAATAAAGGAGAAGACACAGATTTTACCGAAGGGAGAAAAGAAGGCCGCATCATAGCTGAAACCGGTTACCGCCTAAATGGGGCGGCGGAAGATTAATCCTTCTTAACAACCCACCGGCTTGGATATGCCCCGAGTTATTCAAGGTGATTGGCTTGCGCTTTCTGTATAATCGCCGCAATTGCACTCGAGGATCCGCCAATGCAATGCATCAGCATTCAAATCCAACCCAAATACAGCCGCGAATTTGATCGCGACGCGTTTTTGCAGCGCGTGCGCGGGATTCGCTCACCCGAAGTGGACGCGATTGAAGAAAAAGGCAAACTCTATTTAAGTTTCAATTTCTTTACTGAGTTTCCCGCCCCACTTTGGCAGGCGCTCAATGAATGTCTCTATCAAGACACTACTTACGCCACTATCATCGCGCCGGTATCGGTTGTTATTTGCGAAAGCGAGTCCGATGACGAGTGTCTATTACTGCATCATTTCGATTCCAGTGAACCGCTGGATACGTTTTAAATTCTCCTTCGAGTAAATCATGTCAACTATTAATTGGTTCCCCGGCCATATGCACAAGGCCCGCAAAGAAATTGCGGAAGTCATGCCCCATGTGGATGTGGTAATTGAAGTGATTGACGCACGCATTCCTTTCTCCAGTGAAAATCCGCTGGTGCCAAGTTTGCGCGGCGATACACCACTCATTAAATTACTCAACAAAGCCGATTTGGCCGATCCGGCGATTACCGCGCTGTGGGTGGAAAAAATGGAGCAGGAAGCCGGTGTAAAAGCTCTACCGGTGAGCCAGCAGCGCCCGGAGCAAATTCGCAATTTATTAAATGTGTGCACCAGTTTAGTTAGCGAGCGTCAGCGCGATCTCCGCCCTGCACGCGCAATGATTATGGGTATTCCCAACGTAGGCAAGTCCACCATTATCAATACCCTTGCCGGGCGCGTTATCGCTAAAACCGGCAACGAAGCCGGTGTGACTAAAGCACAACAAAAAATCAAATTGGAAAACGGTATTTTATTAACCGATACCCCTGGATTTTTGTGGCCTAAATTATCACCGCCCTCCTGCGGCTATCGCCTTGCCATTACCGGTGCGATAAAAGACACGGTGTTTGATTACGCTGATATCGCCCTTTATGCCGCTGAGTATTTGTTAAAAGCTTATCCAGATGCATTAAAAACACGCTATGGCTTGGCAGAATTGCCGGAATCAGATTTG
>CAXAVL010000258.1:0-5950 GCA_963971905.1 uncultured Cellvibrio sp.
CGCCTTCACTGTTATCGATCAAAATACCGCGATCGCTACTGTAAATCGTTGCGCCGGCGTAGTTGTTGATCACGCCACCGCCCATAGCAATGCCATCGGCGCGGTTGAAGTCGGTGGGGCTGTCTTTTACGCCGCCAGCGCCATTAGCTTCGATGCGGCCGTAGTTGTCGATGCTGCCAACCTGATCAATATCCACTCCATCGCCGTCACCATTGATGAGTGTCGCATCAAAGTTACCGGACACTGTGCCGTAATTAATCAGGCTGCCGGTGCCATCCAAGTTGAGACCAGAGCCATTATGGCCGCGAATAACGCCACCGGCGGCATTGATTACGTTAACGACGCCGTCGCCAGTAATGCCGTGGCGCGCACCCTCAATAAAACCGGTGGCTTCATTGTGAACCGTACCGCCAAAATCCTGAAAATCGATGGCTTCGCTGGACAGGTTAGTCGCACCAGCAACTAAGCCAGCACCGCCGCCAATAATACGGCCATGATTGACCAACACACCGTTATTGCCGGGGCGAATGCCGTCCGCATCGAAGGTGCTGATAACGCCGGTCGTTTGGTTAGTGATAAGCACAGAGCTGGCATTTTCAATCGCATTGAAATCCAATGCTTGGCCGCTGGTGGAATAAATTCTGCCGGCGTTATCAACGCTGACGGTGCCGACAGTACCGGATGAAAAGTTAATGCGTACCGCATCATTGCCGCCAATAATTTGCGCACCTTCGGCATTGCGCAATACAAGGTTGCGGCCAGCACCGCCGCTACTGCTGGTATCTATCGCACGACCGGAGCCAGTTGCCTGCACAGTGCCGCGGTTATCAATAGTGACTGTACCTGCAGTTGCACCAGACCAAGTAATGGTTTTGTCGGTATGGGTCAGGCTCGCGCCTTGATTTATTTTGCCTGTTTCGTTTGCTGTCACGGTGCGCACGCCAGTGGCATTAACGCCTGTGGAAATCTCAAACGGAGTAGCGAGCGTAATCGCTGACAAGCCAGTCAGCACGAGAAATAATGCTGTGTGAATATGTCGGTAACTGTGTTTTTTGTAGCGCTGTTGGGCACTTGTTTCTGTAATGAAAGAAATAGTTTGCATAGCGATTCCTAAGGCAAAGGGGAGGAGATAACAGGGTGGTTAAAACGCCATAGAATCGTCAATATTTGTTACAAATCGGTGACTGGGTACCTATCCGTCTGTAAATAGTCGCGGTAGCAGGGGTATTTAAAATAGGGGTTATTAAGTGTAAATCTTGTATACCAGCATGTTATGTGTAAATAGACTATAAGTCTGTGTTAATAATAATCTGGAGATACACATGGCATATCAACTTGGTCAATGGCGCGGCTTGCTCGCTGTTTTATTGGTTTTTCTCGCTTTGCCTGCTCAGGCAAAAGACGACCTCACTCTTAACGATAAAGATTATTTTGAAAAATCCGGATTAAACGTACTGGTGTTTAGCAATTGGTATGACGGGCTATTTAGCGACTCCAAAACTAGCGGGGTGGAATTAATTCATCACGGTGAGCGCACGGTTACTAATGGTGATGTGCGTTTGAATGCGACGCCAGAGCAGTGGGATATGACGCCCATGTTTAAGGAGCGAAAAATAAATCGCGCGGAGCAATCCATAGAAGCTTTTCTGCATTATCCCGATGAGCAATTTGATTTTTCGATTAAGGTCACTAAAAACGCTGCAGGTGTGCGTTTAACGGTTAATTTGCCAAAACCGCTGCCAAAATCCCTTGAAGGCAAAGCCGGTTTTAACTTGGAGTTCTTGCCCGCCGCTTATTTTCATAAATCGTTTTTGATGGATGATCAGGCGGGTGGTTTTCCGATTTATCCAACCGGTTTAAAAGAAATTAATGGCAAAGCCAATCCTGTTGCGCTCGCTCAAGGGCAGCAACTGGTGCTTGCACCAGAGGATGTTGAGCATCGAATTAGCATTCAATCCTCCAGCACACCACTAGAGCTTTACGATGGTCGGGGCAAAGCACAGAACGGCTGGTTTGTTGTGCGCAGCAAAATTCCGGCGAATAAAACCGGTGCGGTTATCGAGTGGCAAATTGATGCGGCGACAGTAAAAAATTGGATTCGCAAACCTATGATTGCTCACTCGCAAGTGGGCTACCATCCGGCGCAGAAAAAAGTCGCCGTAATTGAGCTGGATGCGCGCGATAAAAAAATCCATACAGCAAGTTTGGTGAAAATTAATGCCGATGGAACTCGTAAAACTGTATTGAGTGAAAAGCCAAAAAGTTGGGGTAAGTATCTGCGTTATGAATATCGCCAATTTGATTTTAGTAAAATTCAAGCGCCAGGTTTATATGCAATAACTTACGGCGGTCAGGAAACCCATACTTTCCGTATTGATAAAAATGTTTACCAAGCTGCTTGGCACCCCACGTTGGATATGTATTTACCCGTGCAAATGGATCATATGACGATCAATGAATCCTATCGTATATGGCATGGTGCCTCACATTTGGATGATGCCCTGCAAGCGCCGGTAAATATCGAACATTTTGATTTGTATGCACAGGGGCCGACTACCGATACCAAATTCAAACCCGGTGAACATATCCCAGGATTAAATATTGGCGGTTGGTATGACGCGGGCGATTACGATATTCGCACTCAAACGCAATACGATGTGGTGAATACACTTGTCACCGCGTGGGAAACCTTCAAATTGAAGCGCGACACTACCAGTGTGGATTACGCGAGAAAATTTGTTGACTTGCACACTGCTGACGGCAAACCAGATTTGTTGCAACAAATTGCACACGGCACGCTAGCATTAATCGCGCAGCACCGCGCTATAGGTCATGCCATTCCTGGTATTGTTGAAGCGCACATTGATCAGTATCACCACTTAGGTGACGGCATCACTAAAACCGATAATTTAATTTATGATCCCAAAATGGGCGAGCTTGAGACTGACGGTTTTAAAAGTGGTAAATTTGATGACCGCTGGGCATTTACCAGTAAATCTTCTTCGTTGAATTACGGTTCTGCAGCTGCCTTAGCGGCGGCGAGCAGGGCGTTAACCGGGTTTAACGATGAGCTGGCCAAAGAATGTTTGGCAACCGCGAAAAAAGTCTGGGCCGATGAGGCCGCAAAAGCTCAGCCGGATTCCTTTAAGCATGGTAATACCACCGGTGGAAAACTAGAGCACGAGCAGCTCAAGGCGGCGACTGAGTTGTTGATCACCACTGGTGAAAAACAATATGCGCAAGCGGTTAAAAAGCTGGCGGCTGAAGTGGATTTTGGAATCAACGCATCCTGGTTTATTCGTACAATTCCTTATATGGATGCTGATTTTAAACAGCAGCTAAAAAATAAGGCGCAAATTTATCGAACTGAACTTGCCGCGACTCAAGCAAAAAATCCTTTTGGCGTTCCCATTACTGAAGGTGGGTGGGCCGGCAGTGGTTGGGTGATTCGCCACGCAACCAACAATTACTATATTCACAAGGCATTTCCGGAATTGGTTGATCGCGAATCGGTGTTGCAAGGTTTGAATTTCCTATATGGCACTCACCCTGCACACAGTTTGTCGCTGGTATCCAATGTAGGGACTCGCTCTAAAGAAGTGGCTTATGGCATGAATCGCGCTGACTTCTCGTTTATTTCTGGCGGTATTGTGCCCGGTATTTTAGTGTTGAAGCCTGACTATCCCGAGAATCACGAAGATTGGCCGTTCTTCTGGGGTCAAAATGAATATGTGGTAAATGTGGCGGCGAGCTATATCTTTTTGGTGAATGCGGCGGAGGATGTGCTGAAGAATTAAGGATTCCTTCCGGTAATGTCTGAATAGAGCAAAAGCCTCACTTCAATGTGGGGCTTTTGTTTTTGATGTGCTCGATTGCACAGATCGCTGGCGGGGTGTGTGAATCCAAATTCTGGTTTATGATGTCTAAACAGCACACTAATCAATATGGAGTTTGTTATGGCCACCCCTGATGATAATAATTTGCCACAGAGTCCAGCTCCTGCACCGGCTAAGGATACCAAGCCTGCTATGAGTAACTGGCCGTTAGGTTTGGCGATTGTGGTTATCGGTTGTTTACTGCTGGCGCGCAATCTGGGTTTTGAATTATTTTTTTTGGATTTTCACAACTGGTGGGCATTTTTTATTTTGTTGGCGGCAATCGGTCCTTTGCAGCAGGCGTTTAGTTTTTATCGTAAAGAGGGTTTGGGGGCTGCAGTTGCCAATTCATTGGTGTCTGCTGGCGCAATCATTTTTATCGCGCTCATGTTTTTGCTCGATATGTCATTTGGCACCTGGTGGCCAATTTTTGTGATGATCGGTGGGCTCTATATGATGACGATTCGCAACCGCGCTTAACTACTGAGTCTATAGGTTTTTCGCTTAACCCCGCAGCGCAATCTGCGGGGTTAAATTTTCCAATCGATTAATGCAATGTTGTTTTGATCCGCTTTAATACACCAGCCTGAATCATGCCAGTCACCTAGCACGATACGCTCAGCGGGTTTGCCTGCGACAACTATTTGATGGCGAGCGGGGCGATGGGTGTGGCCGTGAATAAGTCGTGTGACTTTTGCAGCTGCCATTTGTGCGATCACTTCAGCTGGCGATACATCGAGAATATCTTCCACTTTTAAGCTGTTCATGCTTTGGCTTTTTTCGCGTAGTTGTGCAGCGAGTGCGCGGCGTGCAGGAAGTGGTTGCGCAAGAATTTGTTGCTGCCATTGTGGGCTGCGCACCATGGCGCGGAATTGTTGGTATTCGGTATCGTCGGTGCACAAGCTGTCGCCGTGCATTAGCAGGGTGGGCGTGCCGTATAAATCGATCAGGCTGCCATCGGCAATTAATGTCATGCCTGCTTTTTTGGCGTAGGCGTCGCCCAATAAAAAATCGCGATTGCCATGCATAAAATAAATCGCAACGCCCAGCTCGTTGAGTTTATGCAATCCGCTTGCAACATCTTGCACCAGTTCTGCATCGTCATCATCGCCAATCCAGGCATCAAAAAAATCGCCGAGAATATAAAGTGCTTCGGCGTGAATAGCTTGCGTGTACAAAAACTGAAAAAACGCCCGCGTGATCTGTGGGCGTGATTCGTGGAGATGTAAATCCGAAATAAAAAGCGAGTGCATATTATTCCGCGATGATAGCGTTTTGAATGATCACAGCTTCTTTAGGTACATCTTGATGGAAGCCTTTGCTGCCGGTTTTAACACCTTTGATTTTGTTTACTACGTCCATACCTTCAACCACTTTACCGAATACGCAGTAGCCCCAGCCAGATGCATTTTTGCCTGAGTGATTGAGGAAGCTGTTGTCTTTTACGTTGATAAAAAATTGTGCGGTGGCGCTGTGTGGGTCATTGGTGCGCGCCATGGCCAAGGTGCCAGTCAGGTTTTGCAAACCGTTGTCAGCTTCATTTTGGATCATCTCGCGGGTTTCTTTTTGCTCGAAATCTTCGGTGAAACCACCGCCTTGAATCATGAAGCCATCGATGACGCGGTGAAAAATAGTGCCGTTATAAAAACCCTCTTCAACATATTGTTTGAAGTTGGCAGCGGTCTTGGGCGCCTTATCAAAATCCAGTTCAATAACTATATCGCCGTAGTTGGTTTGTAATGTGATCATGGTGAATCTCCCTTGAGATTTAGAGGGTGGTGCGGGAAAAAGCCGGTATGATACGCGCTCCCCCAAGGGGAAGGAATGCGTAAATTGTTAATTTTGATAAGTAGAGAGAATTATGCAGCGCGGTAAATTTCTGACAATTGAGGGCACCGAAGGTGTCGGAAAGAGCACAAATTTGGCTTTTGTGGCCGATTGGCTGCGCGCGCGCGGCATGGAGGTAGTGGTTACCCGCGAGCCGGGCGGCACGCCATTGGCAGAGGAAATTCGCAGCCTGTTGCTCAGTAAGCGCGATGAATCGGTCGATGAAACGGCGGAGCTGCTGCTGGTGT
>CAXAVL010000259.1:0-5931 GCA_963971905.1 uncultured Cellvibrio sp.
CACCTTGCACACGCAGCGGGCCACCACCGAGCGCACCGGCAGCAAGGAAGTACGAGGCAGACGACGCATCACCTTCTACATACACAGTAGCGGGGCTGGTGTAACCCGTCGCGGCCGGAACAGTAAAACGCTCCCAACCATCGCGCTGCACGTCTACACCGAACTGCGCCATCAACTTGAGGGTGATCTCAATATAAGGCTTGGAAATTAACTCGCTCACCAATTCGATTTGAGTTTCTTTGCCGGTCATAGGCAAAGCCATGAGCAAGGCAGTGAGGAATTGACTGGAGACATCACCACGAATTTAAATAGTTCCCTCTCCTGCCAGGGGGAGGGTTAGGGTGGGGTCAACAGCTTTGGCGGGTTTGATCAACAAAGGCGGAAAACCTTCTTCACCCAAGTAAGTAATATCCGCGCCGATCTGCCGCAGCGCATCGACCAAATCGCCAATCGGGCGCTCGTGCATACGTGCAACGCCATGCAGCTTGTAAGTGCCGCCGCTCAACGCCAGCGCCGCCGTCAGCGGGCGAAACGCGGTACCCGCATTGCCGAGGAATAAATCCGCCTCTTTATTAGCAAAGCTGCCGCCGGTGCCAACTACGCGGTAATCGTTCTCGCCGGTTTTAGTCACACCCACACCCAAGGCCGCCAAAGCTTCCAGCATACGGTCGGTATCGTCCGACTTCAGCAGATCGCGAATCTCCGTCTCACCTGAAGCCAGCGCCGCCAGCAGCAGGGTACGGTTAGAGATACTTTTGGAACCGGGCAACTGCACAGTGCCCTGGGCGCGGGTAATGGGAGCGAGATCAAGAAATTCCATCGTGAACCTATCTATCGTAAGGCCCGGCAGGCAAGCTATCGTAAGGCTCGGCAAGCAAGCGATTCTTCAACGGGGGCAAGCTCTAGGCCTCCCCTACCCACACAAAAGGCATAAAAAAAGCCAACTTGGTCTCCCAAGCTGGCTTTTTCATATATATGGTAGCTAGAGGCGGACTTGAACCGCCGACCCCAGCATTATGAGTGCTGTGCTCTAACCAGCTGAGCTATCTAGCCATATTTGTGAGGCGCGCATTTTGGCGATAAGGCAACTGGCTGTCAACCCCCAAATTGCCGCTCAGCGAATAACCAACACTGGCACCTTACTGTTGGCAAGCACTTTTTGCGTTTCGCTACCAATAAATAATTGGGTGATACCTTTTCTGCCGTGTGATGCCATAAAAATAACATCGCAATTAAAATCTTTGGCGGCAGCAATAATCTCTTCATAGGGATTAAAAGAAACCTTGGTGACAGATTGGTAATTAACCTGACTCTTTTTGGCCTCTTCCTCTGCCGCTTGCACAAACGCCTGCGCTTGCTTAAACGAGCTTTCATCGTACAAGCTTTGGAGCTTTTCATCATAGGCAACAGAAGGCATTAATCCGCCGCCTAATGGAACTATATATTCATAGGGCACTGCTACTGATACAAAAACCAATTTTGCATCGGTAGCTTTCGCGAACTCCAATGCATAGGTAAGAGACTTCTGCGATAGCTCAGAGCCATCTGTAGGTACCAAAATATTTTTAAACATAATGTGCCTCCTCGTACTAGGGTCATAAACTTGTGACATCTCTTACGCAAGAATTATCCATTGCAATACATGATGCCGAATTGATTAAAATCAACCAGAAGGCAACCAAACAAAATATTTTTATCTAAAATGACGATCTAAACAAAACAGTCATCAGCACCTATTTAGATCCACAATCAAAACAGCAAGCCCCTATCTGGCACCTAAAAACTCGAAATTTAGACATTAATTAGTTTATATAAAGAAACGACATGTTCAGCGCATTTTAAAGAGTTAAAGAGTATTGGAAAGCAACATGGCCATGCAACAATGGGGCTACACTTTAAGTAATGCATTTTTTTGATTCCATTCCCAACATCTTGGTAGATATTTATTTTTACAACGCACACAAATTTTATTAACAGAAAAATCTCTATTGCGCGATATCACCATATTCAATAAATAACACTAACACCACGCACATGGATAATTTATTGAATATTTCCTATTTATTAAAAGTGAATGCCACTCATAAGCACCCCCCAGATCTTTATAAAATTTTTTCAAAAACTACGGAGAGTTACTATGGCCAATACAATCGGATCACACACACAGGCATCAAATAAACCTAAAAATTTCACCCATAAGTTTACCTTACCCAGCCTGCTCGGCTTAATGCTGCCTTTACCACTTGCGATAAGTACCGCTGTGGTGCAAGCGCAAGAGACACCCCAAGCAAACGCTGTAGAAGAAATGATGGTGGTAGGTACACGTACAAAAGGCCGTACAGCAGAAGACCTTCCTGTACCAGTTGATGTTCTCGATACCGAGGCATTATCCAAAACCGGGCAAACAGAAGTGGGGCGCATGATTCAAAGCTTGGCGCCTTCGTTTAACTTCCCTTCATCCACCATTAGCGATGGCACTGACGCGCTGCGCCCTGCAACCCTGCGTGGACTCGGGCCAGATCAAACCTTAGTGCTAATCAATGGCAAGCGACGCCACCAAGCGTCGTTAATTCATATCAACACCTCGGTTGGGCGCGGCACCGCGGGCGTGGATATGAATGCAATTCCAGCGGCATCCATTAAACGCATTGAGGTATTACGCGATGGCGCCGCCGCTCAATACGGTTCCGATGCAATTGCAGGTGTTATTAATATCGTCCTTAAAGATGCGAATGACGGCGGCAATATCAGCAGCTCCTATGGGGAATATAGCGAAGGTGATGGCGAAACAATTAACATCGATTTAAATAGCGGCTTTGGCCTAGGCGATTCAGGCTATGCCAATCTGACGTTGAATTATCGCGACCGAGCAAGAAGTAATCGCGCAGGATTGCAGGGCGATTGTGTCTATGGCGGCTGCAGTGACAGCGATGGCAATGGGATTGCAGAAGTTGGCGATCCGCGTGAAATTACCTTTGATCGCGGCCAATTTCGTATTGGTGACGCCGATTCAGAACAACTCGCACTGGTACTCAACGGCGCTATGGATATAGGTGCAGGCGAAGCCTACGGGTTTGTCACTTATTCAACTCGCGAGAGCCAATCGGGTGCTTTTTTTCGCAACCCCAGCTCTGGCTATTCCGCTGCCCTGAACGATGGTGACAATGTAATTCCCGAGGGTTTTATCCCACTGATTAATTCACAAATCGATGATCTCTCCGCCAACCTGGGTTACCGCATTGAATTCAATAGCGGCTGGCAAATGGATGTGTCTTACACCAACGGTGTCAATGAAATCGACTACAACACCAGCAACTCGGTTAACTATTCCTATGTAAATTATTTGCGATATGGGCAGGGCTTAGCGGATGCAGAAATACGCTCCAGCGTGCCGCGCTCGGCAGATGCCTATGGCCTGGAGTTAGGGCTGCAAACATTTAATCTCGATTTTAATAACACGTTTGGCGATTTATCGCTCGCAACGGGTTTTGAATATCGGATTGATAATTACAAAATTATCCCCGGTGAAGAATATGCCTATACCGATTACGATACGGATTTAAATAACGGCGGCGCTGCCCTCTACCCTAGAAATGCCGATGGCGGTATTCAAGGATTCCCCGGTATAGCACCGGGCTCCAGCGTCGATGAAAGTCGTACAGTGGTTTCTGCTTTTGTCGATACAGACTATCAATTAACTGACAGTTTGCTGGTGAGTGCAGCACTTCGCTTTGATGACTACGAAGACTTCGGCAACACCACCAACTTTAAACTCGGTGCAAACTGGGAAGTAAATTATGTAATGCGCTTGCGCTCGGCGATAAGCACAGGTTTTCGCGCACCTTCAATGCAACAACTTTATTTTAATAACATAGGCACCCAGTTTGTTGCCAACCCCGCCAATCCGTCTGGCCCGCAAATAGCCGTGCAAGTAGGCACCTTCCGCAACGACAGCCAATTAGCAAAAGCCATTGGCATTCCACAGTTGAAAGAGGAAGAGTCCGATAACTACAGCGCCGGTATTGTATTAACACCTGCCGACCGCTTAACCATCACCTTTGACTACTACGCAATTGATATCGACGACCGCATCGTTATCAGTAATCGCTTAAGTGCAGCCAATGATCCCAGCGGCACTTTAGGCAATGCTCTCGCCACTGTCGGTGCAGGCGCAGGCCAGTTCTTTTTGAACGGTGCCAATACCGAAACCCGCGGCTTTGATTTGGTAGTGAACTATAGCGGCATAGATTTTTTTGGTGGCGATTTGGATTTAACGCTCGCGGGCAACAAAACCAAAACAGAAGTGGTTGATGTGTTTACCTCACAAGCAGGCTCACTCGCGCAACTGAATGCAAACGTCGTATTCAGCTCGCAGGATATTTCGATAATTGAAGAGTGGCAGCCCGAGGATAGAATCAGCCTGAGCGGTTATTATTTACTGGAAAACTGGCGTGTTAACCTCGCCTTTAATCGCTACGGCGAATACACGGTGGAAGATGGCGGACGCCAGACCTACGGAGCTAATTTACTCACCGATCTCAATATTGAGTATGCATTTGACAGTGGATTAAGCCTCAGCGTTGGTGGCAATAATATTTTTGATGAGTATCCCGACAAAAATAAAATCGGGCAAAGCCGTGGTGGCAAATTAGAGGAATCGGTTGGCGGCAACATGGTAATTGATAGCCCCGGTGTATTTACCTACTCGCGCCGTTCAGCACCCTTTGGTTTTAACGGCGCTTATTGGTATGCGAAGGTTGCCTACAAATTTTAATCAAAGCATTCTATTAACTATCTACCCAACAGCAAAAAGGCCAAGCATTTATTGCCTGGCCTTTTTCGCTGTCAGAAAGAATCCGACTGAAAAGCGGTTAAAAAATAACTCTCTTGCTTTAGGTTAGAGTGCTTACCACTCCTCTCACCCCATCGCTACTTCATCAAATACGCAACGCGCGTTTTATTGATAATCGCGATCACGCCTTTACTGCACAAGTCTTTCACCACCATATCCACCTCATCATCGCTCAAGGTTTTTTGAAACAGCGCATTGATAGTGCTGGAGAGAGTTTTTACTGTGTTGGGTTTGCCTTCCATTTGGGCGAGGCGGGCTTTTACTACGCTGGTGCGTTCGGGCAGGGTTTTTATGCTCGATTTTTGCATGATGGAAATTTCACCAATGCTGCCGGAGCGGGAGGCGAGAATATTGCGCTCATTCAGGTGTTCGATGAGCGGATCAAAACCGGCATCTTTAGAGACTATGTGGAAGTACGCATCCGGCTCTATCGCCACTCGCTCACCTATGTAGTAGGCGATGTGGAAGTCGAGGGCGTTTTTACCATTGCCAGTCAAGACAATGTATTCAACACGGCTACCCAAAGGTTGCAGTGAGCGGGCGAGCTGGGTATTTACTTTTGATTGGTTGGCACCGAGAAACAATAAGATATAAAAATTGCCTTTTTCCAATCCAGCGATGGATTCGGGTTGGACGTTTTCGTAGTCGATAAAAATATAATTTTTACGCACAGTGGGTCTCCGTCGTCAGCCATAGTTTTATGTATAGCATTAATCCGGAAAACGGGCGAGCAGGAATAAACTGCTACTGCAAAGACAGCTGCTATTTAGTCGAAGCAGATTTACGCGAGAGGAAAAATACAATCAAACCAATTATCAGCAGCAGAACTCCCAGCGGTTGCAACGCGCTGGAGCTATCCTCCACCACGAACCAACCCTGAATAGCGGGTGATTTCGCAGTCAGCGCTTCGTCTTTGTCATTGCATTGGGTATTTGCGGGGCATGTCATTAACTGAGCATTTGCGACATCCTTGTCGGGATTCCCTCCTTGCGCCAATGTCACATCCTGGTGAGTGTCCGCGTGTTGGATAGCGCCGGAAGGTGCTTGTCCCGCATCCATGGGGATAGCGGCAGCTTGGG
>CAXAVL010000260.1:0-5864 GCA_963971905.1 uncultured Cellvibrio sp.
TCAAGACGGTTAACCACCTGTCATATTCATAAACCGCACAATTTGCGGTTCATCATCTAAATCAAACGTATGTTTTTCTGGTTTGTGCTGCATGGCATTGATAATGCGGGTGCGCACTTCAGCCTGCGGATTTTCACTTTCACGTAAAGCTGCGCGCAGATCCACGCTATTTTCCTGACCTAAACACAATAATAATTTTCCGGTAGCGGTGACGCGCACGCGGTTGCAGCTGCTGCAAAAATTATTGGAGTGGGGCGAGATAAAACCAATCTGTGAATCATAACCGCTTGTTTGCCAGTAGCGCGCGGGCCCGGCGTTGTCTTGTTTGTCTGGAATCGGTTGCAAGAGGTGATATTGGCTAATGCGCGCGCGCAGTTCGTCGCTGCTGACAAATTCTGCGGCACGGCCATGTTCATCGATTCGGCCCAGTGGCATCTCTTCGATAAAACTGATATCCAATCCCTCATCCAGTGCAAATTGCACCAGTGCGGGCACTTCATCGGCATTGTAGTGTTTAAGTGCAACACAATTGAGTTTGATGCGTTTAAAACCTGCTGCTTGTGCAGCCTTAATGCCCGCCAGCACCTGCTTGATATCGCCCACGCGGGTGAGTTGGCGGAAGCGTTCGGGATTGAGGCTATCGAGGCTGATATTAATGCGGTCTACTCCCGCATCTTTTATTGCCTGTGCGTGCTGGGGCAGATGGGTGCCGTTGGTGGTCAGGCACAGTTCGGCCAAGCCGGGCAATTGCCCTAATCGCGCTAGCAGAGCAACAATACCGCGCCGGATTAAGGGTTCGCCGCCGGTGATGCGCAGCTTGGTTACACCCAGCGCAACAAAGGCTTCGCCAAGTGTTGCCAGTTCTTCAATACTCAACACTTCGGCGCGCGGCAGAAAAGTCATTTCCTCCGCCATGCAATAAACGCAGCGCAGGTCGCAGCGGTCAGTCACTGACAGGCGCACGTAATTGATGGTTCGGCCAAAGTTATCGATTAATTGCATATATAAAGAAGCTGATTCCAGAAAGATGAGGCACTCTAGCTATGCTATCCAATTCACTCAAGCCAATTCACACTCAGGTCAATGAAATCAGAATGGCTCCATTGTGGTTTGCAATCGGCTAGCCAGCTTTTCCCGCGTACGGGAGGTTCTTGGTAAAAGGCATGTTCCAAAATAGGGATTTTTAAAATTCTACACCTTTAACTGCCCCTTCTTCAGGTTTTTATGCAATCGCACCTAACCTAAATAGCCAGATACTCACCTAAAATCTGGCTGAAATTTATAAAATGTTTTCTTGTGGTGCGTGTTGCACCATCACAATGTTTTTATATGGTGCATTTTCGAAAAAAGTAAAAACCTTATTTTGCTGCGCATTGGTGCGTCTTTGCACCATTTAAATTCATTTCGGCTCGTTATGAATCGGAGGGCTAAACAGTCTACTGTAATTGTTGTGTTTGTTTGAAAATATAAACTAATGAAATATAAGGAAAAATATTTTTTTTAGGCGTTTTTTTCGATCTGGCATTGCGCTTGCAAATGCACACCTGTAACCCAATAGCAGGTGTATGCCATGACCCAGTTTTTCAAAGCCAGCATAGAAACTCTTCCTTCTGCCATGTTGAAGCAGCGCAGTGACGCCAATGAACGCGCTAAAAAATCCCGCGTAGGCAAGGTCTGGTTGGTGGGTGCAGGTCCTGGCGATGCTGAATTGTTAACGGTGAAAGCACTGCGTGCAATCAATACCGCCGATATTATTTTTTACGATTATTTAGTCAGCGCTGATATTCGCGCACTCTTCCCTAAAAATATTCCCGCGCACTATGTTGGCAAAGCAAAAAACCAGCACAGCATCGCGCAAGAAGATCTCAATCAATTATTGGTTAAGCAAGCGCAGCTCGGTTTGACCGTGTGCCGTATTAAAGGTGGCGATCCTTTTGTGTTTGGTCGCGGCGGCGAAGAACTATTGGAGCTGCGTAGCGCTGACATCGAAGCAGAAGTGATCCCGGGTATTACCTCTGCCTCTGGCTGCAGCACCTATGCCGACATCCCCTTAACTCATCGCGGTTTGTCGCAAGGCTGTACTTTTGTTACCGGTCATGCAGAAAAAAGTTTGGATGTAAATTGGAATGCGCTGGCGCAATTGAATCACACGCTGGTGTTTTATATGGGGTTGACTCGCGCTGATGAAATTGCAGAAAAATTATTAGCCGGTGGTTTATCTGCTGATACGCCGGTAGCGATTATCGAAAATGGTTGCCGCAAAGATCAGCGCGATATTATTTCGACTTTGAAAGAATTTCCTGTAGCAGTGTTGCGCGAAAAAGTGCAATCACCGGCGTTAATTATTGTCGGCGAAGTGGTGCGCATGAAAGAAAAATTGCAAGCACAGGTGCAATTGCATGTATCTGAAGAGCAATACCTGTTGGCTTGATCGATAGCCCTTTTAAAAATTAGTTAATACAAAAATTTCACGACCGTGAGGCAGATATGAAGAAGCGCATTGTAGTAGTTGGCAACGGCATGGTGGGCCACAAATTTATCGATAATCTGGTGAATCATGCAAATGCTGATCAATATCAGGTAATCACTTTTTCTGAGGAGCCGCGCCTCGCTTATGATCGCGTTCAGCTCTCCAAATATTTTTCCGGTTCAACCGCTGAAGATCTAATGCTTACCAGCGAAGATTACTACACCGAAAAATCTGTTGAATTTATCCTGAAAGATAAAGTGGTCGATCTGGATTTTGAAAACAAAGAAGTGATCACTGCATCGGGTCGTCGTGAAGGTTACGACAAATTAGTTCTTGCTACAGGTTCATTCCCGTTTGTTCCTCCTATTCCGGGCAATAACGGTGAACACTGTTTGGTGTATCGCACCATTGAAGATTTGGAAGCCATTACTCGCTCCGCACAACAGAGCAAAATTGGTGTAGTGGTGGGTGGTGGTCTGCTCGGTTTGGAGGCGGCGGCCGCATTAAAAGCCGCTGGCCTTGAAACTCACGTGGTGGAATTTGCCCCGCGTTTAATGGCTGTACAGCTCGATGAAGGTGGCGGTAAATTACTGCGTCGTAAAATTGAAGCGATCGGCGTAAAAGTGCACACGCAAAAAGCGACTAATGAAATTGTTGCCGGTCTGAAGCGCGCTACCGCATGAACTTTGCCGATGGCAGCCATCTTGAAACCGATATGATTTTGTTCTCTGCCGGTATTCGCCCGCAAGACGAACTCGCGCGCAAGTGCGGCATTCAAGTGGGTGAGCGCGGCGGCATAGTGGTGGATAACAATTGCCAAACGAATTTGGATGATGTGTACGCAATTGGTGAATGTGCACTCTGGAATAATCGTATTTACGGTTTGGTTGCCCCAGGTTACCAAATGGCAAAAGTCGCTCTGTCGCATATCACCGGTGGCAGCGAACAATTTATGGGTGCGGATATGAGCACCAAATTAAAATTGCTCGGCGTAGATGTGGCATCGATCGGCGATGCACATGGCGCAACTCCCGGTTCATTAAGCTACACCTACAGCAACGATGTAGAAGAAGTCTACAAGCGCATGATTGTATCGGCCGACAATAAAAAATTGTTGGGCGCAGTATTAGTAGGCGATGTAGAAGCCTACGGCACTTTGCAACAAATGTGTGTGAACGGCATGGATTTGCCGGAAGACCCCAACTGTTTAATTCTGCCCAGTGTTGATGGTGCAGGTATGGCGATCGGTGTGGATGCATTGCCAGAAGCGGCGATGATCTGTTCGTGTTTTGATGTCAGTAAAGGTGCAATTTGTTGTGCCGTGCAAGACGGTGCGCGCACCATGGGTGACATCAAAGCAGTTACCAAAGCCTCTACCGGTTGCGGCGGCTGTTCAGCATTAACCAAACAAGTGATGGATGCCGAGTTAGTGAAGCTCGGGGTAGAAGTAAGCAATCATATTTGTGAGCATTTCCCGCACTCGCGTCAGGAATTGGCCGACATAGTGCGCATTAAACAAATTAAATCCTTTGATGATTTGTTGGATCAGCACGGCCATGGTTTGGGTTGTGAAATTTGTAAGCCAGCAGTGGCCTCAATTCTCGCCGCTTTCTGGAATGAATTTGTGTTAGATAAAAAACACATTGGCCTGCAGGATACCAACGATATTTTCTTGGGCAATATGCAAAAAGATGGCACTTACTCAATCGTGCCGCGTGTTGCCGGTGGTGAAATTACTCCGGATAAATTAATCGCGCTCGGTCAGGTTGCCAAAGAGTACAAGCTCTATACCAAAATTACCGGTGGTCAACGCGTCGATTTATTTGGTGCGCAATTGCATCAGTTGCCCGCGATTTGGAAAAAATTAGTCGATGCCGGTTTTGAAACAGGTCACGCCTACGGTAAATCATTGCGCACGGTAAAATCCTGTGTTGGTTCAACCTGGTGCCGCTACGGTGTATTGGATTCAGTTGGCATGGCGATTACGTTGGAGAATCGCTACAAGGGTGTACGCGCACCACACAAAATTAAATTTGGTGTGTCGGGCTGTACCCGCGAATGTGCGGAAGCGCAATCCAAAGACTTTGGTGTTATCGCCACTGAAACTGGTTGGAGTTTATATGTGTGTGGTAACGGCGGTATGCGCCCACGCCACGCAGATTTATTCGCTACCGGTTTGGACGACGCCACCTTAATTAAATATATCGACCGCGTAATGATGTTCTACATTCGCACCGGTGACCGTCTGCAACGTACCTCGGTCTGGATGGAGAATATGGAAGGCGGTTTGGATTACCTTAAACAAGTGGTGATCAATGACAAGCTTGGCCTCCGTGCGGAACTGGAAGAGCAAATGGCTTACAACATCAGCCAATACCAGTGCGAGTGGAAAACCACAGTAGAAAATGAAGAGTTGCAAAAACGTTTCAAACATTTCATCAATGCTGATGTGCCGGATAACAATCTTGCCTATGTTGTTGAGCGCGAACAAATTCGCCCGGCAACTGCACTGGAGCGCACCAATAGCAGCATTCAGTTTGTTGAGTTGGTAGATTAATTAAATAACCCCACCCTAACCCACCCCTTCATAAGAGGAGGTTAGGAGGGGATAAAAAATTATATTTTTAAGTGAGAAATATCATGAGCGAAAAACCCTGGATTAGTGTGTGTGAATTAGATGAGCTTTTCCCCGATACCGGCGTCTGTGCCCTGGTGAATAATCAACAAGTAGCGATTTTTCGCTCGCGCCGTTTAGATGAAATTTTCGCAATATCAAATTACGATCCCATCGGTGAGGCCAATGTATTGTCGCGCGGCATTATTGGTTCGATCGGTGATGAAGTGGTAGTTGCATCGCCACTGTATAAGGAGCACTACAATCTGCGCACAGGCGAATGCCTGGAAAAACCTGAATATACAGTCGCAGTATATCCAGTGCGTGTAGATGATGGTTTAGTGCAAGTGCAGGCATGATTTCTTTCATGGAAGTTGTGTTTTGCAATTGTTAGTTTTTGTGTGAGCTTCCCCTTCTTCTTCGACTGCTTCATGAGTCGGCTTAATGGGCAACCCAATAGGTTGCCCTTTTTTTATTAGGTAATAATTAAACCGTTTGCGCGGATGGTGCGTGTTTTTGTTGGTACATGCGTTGATCGGCAATTTGGGTGAGCTCGCGTGGGTCGCTGCTGTCGTTAGGATAAAATGCCGTGCCGATGCTGCAGCCGATCTGGATTAGGCGGTCGTCAATTAAAAATAACTCGTCGAGTGCCAGTTGAATTTTTTCGCTCACTACACGTGCTTGATTCAGGTCATCAATCTGGTGCAGCAGAATGACAAACTCATCACCACCAATGCGGGCAACTGTATCTGAGGTGCGGACTACGGATAGTAAACGTTG
>CAXAVL010000261.1:0-5836 GCA_963971905.1 uncultured Cellvibrio sp.
AGCGGCGATGCAGCAATACAATCAACCACAAAACCAACGCGCCAGAGAGCAAACGAATACTGGTAAAACTCGCGGCATCGATGCTGCCATTCTTAAGCGCAAGGCGACACAAAATAGAATTGCCCGCAAATGCCAGCATCGCAAAGGCAGTCAGGACAATCACACGAACATAATTCATCTCAAGTAATCCATATCAATTAACGCATCAAGCGAACACCCGCAGACTAATCTTTTTGCGCAGTTAACACACACGTTTCTTTACCAATATTGACTATAACTGACCGGCCAACATAAGAGATCATGACGCGCTCTTTTCATATTGCACTCATCAATAAATACAAAACATCGGCAGAAAAATATGAACCACTCTCTACATACATCATACCGTCAAATAGTCGCCACCTTCGCAGTGACATTGTTATCGCTAAGCGCTCTGTGTGCATCCGCAGCGCAACCAATTTGGGAAACACTCAACCCCAAGGGGGAGCCCACCGCACGCCATGAAGCAGCGGCGGTAGCGTTTAACAATAAACTCTATCTGTTGGGCGGACGCCGCATTAACCCTACCGACGTTTATGACCCAGCCACAAATAGTTGGCAGGCAAAAGCCAAACCGCCCATTGAACTCCACCATTTTCAAGCGGTTGTGTTGGGCGAAAAAATTTATTTGATCGGCGCTATGACCGGCAACTGGCCCAATGAAAAACCGCTCACTAAAGTCATGGCCTATTTACCCAAAGAAGATCGCTTTGAAACGCTGCATGACATTCCCGCTGATCGCCAACGGGGCGGCGCAGGTGCAGTGGTGTACAACAATAAAATTTATATTGTTGGCGGCATCACCAACGGCCATATGAATGGTTATGTGAATTGGTTTGATGAATATGACCCCAGCACAGGGGAGTGGCGCCAGCTGCCAGATGCACCACACAAGCGCGATCATTTTTCTGCTGCCGTCATCGGCAAAAAACTCTATGCCTTTGGCGGCCGCCAAAGCAATCACTCACAGGGCAATGATTTTGGTCCCGCGCAATTATTTGGCGATGTATTTAATTTTGCCGACAATCAATGGGAGGCAACTGATGCCAGCATGGAGTTGCCCACCGGTCGCTCGGGCAATATGGTGCTCGCATGGAAAGATGAATTAATTATTGGTGGCGGCGAAAGCGATACGCAACTTCTGGCGCACAACGAAGTGGAAGCCTTTAATACTAAGACCAAAACCTGGCGCAGCTGGCCCGCATTAACACAAGGGCGTCACGGCTCGGCCTTTGTCGTTATTGGCAATTATGTTTATCTCGCCTCTGGCTGTGCTAAACGCGGCGGCGAACCTGAGTTAAGCAGTATCGAACGATTAAAATTACCGCGCTCAAGTGGCGCAGCAAAAAAATTCGGAACACCACTTGAACGCCACGCAGTACCAAACACAACGCAGAACAAAAATACACAGCAGGTGATGCAACACCACAGCTTGACCTTAAGTTTTACCGGGCCAGATACACAAGAAAATGCCAACACCAATCCATTTACCGATTATCGTTTATTAGTTGAATTTCGCTCCGGTGATAAACGCCATTTAATTCGCGGTTTTTATGCGGCTGATGGCAATGCCGCCAACACCAGTGCCAGCGCAGGTAATGTGTGGCAAGTACGCTTTAGCCCGGAAACTCCAGGCACTTGGCACTACAGCGCGAGTTTAAAGCAAGGCAAAAATATCGCACTTGAGCGCAACCCGACAGTGGGTGAAAACATTGCCCTTAGCACCGCCACAGGCAGCATTGAAGTGCTCGCTTCCAATAAAAAATCGCCCGATTTTCGCGCGCCCGATGCTGGCCTGTTAAGCATTAAAGACGGTTATTTTCATTTTAAATCGTCCAATCGCTACTGGCTAAAAGGCGGCACCAACAGCCCCGAAAATTTATTGGCCTTTGTGGATTTTGATAATACCTATCGCCTCAATAATGAAGCGCGCACCGGTGAAGCCGCCGCCGACAAACCGATCCACAGTTTTCCATCGCACATCGCCGACTGGCGCCCCGGCGATCCAACCTGGGGAGAAGATAAAGGCAAAGCGATTATCGGTGCAATGAATTATTTGGCGTCTGAAGGCATGAACGCCGCTTATTTTTTAACATTAAATTTAACTGGCGATGGCAAAGACGTTTGGCCTTATGCAGATCCAAATGATTTCACCCGTTTTGATGTCAGCAAGTTAGAGCAGTGGAATATTGTTTTTGAACACATGCAGGCCAAAGGCATATTGCTGCATATAGTCACGCAAGAAACCGAAAATGAATTGCTGTTAGATGCGGGCGATACCGGTGTACAGCGCGCGTTATATTACAGCGAATTAATTGCGCGCTTTGGCCATCACCCAGGTGTAGTGTGGAATCTCGGCGAAGAAAATGGCCCGGTACACTGGAGCCCCAAAGGCCAGAACGACGCCCAGCGTCGCGCTATGGCTAATTTCTTTGAAGCGAATGATCCCTATCAACATCCGGTGGTGATACACACTCATTCAATCGCCAGCGAGAAAGACGATATTCTAAAACCACTGCTCGGGCTGAAATCATTGGATGGTTTATCGTTTCAAGTCTCTGACCGCACCACCGTGAATAGCGAAACACGTAAATGGCATGCTCTGTCTCAACAAGCCAAAACACCTTGGCTGATCACCATGGATGAAATTGGCGAGTGGCACACAGGCGCCATGCCAGACGCACAAGCAGGCAATCACGACAGCCTGCGCAGACATGCACTGTGGGGGCATTTATTAGCGGGCGGTGCAGGTGTGGAATGGTACTTTGGTGCGCGTTTTTCCGAGCACGATTTATCGCTGGAAAATTTTCGCTCGCGTCACAAACTCTGGGGGCAAACACGCCACGCCTTGGATTTCTTCAACGCCTATTTACCTTATTGGGAAATGGCACCCTGTGAAGACGGCGTAATTGATCGCGGTGACGCCTATTGTTTTGCACAAAAAAATCAGTACTACGCCATCTACTTACCTGAAGGCCGCACTGGCATTTTAAAATTGCCATCGCAACCCCACTACGATCTGTACTGGTTTGATCCGCAGCAGGGTGGCGGCTTACATCGTGGCAGTATTGAACAAGTAGAAGGTAGCGATTGGATCGAATTAGGTCACCCGCCCATCAATGATGGCCGCGACTGGGTGCTGTTGGTAAAAAACTAAGCTTAACTCAGCGCCTAGCGGAATCTAGCTCAGCACATATACTTGAATAACTCTCATCACCGATAACGCTGCACAATAAACGCAGGGCACACTTATGGTAAAGATGACACATTCAAGCAAGATTCTGCTGCTCGCTGTTTTGTTATTTGCACCCGGCGCATTGGCGATCGACACCCTCAAATGGCCAGATAGCGGCGACATGGATTCACCCAAGGAGAAATACAAATACAACATAGCCAAAATGGCAATGGAAAAAACCGTCGCGCAATTTGGGCCTTATAGAATTGACGCTGTACCAATTGAAGTGATGACGCCAATCAGGGCTAAAGAAGTTGTGCGTCAAGGAACGAAAGTAAATATTTACGTTGCCTTGACCACTAACGATTGGGAGCACGACACCATTCCTGTGCGCATACCAATCCGCAGAGGCATACTGAACTATCGCTTGCTGCTTGTGCATCAAAACAACCGTTCTACTTTTGCCAATATCAATTCACTGGAAGAGTTAAAGCATTTAAAAGTTGGATCTCAACTGGGCTGGGCGACAACTGATATTCTAAAAGCGGAAGGATTTAATGTAGTACGCGGTACAAAACCCGATGGCATGTTTTATATGTTAGACGGCGGCCGTTTTGATTATTTACCGCGCGGCATTAATGAAATATTTAATGAACAAGAAAAATACAAAGACAAACTCCAAAACACTGTAGCGCCCAATATTGCCCTCAACCTGCCAGCCCCAACCTATTTCTTTGTCTCCCCGAGCGAACCTGGCTTGGCAAAACGGCTAGAAGCAGGTTTGGAAATAATGGTGAAAGATGGCTCACTCAAAGCGATATTTAATGCAGCCTACGGCGACGCCCTGAAAATAGCGGACCTTAAATCGCGCAAAATAATCTCCATAAAAAACTCAAGCCTTCCACCTCTCACACCATTAGATCGCAAGGAATTATGGTACGACCCATTTGAAGAAGATCTTCCCCCTGCCGACAATGAATCATCAACTAGCCCTGCGCTTTAACGCCGGAAGCGTTAAGTCATTCTAACTTTTGAATCGATTTTTTTCATTCAGATTGTTGTGCAAATTGAACGCTCACAGAATATGGGGAAGTAATCTGATGGCAAAGATATAGTCCCACCGCATACTGGCTGCTCAGTTACAAACCGCCATTCAAACATCGGTCACATTAATTTCAATACCATCAAAGTATCGCACCAAGATTAACGCAGATGTTCTTTAACGCGCGCGCGGGTCGATAAAGTTTTAATGCGTAAATCGCGATCATACACATCAATCGTAAACATAAATTCATCAATCGCGAGTTCATCGCGCAATTGTTGTAAGCCATCCAGAATTTCCAGCTCATCGCCAATTTGCGCCAGCGCTAAAAATTCTTGCACGCTGTGTTTTTCACTCGCCGACCAATCTAATTGCGCACGTTCAGTTGGCGGGCACAACCATAAAGGTTCGCCGCGAAACAACGCGGTAATGCGCTGAAAACTTGTCGTCGCATAGAGCTCAGCTTGCGCTGTAGTTTCACCCCACACAATCGGCAAGCCCAACATAAAATAAGGTTTATCCAACTGTGCCGACGGGCGAAACTCTGCGCGATAACGTTTGAGTGCAGCGCGCATATACGCAGGTGCAAAATGCCCCGCAAATGAATACGGCAAACCCAATTGCGCCGCGAGTCCGGCACTGTAGAGGCTCGAACCTAAAATCCAAACCGGCACTTGCGTGCCCTCACCCGGCACTGCACGTAAACGCTGTTGCGGTGAACTCGGCTGTAGCAGTTGTTGGATGACTTGCACTTCTTGCGCAAAATTTTCGGCTGCAGATTCATCGCGTTTTAATGCACGGCTAGTCACCGGATCAGTTCCCGGTGCGCGCCCCAAACCTAAATCGATACGGTCGCCATACAGTGATGCCAGCGTACCGAATTGTTCCGCCACAATTAATGGCGAATGGTTAGGCAACATAATGCCACCCGACCCCACGCGCAGTTGCTGCGTATTCCCCGCAAGATGCCCAATCAACACCGCCGTCGCCGAACTGGCAATGCCCTGCATATTGTGATGCTCCGCCAACCAAAACCGCTTAAACCCCAACCCATCCGCCGCCTGCGCATAAGCCACCGCATGGGTAAAACTATCGCAAGGCGTTTCATTGATTCGCACAGACGCAAGCTCAAGCAAAGAAAATTCAACCGACATAACACAACCTCATCCAATGGATAGGCTTGTATTTTACGGCTAAAGCCGCGAGTAATGGGTTTATGTTCGGTAGCTTATTAATTCTTTACCTGTGTAATGGGCGGTAATTACATTAATAGATGAAATTTGTTATTTAGGCTATCTGTGCTTCAATCATTAGATCAATTTTGTAAGGCACGCCTCGCGAAGCAAACCGCCGTAGATTGCATAATAGGTAGGTTGCTGGGGAGTTTAGGAACCGCAACAGCTTTTAAGGGCAGTAACGTGCCCAAAGCGGACAGCCAAAAACGTTCTGCGGGTTACATAGTTGACGTAATTTAACAAACTCTTAGGATTTAGAGATGACTTTCGTAATTGCCAAGATTGTAGGTGTGGACTTCCCAGATTTCACTAGACACCTAAAAGCCTCATAATCTAACTCAAAGA
>CAXAVL010000262.1:0-5746 GCA_963971905.1 uncultured Cellvibrio sp.
TCAGCACTCGCTTCTCGTCGGCCTGATGCACCTTTGAGATGATGCGGCCACGAGAGCCAAATGCCTCGCGAAAAGCCTGCACCCGAGTGTGAACCTCGGCATACATTTTCCCGCGAATACTTACTTTGTCCTCATCAGGCAGGTCTGCCATGTTTCGGACCGCGATGATCAGCGGATCATCCATTACCATTCTCCTTCTTCCATTGGTTACAAAAACGGGATACCGAACACCATCCTTCGCAGCGGGCGTAGCCGCCACCACGTTGTTCGACCTCCTGTCCGGTTGACAGCGCGGCCAATGCTTCAGCGTTGCTGTCGTAAACTTTGACGGCTCGCTTGCCGCCGATCTTTTTAACTGCAAATGTCTTTGTTCTTTGCCAACGTTCTTCGTCGGTGCATGGCGGTAACGCCATGTCTTGTGCACCACGTAGCCTTGCACTTCGATGCGCGACAATCCGATTAAGAATGAATGCGCGTTGATCTTTTGCGGGCCAAATATTTATTGGGAGCGTGACAACCGGCGCTTGTGGATAATCGGGGTTGCGTTCCGCTTCTGCCCTGCGCCAATCACGAAGGATTGCGACGACCTCTAATTCTTTTATATGGATTCCCTCGGCGACGTGCCAGAGAAAGGCGTAGCAGTTAAGTTGTTGCTCCCACTCGATCTTGTCCTGTCGAGCGGTGAACTCAGGTATGACTTTATAGTCAGTTAGCTTGTTACTTGCCTCATCCATAGAGTCGGTCTGCCCTGACAGCTTCCAACCGCCAATTTCTACAAATAAACGGCGCTCTACTTGCTGTTCGTTTTGGCCTCGGTTCGCTTTCTCTATAATGGCATGAACTGCCTGACCCCATAACTTCCAAACCTCATCCCGTGCATCAATCTCTAATTCTTTGTGATGTCTTTTCTCTAAAACTGACATTTGCGGTGGGCGCAGGAGTCCGGTCACGCTGATGTCTGCCTCTCCGCGTGAGTAATCGTCTGCGCGTATTGCGCGTAGGACTGTTTCAGGTATTCCGAACCTGTTGGTTAGCTTCACTTTCTCCAGATACCTATACCAGCGTCCGTCAGACGCACGGTGTACTCTCTATCGTGAGACCGCGAGTGGCGTAGCGCTCTAAGGCGTATCGCTCTCACACGGTCCCTTGCTTCGTCTGCTGGCATTTCGATCTCAATCGACTTGCCTTTTCTGTTCAATTCCTCAAACGGGATCACTAGCTCGGGCCTCGGTCCCGTGGTTCCCTGGGGAATAGGAACATCATCACGAACTTTTATAGAGTAACTATTCATATATGTTGCAAGTGCCTGTGGTGATTGCTATTGTGTCCGAAACCTAACAGCACACTGTTCTCTTGTCAAACCCGAAACGAAACGAAACGTACCGCGTAACTATACACGGGGAGCCAGCTTCAAAGGCCAACTCAAGGCGAAGTGTTTTAATCGGAGGGAAGCCAAGATTCATTAAGAGCAAGAAGGCACTTGCTTACACCAAAGATTTCGAGAAGCAGTGTCCAGTGAAGAACCCTTTACTGGATGGCGATGTCTTTGTTGCCTGTAAGGTTTGGTATCGGACGCGCCGTCCTGATCTTGACGTAAGCCTGATCCTCGACTTGTTAGAGTCGAAGGTTTATCAAAATGATCGACAGGTCAGGCGCATGTTTTTAGACCATGGCATTGACCGGGATGATCCCCGCGCAGAGATCGTGGTGCTGCCCATCGACCAATCGTTTACTTGGGAAACCTTATGGGAGTTGAACGCCAGCTAGGACGCTCGGTGATCACGCTAGCTTTGCGTGACTTCGCCAGCCCAGACCCTGACCTTCGGGCCAAGGTAGCCAGTTGGATTTTGGCAGACCGTCACGACTTCAAGCAGACCTGTGAGATGGCCGAACTGCCATTTGAATCCACGCTGAATTTCTTTGTATCTATTGCCGGGGAAGACTTGCCTGTTCGCAGGCGCTCTGTCGAGGATGCTCTATCAGTGATAGATGCCGGATGAAAAAAGACCCCGTACCAGCAGAAACCTGGGATACCGCTGGCCGGGGTCATGGTGCTAACCAACAAGCTCGTACTAGGAGAATGACATGCTTGCGAGTCGAAGTTTACTGAAGCCTACGGAGTTCTACAACAATCTAGCTAGTATTTATCTAGCTAGCATTGTACTAGCTAGTATAACTCTAGTTGGTATATACCAGTCAATAAGAATCTTAGTAATTACTAAGCCAGTATTTACTAGGCAGCTAACCAAGGAGATTTCATCGTGATGACAGGCAGTGATGCCGAGGGTGATATCGATCTGTTCCGCACCCTCGCAAGACGATTAGATGTGGGGCAGCATAAAACGGGGTGTCCGGTATGCCAGAACACCAGACGCAAAAATCGACACGATAAACCACTGAGTATTGAGGTTAGGGCAGAGGGCTGCTCATTTACTTGCCATCACTGTGGTGTGACGGGTGGTTTTGATTTCGAGGACAAGTCCAAATATCGGCGTAGCCATCGAACGGTTACACCGATGCGTCCAAAGATTGATGTACCAGAAAATATTTATTTGCCCGCAGCAGGTGAGTTTCTGGAACACCGGCTAATCCCAAAGGAAGTCTACGAGAAGTACACGATTTCTGGTGAATGGTCATTCCATGGAGAACGCCGCAAAGCGGTTGGTTTCCCTTACCGCATGGGCGGGGATGTCGTTGCGGTGAAATGGCGCAGCGCTGATGACGACAAACTGTTCAGTCAGCAAGGCGTGTGTGACCAGCTTTGGAATCTTGAAAGTCTCGATGAGACCAAGCCGCTACTCATTTGCGAAGGCGAGATAGACGCGCTGACTTGGCTAGCGCTTGATGATATTGACGCCAACATCGTCAGTGTTCCAAATGGAGCGCCCGCCAAGGTTCAAGAAGATCGTGACGGAAAGAAGTTTAATTATTTATGGTCTGCTCGGGAGGCGCTCGCGAAAGTCGAACGAATCTATATTTCACCAGACAATGATGAGCCAGGGGCCAATCTTGTGAAGGAGATTACGACCCGAGTTGGCAAAGGGAAATGTTGGATCATTGATCTTGAAGGTTACAAAGATGCCAATGAAGCAATGGCTGTGCGCGGAGGAGACTGGCTCAAAGAAAAATTTATATCTGCCCAGCCGATCCCGCTTCAGGGGCTATACGATAGTAGCCATTACCTTGAAAAGTTCCACGATCTGTACGACAACGGTCGAGCTATTGGTGTTTCATCTGGATTTGTTTCTCTCGACGCCCACTTCCGCATCTCCCCCGGCATGGTATCCGTCGTTACCGGACTTCCCGGTCACGGAAAATCAGACTGGCTCGATAGCTGTTGTATCTCTCTAGCGAAGAATCATGGGTGGAGTACCATATATTGTAGTTTTGAGAAGCCCCCACCACTACATATGGCCCAGCTCGCACAAAAAATAAGCGGGCTACCGTTCTTCGAGGGTCTTAGCAAACGCATGAATACGTCGGAGCGGGACGTGGCTGCGGATTGGATCAGTGAACATTTCTTTTTCATGGACGCCGCCGGTCCCATGACCATTGATGATGTGCTGGAATTTGCGGAAGCGGCGGTGCTTAGACACTCCGCAAAGGTACTGGTCATCGACCCATTTAACTATTTGCACGTAGAAACAAAAGGCCAGCTTGAAACAAACGCCATCTCTGAGGTGTTAACCAAGACGGCACAGTTTGCCAAGTCCCATGACGTCGCCGTGTTTTTTGTCAGTCATCCGGCCAAGCCCGGTGGCGAAGCAAGGAGCGGGAAGTTTGTGGCGGGAGGCATGGATGTGGCCGGGTCAATGGCGTGGTATGCGAAGGCAGACCTCGGAATTACCATCGTTCGCACGGAAAAAGGACCGGAAGCTCATGTGTGGAAAGTGCGTTGGGCGTGGCTCGGTCATCCAGGCATGGCCGAATTGTCGTATGATCCGATCAGTACGCAGTGGAGCGACAGGGCATTTGTTGACGATGGATTTGATTGGAGTCTTGTGGAAAACTCTTTCCATCGTATGGTTAAGAAGATAAGCAATAAGCAACAGGATATTCTTGAGCCGCCCTTCTGATAAAAAAATTGTTAACGACCTGGGGGCAGCTTACCTCCACAAGCGTCATAAAATTGAACTTGGTATCAGTGAAGACGGCGTATTCTCGCAAGCTAAAGTAGTAGACCAGAGAATGATTGACCGGTTACTTCTTCTTCGGATCATCGATCAGGACCAATACCACGGAGCGGATGGATACTACGAGGCAGCTAGAAAATCTGGTGCCTGGGTATCGATGGAAATGAAAGAGTTTGTGGACAGTCCCCCAAGAGGATCTTATCCAAGATCGTTAGCGATCCTTGGGTTAGATAAATATTTGCGGGCCACTGTTGGAGTTGATTCCGCTGATGAAGTTTGGCGAGTCGTTGTCCGTGAACTACCAGCCAAGTTGGATTTATTGCTGGTTGGCCTCGACGCGCTAGCTAATCGCGGCCTCGGAACCACTCATCGGGAACTTTCCATTTCTCATGGACGGAGACTGAAGAGACTGGCTTGTTAGTTTCCTGCCTCGATTTGGGAATGCTGGCTTCTTTGATTTCTGACATGGGGATTGTCCTGGCTTTATCTGCCAGCGGGTGAGACTGAATCATGTGGATCAGTTGTCGATTCACCGATCTCGATTCCAGGTAGGCTAGCTGTTTAATGAGGTCGGCGGTTGGATCGTCGCATCGAATCATTATTTGCCGCATTAGAAATCTCCCCACCAAACAATAGCTACATGTTATCAAAGTGCTAACTCTATTGCATCAAAACGCTAGCATTTTTCGACTAACAAGTAGACCTTAAATATTTTCCCGCAAGATTTGACGGGGTGAGTTGGGCTACGCCCATTGGCGTAGTTACAAATATTTTCCGGTCAGTCTTGTTTGCTAACACAACAGGTGATTACAACAGGATAAAGCGGAAGTTACTTATAGTACTTAGAGCACTTAGAGCTAGGATTAGCGGCGATAGATACCGTGCAAATAAAAATTTACCAGAAAATATTTATTAGGCTGCCGCAGTTCAAATACCACAGGTGCACAAAATGCAGCAGTGGGTTTTCTTCAGGCGAAAAAAAAATGCCCCGGCTCTAAGGCCGGGGCTAAATTTGTGCTAACCATCTACGCCCGCTTTAACTGCGGATCTTTTTCTAGGGTTCGCACTCTATTTTCTCTCCCACTGTTTATTAACAATTTTTGGGTTCCTGCCATGACATACCGCATCGAGGACAATCAGGAAATGGGCCATCGGTGTGATCATCACTCACATGGCCTTGATTCCACGGTCGCTCCCATGCAGCACCACGACGGTACTCGTACAGCGGCCTGCCGTAGAGTCGATGGACTGTGACGTGATGAAACTTCTCATCTTCACTTAACTCCATTGCGATCTCATCGGCCTGCCAGTCACCGGTTAGGACGCGCACTTCTAACAAGTGACCGCCGTCCTGCTTAAACTTCGATATTAAGTATTCCAACATAAGCTATTCCCTCCTATATTTTGGTTAGCTCAACAGGGACGTTGCCGCCCCTGATTCCATTGAGTCTCGTTAATGCTTTAAGAGAATTCCTATCTCTCGTTATTAGCGTTGATTTATATCCACGAACACGGTGTCGCCGAATTCGCCGTTAGCAAAGTCGGCCTTTCTTCCCGTGGTCGCCCATATGACTGGGTACATCGGATCACCGCAAGTAGCTCTTGCGTAGCCG
>CAXAVL010000263.1:0-5687 GCA_963971905.1 uncultured Cellvibrio sp.
GCCTGACCCGCACGGCGATATGAAAACCGTAGCTGCCAATATCGATCGCATTATGATTGTGGTCGCCCCCTACCCCGAACCCCATGCAAATTTGATTGACCGCTATCTGGTCGCCGCTAATGCCATCGATATAGAGCCGGTATTGGTGATCAACAAAACCGACCGTATTGATGATAGTACGCGCGACAAAGTTACCTATCTGGAAACCACTTATCGCAAGCTGGGTTACACGGTATTGATGGTATCCACCAAAACGGAAACCGGGCTGGATGAATTGCGCGAATATCTTGCGCATTACACCAGTGTGTTTGTGGGGCAGTCAGGCGTGGGGAAATCCTCGCTGGTGAACGCGCTGCTGCCGGAATCGAACTTGCGTGTGGGCGGTCTGTCTGAACGCCAACAGGGCACCCACACCACGACCAGTGCCACACTTTTACACTTCCCCGGTGGCGGTCATTTGATCGATTCACCCGGCATCCGCGAATTTGGTTTGTGGCACATGGAGGAAGATGAAGTACTGGAAGGATTTATCGAGTTCAAACCGTTTATTGGCCACTGTAAATTTCGCGATTGCTCGCACCGCCACGAACCCGGCTGTGCAATTTTAAAAGCGCTGGAAGATGGCACGGTCAGTGCAACACGTATGGACTCTTACCGATATATTTTGCGTACGCTCAACGAGAATTAAAGTCACCCCACCCCAACCCTCCCCTAAAAAAAGGGAGGGAGTTAAAGCCCCCCCCCCCTGCCAAGGGGGAGGCTGGGAGGGGGTTAAAATTACAGTTTCCAAAGGAATAAAAAAATGGCACTACCTTTTGTGATTGAGCCAACACAGCTCGCTGCACTCTTGGCGCAGCCCACGAGTAAATTATTAATTATTGATATGTGCGCCGAGCAGACGTATTTGCAAGGCCACATCGATGGCGCCGTTCATGTGCCGCCACATAAAATCCTTAGCGGCCAACCGCCAGTGCCGGGCAAGATTGCATCGGCCGACATACTCAATCGGGTTTTTTCGTTTTTGGGTTTAACCCCCGATACCCATGTGGTGGTGTATGACGATGAAGGTGGTGGCTGGGCGGGACGCATGATCTGGACGCTCGATGCCATCGGCCACAAACACTATTCTTATTTGAATGGCGGCTTGCATGCTTGGCTAGCATCCGGCCAATCACTGACAAAAGAAATTCCAGTGCTCACCCCAAGTCAGGTGAATGTAAAAATAGATCCGCGGGTCGTGATTGAAGTAACCGATATTCTCGGCGAATTTGATCGCGGCGATTTTGTAGTGTGGGATGCACGCAGCCCAGCAGAATTTACTGGCGAGCGCATCACCGCGCAAAAAAATGGCCACATTCCCGGCGCGATTAATTGTGAGTGGACCAACTTAATGGATCGCGATAACGCCCTGCGCATCCGCACCGATGCGCGCGAATATTTAGCCGCACTTGGTTTAACTGCCGATAAAAGAATTGTCACTCACTGCCAAAGCCATCACCGCTCCGGTTTTACCTATTTAGTGGGCAAAGCCTTGGGTTTTAATATTCGCGGCTATCACGGCTCATGGGCCGAATGGGGCAATCACCCGACTACGCCGGTGGAAAAATAACAACTCGATTCCAACACAACTTTTTTGCAAAAAAATGCCCGCAGTGCGGGCATTTTTTTGGCTCGGCGCTCGTCAATTAACGCTGACGGCTGTGCACCAAACCCAGACCAAGCAAACCAAAACCGATCAACAATAACCCCGCAGGCTCGGGCACATTGACGACTGGCGGAGTAATGCCATAAACGGTTTGCAAATTACCGGAAATGCCTGCGCCTAAAAAGCGCACGCCATCCAAATTCAAACCATCACCCAATTGCATGTAGGCATCCGGCGCAATGTAAGTGCCCTGCATGGTTCCTGCAGCAACATTCACATGTCCTGCATTTAAAACACCGTGCATATTAAACAACACATTTTTTGCAGCGACACCGTCAAGCAAAATGGCAGCGCCGCCGCCCAACATAAAACCGAAATAATCTACGTTGACGATGAATACATCATTCGCAGTTCCTTTCAATGTCAGACTGCTCCCAGCCGTTAAATTCAGACCAGCAATATCAAACACCGATACATCGCCCTGGCGCTCAAAGGTTTGAGTGCTATTGATGTAGCCCCTGTTCACACCACCCAATGCCTTGGCGGTTTGCGATGCATTTTTTACATCGCTATAGAGTGCATCCCAAAATGCAGCACCTTCAACACCGGCAGCACCTTCGATACTAGCGCCGGGGTTTTGGGTCAGAGAACCAAAATCCGCATCGCCATGAATCACCGAGCCATGAGCCATATTGAGGGTATTGCGCACCCCTACATTGCCAAAAATTTCCGCCTCGGAGCCCAGCTCCAGGTTTCCATACATTGGCTGACCATGCCAAACACTGGTGCCAGTCGCGAGCAAGGTGTAATCGCCTGCATTACCCAAATCCACAGGCAGTGCAAACACAGCGCTAGAGGCCAACGAAAACGCCATTGCGACTGATTTGAGAAATGGTTTAATCACATGAATACCTTTGGTTGATTGTCAGGTCTCATGCCGTATTTATAGTATTTGTGTGTAAGAGATATTGTTTTAATAAGTAGTGGCCATTACGGCAGATGACATTTAGGCAATTTTTACACCACTTTAGGAAGATCGAAGCAAAACAGTGACTTGCATCACATCGCGGCGAACAGCGCCGCAAACAATGTAAAAATAGTCGACAACGTTGTCAGGCACAGAGTGACTGAGCTATTTATCCACCGCAAACTTCAGTACCACACTCAACCCACCCAGCTCAGCAGACTCAGTGAGAATCAGCTCAGCTCCATGCCACTGCGCGATACGCGCCACAATCGCCAAGCCCAACCCATGACCGCGCCCTTGATGATGACTGCCCTCGCTGCGGTAGAACGGCGCGAGCACTTTTTCGCGCTCGGCGATTGGAATCCCGGAACCGTTGTCGGCCACATTTAACTGCAACTGACCGCTCACCCACTGCAGGCCGAGCTGCACACGCCCACCACCATAGCGCAATGCGTTTTGCAGCAGGTTATGCAACAACATAGCGAGGTATTCTGGATCCCCCTGCACAGATACATTTAATGCCGATGGAGAGATTGCCAACTCCACCTGCTCGCAATAAAAATCATCGTGCAGCTGCGTTATAAACTGTGCCAGCTGAATGGGCTGCGCCGCAAATGAAATGGTCGCTTGCTCAAGGCGTGCATAATTCAATAGCGCTTCTACCAGCGACTCCATCGCCATTAAATCGCGATTTAAATGGGCGAGATTTTGCTGTTGCTCTGCGGTTAAATTGGCCTCTTCCAATACATCCAAACCAAAACGCAAGCGCGCGAGCGGCGTGCGCAGATCGTGGGACAAACCGCGCGATAATAATTTATTGTCGGCGATCAGCTGCTCAATGCGCTGCGCCATGCGATTAAAATCCTGCTCGATAGTTCGAATATAGGAATGCTTATCTGCGGCGATGCGCACCTGCAAATCACCCGCACCAAATGCCTGTGCCGATTTGCGCAGCAAAGCGAGGCGACGCAATAAGGGGTACAGCCAAATTAACACCATGGCAATGACGCCACCGTAAAATAACAAGGTCAGCAACCAGCGCAGTGCGCCGTTATTTTCCTGACGCAATTCATTCGGTAGCGCAAAGGATAAAACCTGTTGTTGCTGTTTGAGATAAAAATGCAGGGTGAGCTGATCGCCCGACTCGAGTAGTAGCGGCTCGCCAGTTTCAAAATGGGTTTTAACGCCTTCGGGCAGAGGGAAATCGCTGTAGTCGGAGAGCTGCGGATGTAACCGCGAGTCAGTCAACCATTGCTGGGTTGGCACACCTGGATCAAGCAACTGCGCCAATTCACGCCCGATATTTTTATAGGCACTGACGGTGGGGTCTTCTTCATCGGCAAATTGTGCACTGTACCAGCGGTCAATCCCCCAACCGAGGCCAACCACGGCGGTGAGCACTACCAAGAGCAGCGACAGGGTTAAACGCTGCACAATTATTCCCACGCCTCGGGCGAAAACAAATAGCCTTTGGCCCAGATGGTTTTAATGCGAAATGGTTGCTCGGTATTATCAAATAATTTTTTGCGCAAGCGCGATATACGGATATCAATCGAGCGATCAAAACCATCGTATTCAATGCCGCGCAATTGTGTTACCAATGCCTCGCGGCGAATCACTTGCCCAGCCTGACTCGCCAATAACCAGAGCACATCAAATTCATTGGCAGTGACAGGAATCACCTGGTTGCGATAAAAAACACTTTTGGCATCGCGCAGGATTTTTAATTGCCCAAATTGTAACTCGCCTTCTTGCGCAGTAGCACTCGCCGGTTCAATGTGCTCGCGCCGTAGCAGGGCTTTAATTCGTACTAACAAGACTCGCGGGCGCACCGGCTTGGTTAAATAATCATTGGCGCCCAGTTCCAGTCCGAGAATTTCGTCGGCTTCTTCACCGCAGGCGGTGAGCATTAAAATCGGCCCGGAATAAAAAGCACGCAATTCGCGGCACAGATCAAAACCATTTTTGTACGGCAGCATTACATCCAGAATAATTAATTCCGGCGGCTGCTGTTTTACAGTAGCCAGCACTTGATCGCCGCGATCAATATGGTGCAACTGATAATTATGGCCGCGCAAATATTGCAATATCCACTCCGCCAAAGAGGCGTCATCTTCTACCAATAAAATGCTGGCGGGTATTTCTGTATTCATCATTAAAAAAGTCGCCAATGAGTTTTACGCCGGGTATTTGCCTTGTACACCCAAGCCACTTCCAGTGTGGCCGTAGCCAGGATTTTGTTGTCTTGCACATTAACCAGCTGCAAGTCTAGCGATGTATCGCTGGCAAACTCATATTGAAATTGCCCTGCGGCAACATTTTGCCAGCAGTGAATAGGCGTTTCGGCAGACTGCTGATAAAGGCAATAATGCCCCGCTTGCGGAGCGCGCCAGAATAATTGCACGCTCTGATAACACATCTGCCCCTGGTGCAAAGCCACGCAGCGCTGAGGTTTTAATTGCAACTGCGCAGCCGCGCTAGCAGCTTCATCCGCTACTGCGGCATATGTTAAAACCAAGACAATACTTGCACTTATCAAGTGCCGTAAATATCTGCATAGGCATCTGATGCTCTGCCAAGCGTGCGTTATCCGATTTTCCATTTGCAGCGCCACCACTAAAACACGTAACTAATAGCAGTGGCGATCATTTCGCCGTGGTCATCTAGAATAAGCGGGCTTTTAGTTGCAACTGATGCCAGCTCGATGCGCCGGATAAAACCGCGAAATACCCACTTCTCGCTGATCGGATAGGTCGCACCGAATTCCGCAACATAGGCCATGCCCGCAGGTGCGCTGTACTCAGGAAATGCTTCAGACACTTCATCGGCAGCGATAGAAAAATAATAATCGGTAATTTCTTGTGATCGATAAGTAGCGCCGACTATGCCGTGAAAATTCCAGTTGCGATGTTGCCAGTGACGCGCGAGTTTCAACGAATAGAGTTCACCGTAATGCGTGCGGCTAATATCGGTAAGCGCGTGCAGTTGCACAATATAGTTGCCGAGGTAAGCGGTGGCGCGCGGGCCTGACATAAAATCACCGCGCCGGGTTTTTAGGCCGCGATAATCATTCGT
>CAXAVL010000264.1:0-5684 GCA_963971905.1 uncultured Cellvibrio sp.
ATCCAATCGGGTATTCGCCTGCCACTGACACGTTTGTCAGAGCAGTATCACCAACAGCTTAAAACAGCTATGCAAGCTGCCGGGATTTAAACTAACCCCTGCGTGCAGGCTGTCGATGAGATGATTCATGAGTCCAATTAAAGCAATGACCATAACAACAACTCCTTTGCTGTCGATCAAGCGCCCACTGTTGGCGTTACTGGTTGCCAGTTTGACGGTTTCCCTCTCTGGCTGCGGTATGTTTTTTGGCGATGAGGGTGTGTTCCGCAATCGTGAAGGCGATTACGTTAAAGCCGACAATATTCCCCCCTTGGTATTACCTGCTGGTAAAAAATCAGAAACCATGGGGGAGCTTTATCCAATCCCGCCAATCACCGCTACTGACTTTGGTTATGACCCTACCGCAGATGACTATGAGGTTCCCCGCCCCATGCCGTTATCGGCCAATTTGGAGCAGGAAAACGTCAAAATTCAACGTGTTGGCAGCGAGAGCTGGATTCTGCTGAATGCTGCGCCCGGCGAGGTTTGGCCACGTATTCGCAACTTTCTTAATGTGAATACCTTGGCGGTGAGCAAAGCCGATATAGGCAAAGGCATTATTGAAACCAGTTGGCTGCAATTTAAAACGGATTTATCGACTTACGACCGCTATCGCCTGCAGATCGATCAGGGCGTACAGCCTGAAACTACCGAAATTCATATCACCCATATGAGTGTTCCCGTCGCTGAAAAACCTGCACCCGATATGCCTTGGCCACGCCGCTCTGTGAATGCCGAGCGCGAAAAATGGATGTTGGATGAGCTGGCGGCAACTCTGGCCAGTGAAACCGCTGAAGGTGGTACCTCACTGCTTGCGCAAGCGATTGGCGGCTCGGTAAAGGCGAGCTTAACCGTATTGCGCACTGAGCCTGTAATGACTATTAAATTGGATCGTCAGCGCGCATTTGCGACCTTGACTTATGCGGCTAAGCGCGATGGTTTTACAACGCTTGATGTGGATACCGAAGCGGGTCTTTATTATGTCCATTACATCGATCCTGAAGATGCTAAACCAGGTTGGTTCAAGCGCACTTTCCGTATAGGTTTGAATCCCAAGCCGCCGTCATCGCCTTATTCAGTGGCGCAGCTTAAAGCCAATATGCTGACTGGCGATGCTTTTGAAAAGGCGCCGCGATCAGATCGCGATGAAGAGAAAGTGCTACCCGATGCACCTGGCTACCTGATTGTGGTGACTGGCGATGAAGGTGATTTTGTTGTGCGTGTGCGCGACCCTTATGGCAAGCGTTTGACGCCACATGAAGCACGTGAGTTGCTCACCGTCTTGCGGAGAAACCTGATTTAGATGCTCGCTACGCTGCGTTTTGCCTCACTGGGGAGTGGTAGCCGCGGCAACTCTACTCTAGTGGAGTGGAGCGCAGGCACGCTGCTGATTGACTGTGGTTTTAGCGTCAAAGAAGCCAATCAGCGGCTTGAGCGCTTGGGCAAGCGCGCGGAAGATCTACTGGCGATATTGGTTACCCATGAGCACGCCGATCACATCAAAGGTGTTGCTACTATGGCGCGACGCTATGATCTGCCCGTATATATGACACCAGGCACTTATCACAGCCGCAATTTAGGTGAGTTACCTGATTTGCGTTTGATAGAGGCCTACACACCATTTGTGCTCAACGATTTGCAGATTACCCCGGTTGCGGTGCCGCACGATGCCCGTGAGCCCACGCAATTTGTTTTTGAATACGCAGGATTGCGGTTGGGCATACTGACCGATCTTGGCAGTATTACCGCCCATGTTGAAGCGCATTATCAGGATCTTGATGCCATGGTACTGGAGGCCAATCACGACCCCGCAATGCTCGCTTCGGGTTCCTATCCTCCTTCACTGAAGCAGCGGGTAGGGGGGCTCTGGGGGCATTTGAGTAACCAACAGGCCGCCGGTTTTTTGCAGCGGCTCAATTGTGCAAGGTTGCAGCATTTAGTGGTAGCGCATATCAGCCAGCAGAATAATTCGCTGGAGTTGGCGCAGGCCGCTTTAGCACCGGTGACGGCCGAGGTAAAACAAGTCACCTTTGCATGTCAAAATCAGGGTTTTGACTGGTTGTCTGTTTGTTAAATTTTTGTTTTGTTTTTTTACCTTTTGTTTCTTAAAACATACTTTTGAATAGCAGGTCTATCAATGGAAAAGCGCGAACAACTCTACGCTGGCAAAGCCAAATCTATCTACAAAACGGATGATCCTGATCATGTGATCATGTTATTCCGCAACGATACTTCCGCTTTTGACGGTAAGCGCATTGAGCAACTTGATCGCAAAGGTATGGTGAATAACAAGTTTAATGCGTTCATCATGACCAAGCTGCAGGAAGCGGGTGTACCTACGCATTTCGTGAAACTGTTGTCGGATACCGAAGTGCTGGTGAAAACCATGCAGATGATTCCGGTTGAGTGTGTGGTACGCAATCTGGCTGCTGGCTCATTGGTGCGCCGTTTGGGGGTGCAAGAAGGTTTGGAATTGAATCCACCAACGTTTGAGCTGTTTTTGAAGAATGATGCCTTGGGTGACCCAATGGTCAATGAATCCCACGTGCAATCATTTGGCTGGGCGACCCCAGAGCAGTTGGCGCGCATGAAAGAATTAACCTTTAAAATCAACGCTGTGCTTAAAGATTTGTTTGCCTCAGGCAATATGCTGCTGGTGGATTTCAAAGTGGAATTCGGCCTGCACAAAGGCGAAGTTATTCTGGGTGACGAGTTCTCACCCGATGGCTGTCGTTTGTGGGATAAAGATACCCGCGAGAAATTGGATAAAGACCGTTTCCGCCAAAACCTTGGCAATGTTGTCGAGTCCTACGAAATGGTTGGTCAGCGTCTTGGTTTAACGTTCTAATCAAGTGTTTCGCGCCGCTAAAAGGGGCTTAGGCCCCTTTTTTATTGCAGGTGAATTTTAACGATTAGTATCTATACTCAAACAATGTAGTAAACGGCTAATAACATCATGGAGTGCCTACAGTGAACGAACGCCGCATCTTTGAGCGCACATCAACGTCAGTACGCGTTGAAATGTCCCACCCAAGTTTTGGCACGATTGTCGGTTTTGCCAAAGATATTTCTGATGGCGGCGCGCAAGTGCAAATTGAAAATCAAGTCTGCCCGCCTGTAGGGACAGAAGTGTCGGTTAAATTTAAAAAGGCAGTGGGTGCAATTAATGCTGAGCCAGTGCGTATGCGTGTTGTGCATCAGCTGCGCAACACCCTTGGTTTAATGTTTGTGCGGGGCGCGCTGTAATCTGCGCCCCTTACTCTATACTGATTAGTTTGCGCATTGTGCTGGCAATTTTAAATCCATTTTTTGGTGATTAAGATTTTGCTGTAACTGATATAAATCCTTGCACGTCATTTGAGGGTTGTTATCCACATGTAATTGTGCGAGGTGCAGTAAGTTCAGCAGCGGTGCGGGATTGTTAATCTTGTTATTGCTTAGCACCAAGTTTTCCAGCCGACCTAATTGCCCAATTTGGCTAATATCGGTAATTTGATTGTCCGCAAGATTGAGTTCCTTCATTGCAAAAAACTTATCTAAGCCCACCAGTGAAGTAATACCTGCATTACTGCAATTGAGGCGTGTTAATTCTTCTGCGCTGGTGATATGCAAATCGTAAATCGTTTGCTCTACGCAGTTGTGCAGGTGTGCATCAGCCAATTGATAATCTTTAAAAATTGATGGTGGAGTGTAGACAACATTTTCATTCACACTGACGGAATAATTTTTACACCCGCTGGTTAACAAACTGGTGACTAGCCCACAAAAAAGTAACAAAGATTTGCTATACATATGGAGTTTTCCTGGGTTGAAGCGGAAAATTGAGCGCGAATTATTTCGCCACTGTAATCAGATCTGGAGTTGGCAGCAATCATAGAATTCAGTATTTATTCAGTTCCAGTGTTCAACAATCATTACACTAGAACATAATTTTAGTTCCCCCCCTCGTTTTTTGTTTTATTGGAGAGTCTCGTATGAAATATATCCTCGCTATCATTTTGTCGTTCACCATTGTGGGCTGTACCACAACAGATCCTTATACCGGTGAGCAAAAAACCAGTAAGACAGCTAAAGGTGCAGGCATAGGTGCGCTGGCTGGTGCAGTATTGGGGGCGGCCACTGGTGATGATAAAAAAGATCGCCGCGAACGTGCCTTAAAAGGCGCAGTGCTGGGCGGTGCGATTGGCGGCGGTGCCGGCAATTACATGGATCGTCAAGAGAGCAAGCTGCGCGCAGAGCTGCAGGGCACCGGTGTCCAGGTGCAGCGCGATGGCAATAATTTGACTTTGATTATGCCGGGCAATATTACGTTTGCTTCAAGCAGCGCCGATATTCGCTCAGATTTTTTCCCGGTATTGAATTCAGTTGCCAAGGTTGTGGCAGAGTTTAATCAGACTTCGCTTCGCATCACCGGCCATACTGACTCAACTGGTGGCGATAAGATTAATCAACCATTGAGTGAACGCCGCGCCGATAGCGTTGCTATGTACTTGCGCAGCCAAAAAGTAAACAGCGCTCGCATCCAGTCATATGGTTATGGTTCACGTTATCCAGTTGCTAGCAACGATACTCCCACTGGCCGTGAGCAAAACCGCCGCGTTGAGTTGGAATTGGTTCCTAACGAATAATCGCAACCCTTACCAAAACAGCCGCTCGGGTAACCGCAGCGGCTTTTTTTGTGCCGTGAGACTTCCTCCTACTCGATTGGTGTATGTCACGTAAATCTCTCTCACTTTTTACCACACGTAAGTGACATGCCCATTTTTAAGCAGTTTTCCAAAAGTGAGAAGAGAAAATTCCAACGGTAGCTGATGCTTGTAGGTGTGTTAGCTCATCAACACACACCCATAATTCCAATAACAATCTTGGCGCGATAGGCGTTGTTGTTCAAACGTCGCGCTTAACAATAAGCCAATATCATCAGCTAATTTCCGTGTCAGGCCATCGCATTTGATAACAATAAAGTCTCGTTAGAGGCATAGCCAGCGATGCGTCAGAAGGGAAACCAGTGGAGACAACTATGCAAACCATCAACCTGAGCCGGGTATTAATCCTGCTCTGTTCGCTGTTTATCAGTCACACTCTTTTTGCCCAAACCAATCTCGCTTTGAATAGAACGGCGACGGCCAGTACCGCGCTCACCCCCGCGCTGAATGCGGTCGATGGCAATGGCGGTACGCGTTGGGAATCGGCTCATGGCATTAGTCCTTCCTGGCTGAGTGTCGATCTCGGCGCCAGCTATAACTTGTTGTCTGTAGTGATCGATTGGGAAGCAGCCAATGCGGCCAATTATGAAGTGCAGGGTTCAACTAATGGAACGAGTTGGACGACCATTGCTGCCCGCACAGGCGGTACCTTTGGTGCGCGTAGCGATACAGTCGCAGCGGCTGGTATTTATCGCTATGTGCGTATTTATTGCACCCTGCGAAGCACCGGTAACAATTGGGGTTATTCCGTTTGGGAGCTGAAAGTCTACGGTGCAGTGCCTGCCAGCAGCAGTGCGGCCAGTGTTCCGGCAAGTCTTAATCTTGCAACGGGTGCGCTGGTTGCTGCCAGCAGTCAGGTACAGCCTGCGGCCATGGCGATCGATAACAACGCCGGTACCCGCTGGGAATCTACCGCTGGAGTTGACCCTGCCTGGATTA
>CAXAVL010000265.1:0-5661 GCA_963971905.1 uncultured Cellvibrio sp.
TGGCAGGACATATAACGCCAGCATTCAAGGCTGGCGTTAATGTTGAACAATATTATTTTTTGCTGGAGGCGGCGCTGGAACTGGTGGCAGCCTCTTCAACCCGCTGCAGAGGCGCAAGATAATTCTCACTGACGTCCACCAACATCACATCACGCAGCAAATTGCGGCCAATCAGAATGGGGAATTCGGAGGTGCTGCGATCCTTTAATACAAATTCACCGCGCTGCGACAGCTTGCCAATCGTAAAACGAATTTCCACTACCGGACGGCGATCGGGCGTTGCATTGGACGTCTGCACCGTTTGGAAGCGCAGGCGTTTGCGCTCCAATACATGGGGTTCGTTGGTGTCTGGGTTGTAAATCGTAAAACGCACCCACTCTTCGCCATTGCGCTCAAACATTTGGATATTGCGCGCGTCGATAACCGAATTGGCCACACCAGTGCTAATCCGCGCCTGCATCACCATATTTAAACCGGCAATCAAGGCTTGTTCGCGCAGACCGACGATTTGTTTGTCGGTCATCGGCTGCGCATTAAATTGATTTTTTTTGCTTTTGGCTGAGGGGGCGGGTGGGCATTTCGCTTGGGTAATAACACGCTCGATCACTTGTGGCTTAGCTTCAATCGCCTGTTGCTGCGCGACTAACTGCTGCTGCACTTGTTGCAACTGCTGCAGAATATCGGCTTGTTGCTGGCTGAGCTGCTGACCTTGCTCTTGATGCTTGGCGATACAGGCATTGGCATCACTCAATTCGGACTGGGTTTGCAGCAGGGCTTTTTGTTGCGTACAGGCGCTTAGTGATGCCAGCGCCATACTTGTCAAAACCAAAGTACGCAGAGCGCGGCTGGTCATTAAAACAGATTTCTTATTCATCACAACAACCGGAAATTTGGAAGAAAGGGTTATAAAAAAACAGTGGTCTAATTGTAGCCGCTGAAGTTTGTTAACACATCCTTGCACACAGATTTAACAGGCATCCTGATTCAAACCATTATTAAAATTGATAGCGTTTGGGATATTCCGGCGGCAGGCGCCGAAAGCGCTTGTACTCCCACTGATACTGGGCGGGCGCGCGTCGCACACAAGCGGCAACACTCTCGTTCAAACCGGCAACTGCAGTTGCCTGATCTTCGCTGTAAATAGCCACATCGGCCTCTAACACTACCATTTTAAAACCGCCGCTGACCCGCTCGGCATAACAGGAACAGACCGCGCACCCGGTGCGCTGCGCCAAACCATGCACCAGCGTCATGGTTAAGGCTGGCTGCCCCATAAAAGGTGCGATTTCAATGCCCGCATCGCGCCCCGGAACCTGGTCGGGCAGTATGCCTACAATCGTGCCGCCCTGCAGCGCCTTGAACAGCATCATCACCCCTTTGCGATTGGTGGGCGCCATAGTGATGTTCAGTTTACTGCGCCCGGCCAGCACCAACTCATCCATCTTGGGGTTATCGAGCGGTTGATACATAGCGGTGAGATTGGCGATGCTCGCCAGATAGGGTGCAACTACTTCCCAATTGCCGTGATGCGGCGCCAGCACCAACACCCCTTTCCCCTCGGCCAATTTTGCGCGCAGGATTTCATCGCCTTCCAGCGCGACAATTTTGCCCTGCAACCAAGGCCAGGAGTTGCGCCAAATAGCACCGGCTTCCATCGCCGTTTTGGCAGTTTCACGCAGGCTTTGACGGGCGAGACGGGTTTGATCAGCAACGGAAAGTTCAGGAAAACAGAGCGCGATATTTTCGCGCGTGACCTTGGCGGCGCGGCCATTGAGCAGCCACATCATTGAGCCAATCAGGTAGCCCAGTGCACGCAACGCCCCCAATGGCAGGAGCGCCAGCAGTTTAAAAATAAGGGGAGCCAAATGGTCTTTCATGAAACCTGCGCCAGTACAACAAAAAGTGCGCGCAGCTTACCGGAAAAGATGCGTGAACTGAACGAGCATTATTTCAATTGAAGGCCATTGGCGGAAAATCATTTGCACTTGAGTTGCCCTGACTAACATACAAAAGTAAGAAAAATTTGGTTATTTTCAAGTAGAATTCCACGGCGTCGGCCAAGCGAGCGACCACATATGTTAAAAATGGAGTTCTACATGCCTAAAATACAATTCAAAGCCCTATTGGCAGCTGCCACAATAGCGCTTTCTTCGCTAGTAAACGCTTTGCCCATTCAACAAGCTGATGCTTTCACACTCGGTGACAATAAAGCCGCCCTCGAAACCTCCACCGGCCTTGTCTGGTTGGATTTTGGTATCACCAACAACCAAACCCTCATGTCCACATTGAATCAATTGGACTCGACCTATATCGGCTGGCGATTACCAACGCAGGCAGAAGTAAAACACCTGTGGGACAATCTATTCGGTGATTTCTCTGGTTGGTTTTCAAACGAAGAGTTCGGATTTGTTGAAAGCTTCGATCTCGCAGCTGAATTTGATGTTATTTACGATATTTTTGATGTGAATGGATTAGGAGAGCACACCACAATCTATAGTGATGATGAGACCATCACTTGGCCCATCCTCGGTAGCCAAGGCTTGTTCAGATTGGATAATGGGGGAGTGGGTGGTGCAATGATGTATCGACCAACTACGCTACCTCCTCCTCCGGGTTATGGGGCAATCTTTTACGATGCATCAAGCTTAAACGCGTCTGAATGGAAACATGAGTTTACTAGTACCTTATTAGTGAAAGATGCACCAATAAAGCAAGTGCCTGAACCTACTGCTTTGTTGTTGTTATTGAGCGGATTGTTAGTATTACTACTACGGAAAAGCCGCAGCTTTTTCTAAAACTGACCTTCAGTAAATATATCAAAGTAAGGGCTTCTATCACACAACGACAGAAGCCCTTCTTAATGATTATTTAATGCGCTTTCACCGCAGTAAAAATATCCACAAACGTCAGCTCTTTTTCGATCTCAACCGGCGCATGCAAACGGCGGGCGATGTCCCGTGCCGACACAATACCGCGAATATGATGGGCATCTTTATCGACCACCAGCAAATACGTCTGATGGGACTTTTTCATGGTAGAGACCAGATCCGCCACGGTTGCCAATTTAAGTTGATCGTATTCAATCGCGCGGATGCCGGCGCGGGCGTGCATTAAATCGCGCACCGATAACTCATCGCGCTTGATATGCAGCGCCATTTGTTTGAGCAGCATATTGTGATCAGCCAGATCATCCGCACCAATTACACCGATGAACTCTTTATGGTCATCGACTACAAGTTTGGTGGTGACATCTTCCGCCAGCATCATTTCCAGCGCCTCGGTCGCCTCTAGGTGACTATCGACCATATGCGGCTTGTGGCTGCGGAAATCGGTGAAAATCGCCAGTGCGGGGGTATCTGCCTGCACATCGCTGAACTCTTCTGGCTGTACCAAATGGTCATTCGCCGCTAACGCAAACACACTTAAATTTTTCATAACAAACCCCATGACAATAGTTGTGATCCAGGGGGGTGGCGACCGAATTATCGGCCACTTCACTCGCGCTGTGATTACAACATAGGCCTGTGCCGGCTGGATTAAAACCCACCCAAATCGGCTTTTACGCTGGATTTACTCAGTGTTTACGTGGGCTTTACTCGGCGCGTAAAACGGCCGTAACAACGCACTAATTCGGCGCTCGGCGCAGGCGGTTAGCGCCCCAACATGCGCAAAAGGGTGCGGTCTTTATCGAGCCAGTGATGCTTAAGTGCACCAGCAAGGTGAAGGGTAATTGCGACTACCAACACATATCCTAACCACTCATGGGTAAACTCACCCAGCTCTGCCAAGCCGGCATGGATAGGTGCGGTCTGACCGGTTACCGGATTCTTGTTTCCCGCCACCATCACCCAGCCAAATACCTTGATGCCCCAGCCCCCCAGACCGGAATACATCATGCCCGAGATTGGCATCAACACCGTACCGACAATCAATACCCAATGAGTAACCTGCGCCAACCGATGCTCCAACGCTGGATAAGCACGCACCGGCACCGGCCAGCCGTTTTTCACTCGCCACCAAATCCGTACAAGCACCACTAAAAAAATCAGCACCAAAGGATTTATGCCAGTCGTACAGCGGGTAGTACTCGTTAATTGACATATAAAAACCAACTCCCAACATGGCGATGATGCTGAGCGCTATCACCCAGTGCAGGGCGATGGTGATGGAGCTGAATTTCTGTTGGGTATCCATAGGGTTTCCTCGTTTTATGAAAGATGTTGTTGTTATCGGCTTAATTAAACAGGGTTGTAGCAAGTGGATATTGGTGTAATCGCTACAGGATTTGTTCTCCGTCCAGAGGATTTTTTACGGATGTTGACCCAGCCCTGCCATTAGCGGGCGTTGGCAGCTATAATCGCCGCATTTTTCTATCGTCAATTCCTACTGACCACCTTTAACCGATTAGGTCTACCATGTCCGAAAAACGTTATGACGTAAGCACTTTTCAGGGTTTGATTCTCGCCCTGCAAGATTATTGGGCGCGCCAAGGCTGCGTGATTCTGCAACCACTCGACCTCGAAGTCGGCGCCGGTACTTTTCACCCGGCCACTTTCCTGCGCGCCATTGGCCCGGAAACCTGGAATGCTGCGTATGTGCAGCCCTGCCGCCGCCCCAAAGACGGCCGCTACGGTGAAAACCCCAACCGCTTGCAACACTACTATCAATTTCAGGTAGCGCTCAAACCCTCGCCCGCCAATATTCAGGAACTCTATTTGGGTTCGCTGCGCGAGATGGGTATAGACACCCTGGTGCACGACATCCGTTTCGTTGAAGACAACTGGGAATCGCCAACCTTGGGCGCTTGGGGTCTGGGTTGGGAAGTGTGGCTCAACGGTATGGAAGTAACGCAATTTACTTATTTCCAACAAGTCGGCGGTTTGGAGTGCTTCCCAGTTACCGGTGAAATTACCTACGGTATCGAGCGTATCGCTATGTACCTGCAGGGTGTGGATTCGATATTCGACTTGGTCTGGACGATTAATCCCAACGGCGACAAGGTCACCTACGGCGATGTGTTCCATCAAAACGAAGTGGAGCAATCCACCTACAACTTTGAAGAGGCCGACACCAACTTCCTATTTACCAGCTTTGATTTTTACGAAAGTGAAAGCCAGCGCTTAATGGAAAAAAATCTGCCGCTGCCTGCATACGAAATGGTGATGAAAGCTTCGCACGCATTCAACTTGCTCGATGCGCGCCACGCAATTTCCGTAACCGAGCGCCAGCGTTTTATTTTGCGTGTACGCACTCTGTCCCGCGCTGTTGCCCAGGCCTATTACGATAGCCGCAAAAACCTCGGCTTCCCGCTTGCACCTGAAGCCCTGCGAAACGAACTTTTGATTTCAAGTGCCGCTGAAGGCTCTGTTGCTGCTGTTGCGGAGGAAAAATAATGTCTGCTGATTTTTTAGTTGAGTTGGGTACGGAAGAGTTACCACCCAAAGCGTTAAAAAACTTGATGGCCTCTTTTGCCGAGACCATCGAAAATAATCTGAAAGCGGCGGAATTATCCTTTACCGCAATCAAACCTTTTGCTGCACCGCGCCGTTTAGCAGTACTGGTAGAAAATCTCGCCAGCGAAACACCATCAAAAGAATTAGTTGTGTGGGGTCCGCCAGCGTCCATAGCGTTTGATAAAGATGGCCAGCCGACTAAAGCGGC
>CAXAVL010000266.1:0-5536 GCA_963971905.1 uncultured Cellvibrio sp.
CGGCGCCCTTGATCGCGCTGGGAACGCACTTTTTCCAAGCGCTGTTCGATCATACTGATACGATTGCGCAGCAAACGCCGATCTGTCTCCAGCTGGGTTTCACCCGGACCGCGCAATCCAATACCACCCTTTTGCCGCTCGAGATGCGTCCAGCCGCGAATCAAGCGCGTCGCGGTATGACGCAACTGTGCAAGCTCTACCTGCAACTTACCTTCAAAGGTGCGCGCGCGCTGGGCAAAAATATCCAGAATCAAACCAGTGCGGTCGAGCACGCGACACTGCAGTACTTGCTCCAAATTGCGCTCTTGGCTGGGAGTCAGGGTGTGATTAAAAATCACCAGTTCGGCTTTATGTTCAGCAACCAAATCGGCCAGCTCTTGTAGCTTGCCGGTACTGATAAGAAATTTGGCGGTGGGAGTAATACGAGTACCGCCAGTAAGAAAGGCTACCGGATCGCCACCTGCGGACAATACCAGCTCTTCAAATTCGCGGGGGTCTTCGGCGTCTTGGCCGTGAGATAAATTCAGGTGAACCAGCACTGCCAGTTCACCCGATTCAGGGCGATCAAAAAACAATTAGCGACCTCGAGGTTGTATCAATGATTTGATAATTACTCGGCCTGCTCGTCTTCTTCGCCTTCGATACCACCTGCTTCGTTCAGCAGCGGTACGCGTACTGCGCGCGATGGAACTACAGTGGAGATTGCATGCTTGTAAACCATTTGGCTTACAGTGTTTTTCAACAGCACGACAAACTGATCAAATGACTCAACCTGGCCTTGTAACTTAATACCATTTACTAAGTAGATGGATACCGGCACACGCTCTTTGCGCAGAACGTTCAGGTAAGGGTCTTGTAAGCTATGCCCTTTTGACATGTTTATCTCCTAGGGAAAATAAAAAATTATAGTAATTACCCACCTAAAACACCTAGTACATCGAGTAAGGAGGAGGTGGAAGAAAGCATGAAAATCTGACTAGGTTTCTCACGTAGGCATTATATGGCTGCAGAGCCTATAAAATTCAAGGCGCAACGCACAATTTCTTCCTTTGTGAGTGAAATTCCTTGCTCAGTCTCGGTGTATAACCAGTGTAGTTCATTATTTGGTGCTGTCGACCAGCCACGCAACCAGGTAAATTGGCGCTTAGCTAATTGTCGCGTAGCAATAATTCCACGCTCGGTCATCTCACTGTAATTCAAACTGCCATCGAGATAATCCCACACCTGACGATACCCCACTGCGCGAATTGCCGGCAAGTCCGGATGCAAATCTCCACGCGCATGCAAACATTTCACCTCATCAACCAATCCGCTACCGAGCATTTTTTCAAACCGCGTAGCGATACGCTGATGCAGGATGGAACGATCACGCGGCGCTATCGCCAATTGACAAACATTGTAGCGCTCGCAAAATGATGGCGCGGAGGATGACTGATGCTGCGTCTGTCGCAATTGCGCCATGGTTTTACCGCTTACACGATACACTTCCAATGCGCGACTCACCCGCTGCGAGTGATTAGGGTGAATCTCTGCTGCGGTTTCCGGATCAACCAATGCCAGCCGCGCATGAATATGCGGCCAACCAAACTCTTCTGCCTCGCGCTCAATTTGCGCGCGCACTTCCGCATCTGCCGCAGGCATTTCTGCCAAACCATCGAGCAGCGCGCGAAAATACAGCATGGTACCGCCGACCAGCAGCGGAATTCGCCCCTGCGCATGAATCGCTTGAATTTCGCGCTCGGCATCCGCTAAAAAATCGGCGACTGAATAAGGCTCAGCGGGATCGCGAATATCAATCAGGCGATGCGGCGCCAGCGCCTGCTCTTGCGCAGAGGGTTTGGCCGAACCCACATCCATACCACGATAAACCAGAGCGGAATCTACACTGATCAATTCCACAGGCAAATGTTGGCGCAGCGCAATAGCGAGATCGGTTTTGCCGGAGGCCGTTGGCCCCATTAAAAAAATCACCGGCAATTTGTTTGCTGTTGCACTCATTGGCTATTGCCCACGCATAAACATTTTGTCGAGGTCATCGAGCGATTGCAGCAGCCATGTGGGGCGGCCGTGATTGCACTGACCGCTGCGTTCAGTTGCTTCCATATCGCGCAGCAGTGCATTCATTTCAGGAATGGTTAATTTGCGATTGGCACGCACCGAACCATGGCAGGCCATAGTGCCGAGAATTTCGTTGATGTGATGCTGGATGCGCTCACTGCTGCCGTGTTCGATCAAATCGGATAACACATCGCGCACCAACTGCTCTACTTTGGCGCGATTCAAAATCACCGGCAGTTGGCGGATGAGTAATGTCTCTGGCCCGGCGCGCTGCAATTCAAAACCGAGCGATTTAAAAATATCATGAAAGTTTTCGGCGCAATCCGCTTCTTTTTCACTGACGGCAATACTCTCAGGTACCAACAGCGGTTGGGTTTGAATGCCGCCGCAGGCAAAGGATTCTTTCATGCGCTCGTAGGTGATTCGCTCGTGCGCTGCGTGCATGTCGACCACAATTAAACCCTGCGCATTTTCCGCCAGAATATAAATGCCTTTTAATTGCGCAATGGCATAACCCAGTGGCGGGATTTCTTCTTCAGCTGACTCGGGCAAACTATAGGTTGCCGCCGTGTTCGCGGGGCGATGCAGTTCACCATAAGCGCCCATCTGCTCACGCACATCTGCAGGAGAAATTGCTGCAGGTTGATAACTCGCCGGGTAGTTATTGCTTGCCGATGCAGCGCGAAAACCCATCGTCTCCTGGCCCTTAAATTCACCGGCGGCAAGACCTTGAATGGGGCGCGCCGATGACAAAGCAAACGGATTTACGCCGGGCGTTTCATCGGCACCTTCACCCAATTCGCGTTTGGCCAGCGTATCTTCCGGGCGCACTTTGGCAAGGGCGTGATGCAAACTTGAATAAATAAAATCGTGCACGCTGCGATTATCGCGAAAGCGCACTTCGTGTTTGGTGGGATGCACATTCACATCAACCGTCGAAGGATCTAATTCCAGATACAACACAAATGCGGGATGACGACCATGATATAAAACGTCCTGATACGCTTGACGCACCGCATGGCTGACCAGCTTGTCGCGAATCGCGCGGCCATTGACAAAAAAGTGTTGCAGGTCGGCCTGACTGCGGGAAAAAGTCGGCAGCGCAACCCAGCCCCACAGGCGCAGCGACCCTCGCTCTATATCGATATGCACCGCGTTTTCCATAAACGCCGGACCGCAGACTTGCGCCACGCGGCGCTCTTGCTCCAATTGCGAATCGCCCGCGCGCCAGGAATAAATCGCGCGATTGTTGTGGCGCAAATTAAATGCGACATCAAAGCGCGAGAGCGCCAAGCGTTTTACAACATCTTCAAGATGGGTGTATTCGGTTTTATCGGTGCGCAAAAATTTGCGGCGTGCGGGGGTATTAAAAAATAGATCGCGCACTTCAACCGTAGTGCCGCGCGGATGGGGCGCTGGCGACAATTGGGTTTCCATATCACGCCCTTCGGCGACTACTTGCCAACCTGCACTGTCTTCATTGGTACTGCTGATTAAGGCCAGACGCGCGACCGAGCTGATACTCGCGAGGGCTTCACCGCGAAAGCCCAAGGTTGCAACAGCTTCAAGGTCATCCAATTCATAAATTTTGCTGGTGGCGTGGCGGCTGAGTGCAAGCGGCAAATCGTCTTTATCGATACCGCCGCCGTTATCGCGCACGCGCATCAATTTAATACCGCCCTCTTCGATATCGATTTCCAAACGCGTGGCACCCGCGTCGAGCGAGTTTTCTAACAGCTCTTTAATAACAGATGATGGCCGCTCCACCACTTCACCTGCAGCGATTTGGTTCGCGAGGCGCGGGCTGAGTAATTTAATTTTTCTCATGGGATGCAAATCACGTGAAGATATCAGGAGGTCGGAATCTTAATCGTCTGACCAATTTTTACCGTGGCGTTTTTCATGTTGTTGTGGCGCTGAATCGCGGCAATGCTCACTCCATAGCGCGAGGCAATGCGGGAGAGAGTATCTCCTGCTACGACTTTGTGCTGGCGCGGCGCGGCTGGCGGCGGCGTGTAACTCGGGCGCGCGACTGGTCGGCTGGCAAGCGCAGCACCGCCAGCGGGAATTTTTAATGTCTGCCCTAAATTCACCGTGGTACCGCGCATATTGTTGTGCAGCATCAAACTCTGCATAGACACGCCATAGCGCGCCGCAATGCCGGATAAACTATCGCCCCGCGCAACTGTATGCTGCCGCTCAAAATCTTTCAGCGCGCCGGATTCCAATTGTGCTGCCACATAGGTTCCCGCAGGTGGATGCTGATAAAAATGCTGTTTGATACCGTAAAAAACCGATTGCGCCATTTGTTTGCGATAAGCCGGAGTCGCCAACTTACGCGCTTCTTCTGGATTGGAAATAAAACCGGTCTCGACCAGAATGGAGGGAACATCTGGCGACTTAAGCACCATAAAACCCGCCTGCTCTACATGGCGTTTATGCAAATGCGCCATGCTACCCATGGAATTCAGTACATGATGTCCCACTTGCAAACTTGAATTAAGCGTCGCGGTCATCGATAGATCTACCAGCACTCCAGCGAGCACCTGATCTTTATCGCCGAGGCTGATATCGCCCACACCGCCAATCAAATCCGATTCATTTTCGCGCTGCGCTAAAAACCGCGCGGTTTCCGACGTCGCACCATTTTGCGAAAGCGCAAATACCGAAGCGCCGCGCGCACTGGCTTTGGTAAAGGCGTCGGCGTGGATGGAGACAAACAAATCCGCTTTCATGTTGCGCGCCAAGTCGCGGCGTTTTTTAAGCGGGATAAAATAATCGCCAGTGCGAGTTAACTTGCCGGTAAAGCCCGGCTGCGCATTTATCGCAGCAACCAACTCTTTGGCGATCGCGAGGGTAACTTCTTTTTCGCGCAGACGATTTGGCCCCATTGCACCCGGGTCTTCACCGCCGTGCCCGGCATCCACTGCGATCACAATAAAACGTTTGCCACTGAGATCAGCACCAACGGTAGTAACAGGGGCGGGAGCAGGAGCACTCACCGCAGGCTTGTCTTGCACCGCGACAGGTTTGGTGGCGGGTGCCGGCGATGGCGCTGTAGTCGCAACAGTGGTCGAATTTGCCGGCGTGACTTCATCGTACAAATCGATAACCAAACGGTCGTGCATGCCCGCGTGCGCCTTGAGCGCAAAACTGTTGGGTGCGACCTTGGCTTTTAAATCCAGCACTAAACGCAAATCTGTTTTGTTGTGCACATAGCTGCGAATCACCATCACCGGGGTGTCGGCGAGCGGCAGCTTGGCCAAGTCGCCGCGCAACTTACTGTTGGGCACATCGAGAATAATACGGTCGGGGTTACCGGCAAGGGTGAGACTGTGTTGCACCGGAGCATCCAAGTCCAACACTATGCGGGTGTGGTCTGGAGCGCGCCAAACGCGCACACCATTGACGTTAGCCGACTGGGCAGCTTGAGCAACCAATAATACGCCCAAGCAGCAAATAGCACTCAGCCAGCGAA
>CAXAVL010000267.1:0-5523 GCA_963971905.1 uncultured Cellvibrio sp.
CAACCACGTGGGCGCACGCACACTGATGTATTTGGCATTTGCCTGCCATCTGCTCGGTTTGATTCTGACCATTACCGCCAATGGTTTTGTCACGCTGTTGTTATCGAGCTTTTTTATTGGCTTTGCTAATGGCTCGGTGGAAGCCGCTTGCAATCCATTAATCGCCGATATTTATCACACCCGCAAAACGGCGATGCTCAATAAATTCCACGTCTGGTTCCCCGGCGGCATTGTGATTGGTGCTTTGATATCGAGCCTGATGACCAAGCTGGGGCTTGATTGGCAGTGGCAAATTGCGATTATGATTATCCCCACCATTATTTACGGCGTGATGATTTTTGGGCAGCCGTTCCCGACTATGGCGAACTCCGAGACTTCGACTAAAACCAATATCAAAGCGCTTTTCTCTCCGCTGTTTATTTTTATGTTCTTCTGCATGACCGTAACTGCCGCATCTGAATTCGGCACCCAGCAATGGGTAGACCGTATTTTTGGCGCATCGGGTGCGCACCCTATGTTGGTGCTTGCGCTGGTTACCGGCTTGATGGCGCTGGGGCGCTTTTTTGCAGGGCCGATTGTGGAAGCGCTTAATCCGGTTGGTGTGTTGCTGATGTCGGCGGTGGTGACGACTATCGGGATTTACTTGTTGAGCATCGCCTCTGGGGGATTGATTTATATCGCTGCGATGGTGTTTGCGCTGGGCGTAACCTATTTCTGGCCGACTATGATTGGGTTTATCAGCGAATACCAACCCAAAACCGGCGCCTTGGGTATGTCGCTATTGGGTGGTGCGGGCATGTTCTCCATGAGCATGTGGAATCCGGTAATTGGTGGATGGCTGGATGATGCTAAAGCAGAAGCGATTGCCAGTGGTATTCCGGCTGAGGCGGTGGAGCTAACTGCAGGCCAGGCAACATTGCAAAATCTTGCTCTGTTTCCAGCGTTCCTGATTGTTGCTTTCACTGTGTTGTTTGTCTTGCGTAAACGTTTTGCGCACAGCAATTAACTAATTCCACTTATTACAAAAAAAGCGCCCTTTGGCGCTTTTTTTGTAGGTGTTATTTGATGCCAATCACAAAAATACTGTAATGCTTTGTAATATCTAGATGTATTTGGCGACAAATACAGGACGTACGTCACATTTGTGTTGCTGTGCATTGGGTTTTTTTAAAAACCAAGTGTATAAATAACTGGCATGACCATGATATGAGTGAGTGGTTTAGTGAGCTCAAAAGGATTTGAGTTTCCACCCTTCCCCCAGTAGTACCTTCCTTGAATATCCCTCTTTTGTGTTTCTCTGATACTCCCACTGGTTGACTTAACTGCGGAACAAATGCGTTGCGTGATAGCGCAAATGCTCCTCAATAAAACTCGCGATAAAAAAGTAGCTGTGGTCGTAACCGGCGTGGCTGCGATAAATCAGCGGATGCTCCACTTCTTTACAAACTGCCAGCAGCTGTTCGGGCTTGAGTTGCTCCGCGATAAAGCTATCAGCCTCGCCCTGATCGACAAATAATTCCTGCCGCGATTGGCGAGTGGAAATCAGCTTACAGGCATCGTATTGCGCCCAGGTGCCGCGTTGAGTGCCCAAATAGTTGCTAAAAGCTTTTTCACCCCAAGGGCAATTGCTTGGGGTGGTAATGGGGGCAAATGCCGATACTGAGGCATAGCGATCGGGTTGACGCAAGGCCAATACCAGTGCGCCATGGCCACCCATGGAATGGCCGCTAATGGATTCGCGCCCATTGAGCGGTAAGTTGGCCATTGCTAATGCGGGCAATTCCTGGGTCACGTAATCGTACATTTGATAGTTGGTTTTCCAGGGCGCCTGGGTGGCATTCACATAAAAACCGGCGCCTGAACCAAAATCGTAGCTGTCGTGTTCGCCGGGCAAATCGAGTCCGCGTGGGCTGGTATCCGGGCAGATAATGGCGATACCCAGTTCCGCCGCGATGCGCTGGGCGCCCGCCTTCTGCATAAAGTTTTCGTCAGTGCAGGTCAGGCCGGACAACCACCAAAGCACCGGCACTTTTTGTGTCTCTGCTTGTGGTGGTAGATAGACCGCAAAAATCATCTCGCAGCTGAGTGTGCTGGAGTAATGCTTGAAGCGTTTGTGCCAGCCGCCAAAGCTTTTGTTAGCGGCGATCTCGGTTATTTGGCTCATGGTCGCTCCCTCGATCAGTAATGCAACACGGTGCGGATACTTTTGCCTTCGTGCAGCAATTCAAAGGCTTCATTGATCTTATCGAACGGCATATCGTGGGTGATAAATTCATCGATCTTGATCTCGCCTTTCATGTAGCGCTCTACATAACCGGGCAATTGGCTGCGGCCTTTTACGCCGCCAAACGCCGAACCTTTCCACACGCGGCCAGTCACCAGTTGGAATGGGCGTGTTGAGATTTCCTGCCCCGCACCCGCGACACCGATAATGATCGATTCGCCCCAACCCTTGTGGCAGCACTCCAGCGCCGAGCGCATCACGTTCACATTGCCGATACATTCAAACGAGTAGTCCACGCCGCCGTCGGTCATATCTACAATCACCTGCTGGATGGGCGCGCTATGGTCTTTGGGGTTCACAAAATCGGTCGCACCGAACTGGCGGGCGAGTTCAAACTTGTCGGGGTTTACATCGATAGCGATGATGCGGCTGGCGTTCATCATCTGCGCACCCTGAATTACCGCGAGGCCGATAGCGCCCAAACCAAAAACTGCCACAGTCGAGCCGGGGGTGACTTTAGCGGTGTTGATTACTGCGCCGATACCGGTAGTAACGCCGCAGCCGAGCAGGCAGATTTTATCCAGCGGCGCTTCTTTGGACACTTTAGCGAGCGACACTTCCGGCAGTACCGTGTACTCAGAGAAAGTCGAGGTGCCCATGTAGTGGAATAGCGGCTTGCCTTCAAATGAGAAGCGGGTGGTGCCATCGGGCATCAAGCCCTTGCCTTGGGTTGCGCGCACTGAGCCACACAGGTTGGTTTTGCCTGACAGGCAGAATTTGCATTTGCCGCATTCGGCGGTGTAGAGCGGAATTACATGGTCGCCCACTTTCAAGCTGGTCACTCCTTCGCCCACAGCCTCTACGATTCCTGCGCCCTCATGGCCGAGCACTGCCGGGAATACGCCTTCCGGGTCAGCGCCAGACAATGTGTAGGCATCGGTATGGCACACACTGGTCGCCACTATGCGCACCAATACTTCACCGGCCTTGGGGCCTGCTACGTCGATCTCGACCAATTCCAATGGCTTGCCTGCAGCGAGGGCAATAGCGGCGCGTGATTTCATAAAGGCTCCTGATTCCGGTTTGAGAGGATTTTCTGGGGGCAAAGTGTAGACTAGTGACTCATTGGCAATAAGCTACCTAACAATCACTTAATTATTGCACTGGAGCAACAATGCAACATTGGGAGCGGGTAGAAGCGTTTATCGCTGTGGTCCGGTTTGGGAGTTTTGTTGCGGCGGCGCGGGAGCTACAAGTATCCAACTCCCACGTTAGCCGCTTGGTCAGCCAGTTGGAGCTGCAGCTCGGCACCCAATTACTCTACCGCACTACACGCCAGATCAGTCTTACCGATGGCGGTCAGCTATATTACGAGAGCTGCCGTCATCTGTTTGATGGGCTGCGTGAGGCCGAATCCCTACTACAGCACCATCAGGGGCAGCCGACCGGACTGCTCAAAATCACCGCCGCCACCACTTTTGGCGATCGCTATATCGCCCCATTAGTGAACGATTTCCAACTGCTCCACCCGCAGTTGAAGGTGAATATGTATTTCAGCAACCGACAAGTGGAGCTGATTGATGAGGGATTTGATCTGGCGATCCGCATGGGGGTGATGCGCGAATCCACCCTGGTCGCCAAGCGCCTGTGCGACCGGCAGGAATATATCGTCGGCTCGCCTGATTACTTCGCGCGCGTCTCCGCCCCGCAAACCCTCACCGAGCTGGAGCGCCACAACTGCTTAGTCGGCACCCGCGGCTACTGGCTGCTGCAAGATCAGGGGCAGCGCAAGGATTTAGTCGTGCACGGCAACTGGCAAGCCAACTCCGGCCCCGCACTGGTCGACGCCGCCCTCAAAGGCTTGGGCTTAGCGCAACTGCCGGACTACTACGTGGATGAACATATCGCCAGCGGCCGCCTCATCTCTGTACTCGACCATCACCGCTTCAAAGACGCTGGCGTCTGGGTCGTCTACCCCCAGCAGCGCCACTTGGCGCCCAAGGTGAGGTTGTTTATTGATTTTCTGGCGGAAAGGTTTGCGGGTGGGGTGCTAAGCTGAGTGATTAATGTGTTTTCTTCCCCGCCCCCCGCAGCATCGCATCGATTAATTCGCGTGCATCAAACTTGGTGAGCGCCTCGTCGGCGCCGACTTGGCGGGCCTGGCTTACGCTGATGCTGCTGGATAGAGATGTGTGCAAAATAATGTAGGCGCCAGCCAATTTTTTATCGTCGCGCACGGCAAAGGCGAGTTCGTAGCCGTCGAGGCCGGGCATTTCGATATCGCTGACCAGTAGGTCGATAGGCTGACCCTGATTGGCGGCGTTGCGCATGATTTCCAAGGCTTTTTGGCCGTCATCGGTCACTTGGTAGTGCACATTGATGGCGTCGAGCGAGTCGCTCAGTTGTTTGCGTGCGGTGCGCGAGTCATCCACCAACAGAATGCGCATAGGGCGCAGTTGTTCGCGTTCTACATCGTTAATGGTCGCGGTGGCCTTGGACGGATCGAGTGGGAACAGGCGCGCCATGATCACTTCTACATCCAGCAGTTGTACCAGTTGATCGTCCACCCGGGTGACACCGGTGATGTAGATATCTTTACCTAACACCTTATCTGGCGCGCTGATATCGCGCCAATTAGTGTCGGTGATGCGTTCTATTTGGCGCACGAGAAAGCCTACTTTGAGGCGCTGCACATCAGTGACGATAATAAAACTGCTCGCCAACACGTCTTTGGGGGTGGCGCCTTTGCCAACGGCTGCCGCCAGATCAACTATAGGCATGGTGTGCCCGCGAATATTCAGTGCGCCCAAAATGCTGCGGTGCTGGTTGACCATGGCGGTTACGGGCTGATAAGGCACTAACTCTTGAATTTTGAGGGTGCCCAAGCCGAACACCTGTTGGTTGTGCAGCCTGAATAACAGTAGCCCTTGGGAGTGATCGGCTTTAGAGGATGACAAGGTAAAACGCTCCTCGCAGATTAGATCGATGGAAAGTGGTGGTGTTAATCAATACTAGCACCACTTGGCGCTTGCACCGCCAAGATCGAGTTTAGCGTGCGGCTAAGCGGGTGTTGGCGGCGGTACTCAAGCGCTGGCTGATGCGTTCGGCGATAGATTTTGCATCCAGCCCCTGGCTGGCCAGCTGCTGTTTTTGGCTGGCGTGCTCGACGAATTCATCGCCAAAACCCAGCTGCAAAACCGGTACGGTCAAGGCGCGGCTGTTGAGGTATTCGCACACGCCGCTGCCAGCGCCACCTGCGATGGCATTTTCTTCCAGCGTGACCAGCAATTGGTGGCTGG
>CAXAVL010000268.1:0-5485 GCA_963971905.1 uncultured Cellvibrio sp.
ACACTATTTAGATAGCACCCTCAGTGGCACACCCGCGCTGGCAGTGGCCGCGCTCAATCAGGAAATGGCGCGCCTGTCCGACATACTCAGCAGCCTGCTACGCGATGCACTCAGCGGCGCCAGCCATACTCCCGAACTCACACGCCGCACCGAGGCCATTCATACACTGGGTAGCAGTATCAGTAGTTTTATCACCAGTATTCGTCCCGATGTGATGGAACCCAAGACCGCCAATCAACTCGCAGGGGCACTCTATGCAACGCGCTACTCGCAGGAATCTGCGCGATTGGTGCCGGGCTTGCGCCGACTGGCAAAAGAGCACGTAGCACTGACCGACAAAGTTATACGCGATGCCTTGGAGCAACTGTTAAAACAAGCCGCTCACTGTCTGGATGCCGACTTATCAGCCAACAACCAGCAACTCAGTGAACTGGTTGAGGGGCTGCGCAACGCCCATCGGGATGCTCGGCGCCAACTGCTGGAGTCTGCCGTCAACGGCGTATTGTCAGCGAGCGATTTGGAAAGTTTATTGGAAGGGTTGGATTTCAGCCGCCGCGCGATAGAACTGCAAGTAAAAGCCAGACGCCTGTTACACGCGGGCGATGAAGCGGAAACCATCGCCACACAGTCAGGCCCATTGCCGCATTTAATTTCTGCACAAGAACTTGATGAGATCAACGCCGCAAACAGACAAGAGTAGACTCGTCATAGAATTCACCGCGACAAAGGAGTTATCGGATGAAAAAAAACACCACCATCGACTTGGCTGACTACCTTATCCCGACTAATGCCCAGCTGGATTTACAGCAACGGGCCACGCATGTAGACCCGCTCTATCATTCCAAAGATGATTATAAAAAACAGCTTAAAAGCAGCACTAAACAACTGCAAAAGTTGCAAGAATTACTCTACGCCGACAACCGCTATTCACTGCTCATTATTTTTCAAGCCATGGATGCCGCAGGTAAAGACGGCGCGATTCGCCATGTGATGTCAGGTATCAATCCGCAAGGCTGTCAGGTACACAGTTTCAAGCATCCGAGCGCCACTGAACTGGAACACGATTTTCTCTGGCGCAGTTATTGTGCGCTGCCCGAGCGCGGCCGGATCGGCATATTCAACCGCTCCTATTACGAAGAAGTATTGATTGTAAAAGTGCGCCCGGAATTATTGGCGGCGCAAAACCTACCCTGTGAACACATCAACTCAGAAAATTTTTGGCGCGAGCGCTATCAATCCATAGTGCAATCAGAAGCCCATTTAGTGCGCAACGGCACGCGCATTATTAAATTCTTTTTACACATATCCAAAGAAGAACAATGCCAACGCTTTATCGACCGCATCGACAACCCGGACAAGCAATGGAAATTTTCCGACGCTGATATCGAACAGCGCCAACATTGGGATACCTACATGAGCGCCTACGCCGATTGCCTAAGCAACACCAGCACCGACGCAGCGCCCTGGTATTTAATTCCCGCTGATGACAAAAAAAATGCGCGCCTGATTATTTCAAATGTGATCAACCAAACCCTGAGCAAACTGGATTTGTCTTACCCGGAAACCAATGATAGTCGGCGTAAGGAATTGGAAGGTATTGGACTAAAGCTACGTCAGGGTAAACTTTAACTCTGACGTAGTTTTTGATCAGACTTTAATTGTTTACTGCACGCACACCCACAGAAAAGTCTTCATCACAAACTTCCCCATCCCATTTGATGGGCAGAGACAACCTTCCTTTGGGATAATAGACGCCGAACGACGTGTCGCCCATGTCATATGTTTTAGCGGCCTTATTAAGATATACAGGAGTATTTTCAGTTACAGTGACGTTTTTCTTGGTCACAATTCGGTTTTTGTAAGTACCGCTAAACCCTGACAAGTCGATAGTTGTTTCAGAAGGATAAACAACACAAATTTTATTTTCCCAAGGAGATGAACCACATTCCGTCAACACCTTGATTTTGCCAGCTTTAAAATGGCAAACCTTAGGTGAACTATCAATAACTTCAAACAGCTTATTTTTTCTCACCTCACTCGGAGCGGCCACATAAGACGAAAAATAATTGTGAACACGAGTGGATGTGCAATAAGACTGGCCATTGTAATAAACACCGTTTTTAGTTGAATCGCAAATCATGCCGTAGTTATACCAAGCATTGGCAACCATCTTTTTATCAGCGCCATGATCGATTAACTTTTGAATCGCCTCTAAGGCGATTTCAGTTTTCTCCAACTTTATAGCAATAAGCCCAAGATTGGAAAGTGCTCGCTCGTTAGCAGCCTGCAACTGCAAAACTTTTTGCGTTAATGCATAAGCCTCTTTTAGATTTTTTTCAGCGTAGGCTTTTTCGGCCTCTGCATTCAGTTTTAACACCAGCTTACCCACCTCTTCAGGCGAGGGTAAAGCCAGCAATTTTTCCAATGCAGGAATCTCATCTGCAGGAATATTGGCATTAACTTCCTCTGCACCAGCAGCGGTGTATTTACGCAACCAATCAATTGGATAACCACCAGTTTGCTCTGAAGTTGTCACTATGGGGGCTGCGCCATTCTCAATAAGCAATTTAATTAACTCAGGCGATGCGTAGCGAACGGCATAGTGCAAAGCGCGCATTCCAGACTTAGAGAGTGTGTAGTAGCAGGTATCTTGCGGGATTATGGTCGATAAATTAGGGTCGGCTTTTTTATTCAACAGAAGCGCAACACTTTCTAATTGATTACTCTGAGCGGCATACATTAGTGGAGTTTTCCCAAATGTATTTGGCTGATTAGGATCAAGCCCCAATTCAAGCAAATATTGCAGTGCCTCAGGATAGTTGATTGCAATATTAAGCAAAGTTTCCTTGGAGCCATAATCTGCACAACATTGGCTATCATCTGAATCTATATCACTTACAAGTTTTTTAACCTCGTCCATAGGCGCTTTATGAAGTATGGCCTCTCGTAAAGCACCTTCTTTTTCATAAAAACCAGTGTTGTACATATAGAAACCAAAACCGTAAGCAATAGCCCCGGTTAAAGCTTCGTCAGCCATTTTTGACGCATAGGGTTCTGACCATTGGTAATTATGTCGATAAAATGTTGCCATCTCCTGCTTGGAATCAATAAGTTGCTTGGAGTACATATCAAACGCTTGCGCTGCTTGTATCCCAGTTAAAGACCAAATTTTTAAATTCTCTATTACATGCTCGTAAAGCCCAAAGGCATTACCATGATAAGTTCCAGCGCTTTTTACAGACCAAGGGCGATAAAGTGTTTGCTCCAGTTTTTCTGTTAATAACGCCCCCCAACGTAAGTGAGTATGCATACTGCCGCAATTACCAGCTCCCAGCCTCATATTGCTGGCTGCCTTCTCAAGTTCATGCACCGCGATTTTCGCTGTATTTAAGTCTTGTTGATTTGTTTTACCTAAATCAGGCTTGAAAGAAATCACACAAGCAGACTTCCATTGCCCCTGCTCAGATAACCTATAGGTTTTTAACCTATGCTTTGCAGAACCATATTCTCCTAAGACCAATAGGTAAGGTATTTTTGTTTCATTTTGTGCAATTAAGTAATCATAACTATCCGCTGGCGGCGCTAGTGCAGCTTGCTTACTTAAAAAAGAGCGATCAGCATCCGCTGAAAAGGGAGTTGGGCTTACTAGTGACTGATATGCTTCACATGCTCCTCCGCAGCCTGGATGCCTGTAGGAATGCAGATAAAACGTTGTTCCATAAGCCTGCAATTCACTAACTTGTTGCCCACCAAGGAGCTTTAAGCCCTTGATATTATGAACACCTCGCTCTCTCAACTTATAGAAAGAATAAAACTCTGACTCTGATACTTCAGAGAAAAACTTATCGGTGGCGTCAGCAAGTAAACCGTCACAAATAGCATCGTTATTCTCTATAAGCTGAGGTTTAAACCAAGCCGTCTCTGGAGAAATAGACGGCTGGCTTACAGCAAAAGCGCTGACAATTAACCCCCATGTAATCAATACACTTTTGGTCGTGACACTGAGTAGTATCTTCCTCATTGACTTCATATTTATTTCCTTTTTAGAGATGTAATTAGTGCATAACAATTCAGGTGAACAACAGATCAATCCAAAATAATATGCGGTAAAAAACGCGAGCTATCTTTGGTGATTAAGCTCGCGTCTTCGCGGATGCAAATTCCCGCAGCGCTATCGCCTACTACCCAACTGCCAAGCATGGCGTAGGTGTCGGCGTTGCGATGTTCGTCGCGGAATTTTGGTAAAGCCTGAAACGCTTGGCGAATGTAGCGGCCATCGGCGTAAGGACCGGCGGCAGAAATTTTTTCACCGTTGGCAGTGATTAAATCCACATTGGCGCCTTCGCGGGAAAATAAGGGTTTGCGCACCCAACCTGCCGCCAGCGGTTCGCTTGATGCTGTCTCAAAAAAAGCGGGTAGCAAATTCGGATGATTGGGATAGCGCTGCCAGAGCAGTGGCAAAATTCCTTTGTTGGATAACAACATTTTCCACGCGGGTTCGATCATTTGGGTATTAGCGACGGTGATGGCTTTGGCAAAATCTTCCTGCACCATATGTTCCCAAGGGTAGAGTTTAAATAAACCCTTGATCGCTTGATCGTCCAAATCCACAAACTGTTCGCTGCCCTGTGCATCCGTGATTACACCAATATCTTCCAGCGCGATATAACGCACATCTACACCGGCTTGGGCGGCTATATCCATTAAGTAATCGACAGTGCCTTTGTCTTCTACACTTTCGCGTACGCTGGAAAAATAAAAGGGTTGTGGCAGATTGAGTTGCGTAAAGGCGGCTTCAATTTTGTCGTGCAGGGAATTAAATTGGTCGGCATGTTCAGGCAATACACCGTTTTTAATTTGATCTTCCAGCCACACCCATTGAAAAAAACCGGTTTCAAATAGCGAGGTGGGTGTGTCGTAATTTAATTCGAGTAATTTTGCCGGGCCGAGACCGTTGTAGACCAAATCCATACGGCCATACAAATGCGGTTCACCTTTGTTCCAGGAATTCCAAATGTAACTCCAAAAATCACGCGGAATATTGAGCAGCGTGAGCATCTCTTCGCTGCGGGTGATATCGCCGACCATATCCATGGTCATTTGATGCAGCTCTTCGGTGGGCGCTTCTAAATCGTTTTCGATTTGATGCAAATTAAATTGATAGTAAGCGGTTTCATCCCAATAGGGTTCGCCGTCGAAAGTGTGAAAATGAAAACCCACTTCTTCGGCGTAAGCGCGCCAATTAGCGCGCTCGGCAACACTGATACGTTTCATTCATTAACCACCAAAACTATTGCGCGCAGCCGCTTGCTGGCCAAAACCACCACGGCGAACTACTTGCCCAACTTGCGGTTTAACTTGCGATGGTTTGAGCGTGATAGGGCCAATGCCACCGGCGACGGGTTTGTTGGTGGCGGTGCGGAAGGTGCCGCGATCATCGCGCGATTTGTACAGCGGTTGGGTAGGCACTTTTGATGCGGCTCCA
>CAXAVL010000269.1:0-5435 GCA_963971905.1 uncultured Cellvibrio sp.
AAGGTTGGTATGTGTATTTGGGTGGTACCGGAAACTATGTCCACAATCAGATTCTGGTGGATGGTAATGAATTTGGTCGGAGTGCCTCCAAAGGTTTGGAGCATTACCAGTATTCGTTAATGGCAGGGTTTACCTATGCGTGGCAACGCGCGAGTGTTTGCGTGTCGTACCAATCGGATACGGAACCAAATAAAAACCAAACTGCGCGGAAAAATTTTGGTGCAATCACCTTGGCGTGGCAGATTTAAATGGAATAATTTAGTGTGATTTTGGCTCCATTCGTTGCCTCTAGTCCTTAGGCTCCCCTATACTCCCCAGCCCGCACAATCGTAGGTGCGGGCTTTTTTATTTGCGGTTCCCGCTTTTTATCACGTGACCTTTGGTAGGGGTCACCACTGACAGAGGTTTATCATGCCTGTTATTACTCTCCCTGACGGTTCCAAACGTCCCTTCGACAATCCTGTTTCTGTTTATGAAGTCGCCGCATCTATTGGTGCTGGTTTGGCTAAAGCAACCCTGGGTGGTCGCGTTAATGGTCAACGTGTTGATGCACATGACTTGATTACTGAAGATGCTGACTTGGTAATCTTTACCCCGAAAGACGAAGACGGCTTGGAAATTATCCGCCACTCCTGCGCCCACTTACTCGGTCACGCGATCAAACAGTTATTTCCCGATGTGAAAATGGCCATTGGTCCAACCATCGACAACGGCTTTTATTACGACATCGACCTGGAGCAAAAACTGACGGATGAAGATGTTGCCCGCTTGGAAGCTCGCATGCTGGAATTGGCCAAAACTGAATATGACGTAGTGAAAAAAGCGGTTAGCTGGAAAGAAGCTTACGACGTTTTCACTGCGCGCGGCGAGACTTACAAGCTGGAGATTTTGGATCGCGACGTGCCTAAAGACGCGACTCCCGGTTTGTATCACCACGAAGAATACGTTGACATGTGCCGTGGCCCACACGTGCCCAACATGCGCTTCTGCTTGAACTTTAAATTGATGCGCACCTCAGGCGCCTACTGGCGCGGCGACTCCAACAACAAAATGTTGCAGCGTATCTACGGCACTGCCTTTGCCGATGCCAAACAATTAAAAGCCTATTTGAATCTGCTCGAAGAAGCCGCCAAACGCGATCACCGGAAATTGGCGAAAAAATTTGATTTGTTCCATCTGCAAGATGAAGCGCCGGGCATGGTGTTCTGGCATCCGAAGGGCTGGACTCTATGGCAACAAATTGAACAATACATGCGCGCCAAACAAAATGATTGGGGTTATCAGGAAGTAAAAACCCCGATGATTATGGATCGCGTGCTTTGGGAAAAATCCGGTCACTGGGAAAACTATCGCGAAGGCATGTTTACCACTGAATCGGAAAAGCGCGATTTTGCGGTTAAACCGATGAACTGCCCGGGCCACGTACAAATCTTCAATCACGGCTTGCGCTCCCACAAAGCCCTGCCGTTGCGTTTGGCGGAATTTGGTTCCTGTCATCGTAATGAAGCCTCCGGTGCGCTGCACGGTATTATGCGTGTGCGCGGTTTTGTGCAGGACGATGCACATATCTTCTGTACAGAAGATCATATCGTCAGCGAAGTATCTGACTTCAACCAAATGCTCAAATCAATTTACGACGACTTTGGTTTTACTGATGTCGCGGTAAAATTGTCGTTGCGTCCTGAAAAGCGCGCCGGCAGCGATGAAGTTTGGGATAAGGCGGAAGATGGCCTGCGTCATGCGCTACGTGAATCTGGCCTTGAGTGGGAAGAGTTGCCGGGCGAAGGTGCCTTTTATGGCCCCAAAATTGAATATCAAATCAAAGATGCCCTGGGTCGCTCCTGGCAATGTGGTACCATACAGCTCGATTTTGTCCTGCCTGAGCGTTTGGATGCGGAATATGTGGCAGAAGATAATGCCCGTAAGCGTCCAGTGATGTTGCATCGCGCCATTCTCGGTTCTTTCGAACGCTTCCTCGGTATTCTCATTGAACACTATGAAGGTTCCTTTCCAACTTGGTTGGCGCCAGCCCAGGTTGCGGTGATGAATATTACCGATAATCAGGCTGATTACGTCAAAATGATCGAAAAAGCCTTGCGTGAAAAGGGCATTCGCGTCATTCCGGACTTGAGAAATGAGAAGATCGGCTTTAAAATCCGCGAGCACACAATTCAGCGGGTACCCTACCTGCTCGTCATTGGCGATAAAGAGGTTGAAAATCAATCACTTGCGGTTCGCACAAGGGACGGACAAGATTTGGGTGTAATGAATCTGGAAGCTTTCATCGCGCACTTGACCGCCGATATAGCGCGTCGAGGTCGAAATATTTCTGCTTAATAGAAAGTATTTTGACTAAAAGACCGCACAAGCGAAAAAAGATTTGTTTTTATTAATTTACTGGAGATACAACTATCAAACGAGATAACGCTCCCGCAGCCAAAGGCAATTCTAAAAAAGCGCGGATCAACGATCAGATCGAAGCCAAGCAGGTTCGTTTAATCAACGCAGAAGGCGAGCAAGTCGGTATTGTGAGCCTGAGTGATGCACTTGCTCAGGCGCAAGCGGCAACGCTGGACCTGGTGGAGATCGTTGCTGATAGCGATCCAATAGTCTGTAAGATTATGGATTACGGCAAGCATCTGTTTGAAATCAAAAAAACCAAAGCCGCTGCGAAAAAGAAGCAAAAGCAGCAGTTGGTGAAGGAAATGAAGTTTCGCCCAGGGACGGAGGAAGCTGACTATCAGGTCAAATTAAAGGCTCTGATGCGCTTCCTAGAGCATGGGGATAAAGCCAAGGTAACGTTAAAGTTCCGTGGCCGCGAGCTCGCCCACCAAGAGTTGGGGATGGAAATGATGCAGCGCATCGAGACCGATCTGGCTGAAATGGGTACCGTTGAGCAGGCTGCCAAGATGGAAGGTAAGCAGCTCACTATGGTTATCGCCCCCAAAAAGAGAAAATAGTCGGGCTTTTAGCTGCCTTGATTATTAATACTATTTACCTAAATGTGTGGAGTTTCATCACATGGCAACCAAAGCTAAAGTACACAGTGGCGCGTCAAAGCGCTTCAAAAAGACTGGCGCGGGCTTTAAGTTCAAGCACGCTAACAAAAGCCACATCCTGACCAAAATGACCACCAAGCGTAAGCGTCAATTGCGCGGCACCAGCATCGTTGATGCAGCCGACGTACCACGCGTAAAACGTTTGTTCCGTGCTAATTAATCAGCGCTAATTGCGAATTTTGAGAGGATAGAGATATGGCCCGTGTTAAGCGTGGTGTAGAGGCGCGTCGTCGTCACAAGAAAGTTTTAAAAGCAGCTAAAGGTTACTACGGTGCACGTTCGCGTACATTCCGTGTTGCCAAGCAAGCCGTTATCAAAGCAGGTCAGTATGCTTACCGCGATCGTCGCGTTAAAAAGCGTAATTTCCGTGCTCTGTGGATCACTCGTATCAATGCTCAATCGCGCGCTGAAGGCATGTCCTACAGCCAATTGATTGCTGGCTTGAAAAAGGCGAGCATCGTTCTCGACCGTCGTGTACTGGCTGATTTGGCTGTGTACGACAAAGCGGCATTTGCTGCTGTTGTTGCGAAGGCTAAATCAGCTCTGGCTGCTTAATCGTCCAACAACCTTAAGCTCGCAAGAGCTTTTGCGAACGCGATGAAAAGGGGAAGGGCTTTAGGGTTCTTCCCTTTTTTTATGTTCAGGATGAACTGGCAGAAAATTGCTCCTGCATTTTCTGCACTTCCGCCGTCCGTGGCGGTCGTATACCGCTTGTTCTGTAGTAGGAGCGGTTCCTTTAGGGCGAAGTTATTCGCTTGCAAAATCTAATCTAGTCCGACTCATTAGTGATCTATTTAAATTGGAAAAGCAGATGGAAAATCTCGCTGCGCTTACCCAAGAAGCGCTCAAACTCGTTGCCGATGCCCAAGATCTGACTGCGCTGGATGCAGTGCGGGTAAATTATTTAGGTAAAAATGGCAGCATCACCGCGTTGATGAAAACGTTGGGTAAATTATCCGCAGAGGAGCGTCCTGCTGCAGGTGCTGAAATTAATAAAGCCAAGGATTCCGTTCAAGAAGCGCTTAATCTGCGCAAGGCACTATTAGAGCAAGAGGCGATTAATGCCAAGCTGGCGAGCGAAGTGGTCGATGTGACCTTGCCTGGTCGTGGCCAGTACACGGGCGGCCTGCATCCGGTAACCCGCACTTTGCAGCGTATTGAAGAAATTTTTGCTGCAGTCGGTTACAGCGTTGAAGTGGGTCCTGAAATTGAAGATGACTACCACAACTTTGAAGCGCTCAATATTCCGTCCCATCACCCTGCGCGGGCGATGCACGACACTTTCTACGTGGACGATACCCACGTACTTCGCACCCATACTTCACCGGTGCAAGTGCGCACTATGGAAAACAAGCAGCCACCGATTCGGGTGATTTGCCCTGGCCGTGTGTATCGCTGCGATTCCGATGTCACCCATTCGCCGATGTTTCATCAGGTTGAAGGTTTGGTGGTCGATAAAAATATCAGTTTTGCCGATTTAAAAGGCACCATGGATCAATTCCTCAAAGCCTTCTTTGAGGCCGATGTTCCCGTGCGTTTCCGCCCATCTTATTTCCCCTTTACCGAGCCATCGGCCGAGATGGATATCCAGTGTACCCAATGCCGCGGCAAGGGTTGTCGCATGTGTAAAAACACCGGCTGGCTGGAAGTGGGCGGCTGCGGCATGGTTCACCCAGAAGTGTTTAAATCCAGTGGCGTTGATCCAGAAACCTATACTGGTTTTGCCTTTGGCATGGGGGTAGAGCGTCTCGCTATGTTGCGCTACGGCGTAAATGATTTGCGACTGTTTTTTGAAAACGATCTGCGCTTCTTAAAACAGTTTTAATGGAACGAATGAATTATGAAAATCAGTGAATCCTGGCTGCGCGAGTGGGTTAACCCAGCCATAGGTACCGATGAATTAGTTGCCCAGCTGACCATGGCCGGGCTTGAAGTTGATGCAGTTGAATCAGTTGCAGGCGATTTTACTGGCGTGATCGTCGGTGAGATTGTCGGCTGTGAGCAGCACCCGGATGCAGACAAGCTGCGTGTTTGCCAAGTGGCTGGTCTGCCTGATGGTCCCACGCAGGTGGTCTGCGGTGCGGCTAATGCGCGTGTTGGAATTAAAATCCCCTTTGCCACTATAGGTGCGCAATTGCCAGGCGACTTCCAGATCAAAAAGGCCAAGCTGCGCGGTGTTGAATCTTTTGGCATGCTCTGCGGCCAAACAGAATTGAAAGCCGGTGACGACGATACAGGTCTGTGGGAGTTGGCAGCTGACGCGCCTGTGGGTGCTAATTTGCGTGAGTACTTGAATCTCGATGACAAACTAATCGAGGTTGACTTGACTCCCAACCGCAGCGACTGTTTGAGTGTAAAAGGTATAGCGCGCGAAGT
>CAXAVL010000270.1:0-5422 GCA_963971905.1 uncultured Cellvibrio sp.
CGAAGTCTTTGTGGCCGCGCACCACTGCGCGATAAGCCTCAAGGCTTGCCTTGCCCATGCGCTCGATCAAATCGCGCCACTCCGCTTTGGGTGCGGCGTTAGGTGCCATAGTCGCACGCAGAGTCGCCACCACATAAGATGACAAGCTGCTGAACGCCACACGCGGCAAACCAAACTTGTAGCGGATCATCTCGCCCTGCTCGGTCACCCGGATGCGGCCTTTCACCGAGCCCGGTGGCTGGGATGCCATGGCTTTCTCTACCGGGCCGCCGCCGCGCCCAACAGTGCCGCCACGGCCGTGGAACAGCACCAGCGATACATCGAACTTATCGGCCAATGCCACCAGTTTTTCCTGTGCCTTGTATTGCGCCCAGGTTGCGGCCAGTTTGCCTGCGTCTTTAGCCGAGTCGGAATAACCAATCATGACGGTTTGTTGATTGGCGGAATACTGCTGATACCACTCCAGATTCCACAAACGCTCCATCACAATCGGCGCGCGATCAAGGTCATCCAGCGTTTCAAACAGCGGCACAATCGGCATGTTCCAGGTCATGCCACACTCTTTCAACAAGAGCGCTACAGCCAGTACATCGGATGGCTGCTGTGCCATGGAGATCACATAGTGCGAGAGAATTTCACGGGGCTCTTGCGCCACCACACGGCAGGTCGCCAATACTTCGGCAGTTTCATCGCTCATCGGCCAGCTAATCGGCAACAGCGGACGCTTGCTGTTCAGCGACTCCAACAAGAATGCCTGACGCTCTTCTTCTGACCAATCGCGATATTTACCCAAGCCAAGGTATTCCACTAACTCATCAATTGCTTGCACATGACGCTCGCCATCCTGACGAATATCGAGCGGCACCAAATTGATCCCAAAGCAGTGAATGCGGCGAATCGTATCGACCAATGGCCCATTGGCGATATGGGGCAGACCCACTTCATGCAGCGAGCGGAAGCAAAGCATCAACGGCGACAATAAATCTTCACGGCTGGTGATCAGGTCGGCCGGTACTTCTACCGAGCGGCCCTGCAAGCGCGCTTCGGCCCACTCGAGGGTGGATTGAATACGGCGACGCAAATCAAACATCACATCGCGATAAGGGGTAGTGCTCTCAGGGTACAAAGCGCGCAGTTCGTCGCTCGCCTCGATCATACTCAGGTCGCCGCCCAAGCTGTATACATCGCGCGAGTAGAGCTCAGCTGCCATCCAGCGGCCCAACAGCAACACTTCGCGGGTAATCTTGTGGGTTACATTGGGGTTGCCGTCGCGGTCACCGCCCATCCACGAATAAAACTTAACCGGGCGGATATCCACCGGCAGGGACTCGCCCAAATGGCGAGTGCACATGCGATCCAAGTGGCGGATAAAATCTGGCACCGCCTGCCAGAGGCTGTTTTCGATCACGGCAAAGCCCCATTTGGCTTCATCCACTGCGGTAGGGCGAGTGGTGCGAATTTCATCGGTAGCCCAGATCTCTTCTACTAAACGGTGCAAACGACCACGCAATTTGTCCTGCTCAAATGCCAGCAGGCTGCCATTTTGGCGATCAGCCAAGGTATCAACAATTTGATCATACTTACGGATCAGGGTGCGGCGAGTGACTTCGGTGGGGTGCGCGGTAAGAACAAGTTCAATACGCAACTTATTAATAATCTGAGCGAGTGCATCTTTTTTGCCATGAAGACCGGCAAACTCTTGAATCATGATTTGCAGGCTGTCATCGCGCTCGGCTTCTGCGCTGGAGAAATACTCCTGATCGGCGATGTTTGCCAGATTCAGGAATTGGTTAAACGCACGCACGATCGGCAGAATATCCTGATCGTCCAAGCTGCTTAACATAGCAACCAAAGGCGCGGAATCACCGTTTTCAGCTTTAGTGATGGCTTTCCCTAATTGGCGAATACCCTCTACCTTGGTAAACAGTTCTACGCCTTCATGGGCATGAATTGTCTCCCCTAATAGTTCACCTAATAGGCGGACATTTTCGCGCAGGGTTTCAGGTAGCTTTAACATGGAGTTTCTCCAACAAATCGAGGATTAAAAACGCATTAACGAATCATCAAAACGGCAGGCATTCTACGCCATCCCTCCTGAGGAGGGTAAATACTGACGATAGGAATAGCCGGAATATTGATAAAAATTCGCTAAGTGAATGATTCAGGGCTTCCCGGCGGGCGCGCAGATTACAAAGGTGTAGGCCGCGATGCAAGCGCACCACCCAAGCGCGCGCACTTCTGCCACATAAAATGCGGGAATTTTACGCCGAAGCCGTCAAAATAAGAGCCGTCGAGCCAGATCCTACCTACATCCTCCTCACCGGGTCACTCCCAAAACTTGCTGTATTTTTCGAATGCCTTTCCTCGCCACGCTCACGGACGCCCTGCCCATTTCATTGCAAATATTATGCCCACTTATGGGAGCCGAGCTAAACATCTCCCGCCTTCATAAGCCCCTGAAGAATCATACGAACCTTGCAGGAGCGTACAAATTGAACAAGAAACCACACAAAAATATCTTCGCATAATGTTCGGTGGAGTACGGAGTGCCCTAATAAACCTGTTTATAAAAGAACTCAGGCTTTATGTATGAGCCTTGCCTTCAAAAAACACTAGGAGATTAATATGACAGCTACTCAAAAAAAACCTGCCAGCACCGAAAAAAATACCAAAGCTCAAGAAGCCACTGCATTGCTCAGAGCAGATCATAAAGCGGTGGAAGACTTATTCGAACAATACGAAAGAGCGCGCTCCACCTCCAAAAAACAATCTTTGGTTGCCGAAATTTGTATGGAATTAACCGTGCATGCGCAAATCGAAGAGGAAATTTTTTATCCAGCAATTAAATCCATTTTGGATGATAAGGAATTAGTTCCTGAAGCCATTGTAGAGCATGCAACCCTGAAAGATTTAATCGCACAGTTGGAAGACGGCAAACCAGGCGACGAAATGTATGATGCAAAAGTTAAAGTACTTTCTGAATATGTAAAACATCATGTTAAAGAAGAACAGGGCGATATTTTCCCCAAGGTCAAATCCAGCAAACTGGACCTGTATGAACTTGGTGAAAAATTACAACAGCGAAAAGAAGAATTAATGGGGGAAAAATAATTTTTTGTTTAGTAAAAAACATTTAACCGCAGATTTTGTCTGAGGTTTTATTTGCTTTGGTTCGGTAACACACGGAAATATAACTTTTAGGCAAGCAACATTTCAGCACGACACATCATTTTATTTTATGTAATGCGTGTCGCTTTGAAGAAGGATTAATCACACAAGAGGTAACTAGCAATGAATTTCAAGAAAGTATTATCTACTAGCGCAATGGTATGCGTGTTTGGTGCAACTTCCAGCTTTGCACTAGCCCTGGACAAAATCGACGCAGATGACTTTGTCGAGGAAGTGTCAGCCAAAGGAATCGCAGAAGTGGAAAGCGCGAAACTTGCATTGCAAAAATCCACGTCATCTGATGTGAAATCATTTGCGCAAAAAATGATTAGTGACCACAACGCTGCCAATATGAAATTGGCCGGTATCGCCAGCCGTAAAAATCTGGACATAGCCGATGAAGCTGAGCTGACCGCCAAGGCGAAAAAATTCGTTTTGGAGCAACGCGACGGTGAATCATTTGATGAGGCTTACGCCAATAATCAGGTGAAAGCACATGAGGACACCATTGAATTGTTTAAACGCGCAGCCATGTCTGACGATGTCGAAATCGCAGCTTTTGCTAAACAGACGCTGCCTAAACTGGAGCAGCATTTGAAAATGGCAAAAGAATTAGCGGCAGCACACGACGACGAATGACGAGTAACGCCTTATGCGCAGCGCTGTCCCTTTGGCCTGCGCATAAGATGTGGCCTGCACTTAAAGGATGTAATTTAGTTTTTGTAAAGAAATTAAACATAATGCGGAGGCTTTTATGACTGTCGGAAGCAAAGAAAAATACACCGAAAAACAAAAAAGAAAAGCGGAACATATTGAAAACAGTTACGAAAAAAAAGGCATGTCACACGAGCGCGCAGAACAAATTGCGTGGGCTACCGTGAACAAACAATCAGGGGGTGGCGAGCTCTCGGGATCAGGCACAACCACCTCTGAACAAGACAAAGAGGCCGCGCGAAAAAACTCTGCGCAAAATGCCGCAAAAACCCGGGAGCAACAAGCCCAGCCTTATGCGCTGGAGCATCAACCGCTTGCAAGGTTGCGCGCTCAAGCGCGGAAAAGACATATTCACGGCCGTTCTACCATGAACAAAGTGGAACTCATTCACGCCTTGCGCAGGACTTGAATCAGGCTCAACTTCTTAGTACGACTCGGAGTATCTATGTTAAACGTCCACTCCCACCCTTTTGACGTACTTACCGATCATCAGCGGGAAGGGAAAAAATTATCCAGTAAATTGATACCCCGCAGTGAAGAAAATCAGGTCGCACAAAAAAATATCCTATTTGTCACTAGTGAATACACCGGTTTAATCAAAACCGGAGGGTTAGGAGATGTCTCCGCAGCACTACCCAATGCGTTATTGGCACAACACGATGTACGCATTTTAATACCAGGCTATAGTCAGGTGATTAACAGCGGTCACGCGATCGATATTGTCGATAAGTTAGAAGCTTACGCAGGCTTACCCGCGTGTAAAATCGGTCGCCTAAAAATCGCTACAGGCCCCATTATTTACGTACTTATCTGCCCCGAATTATATGAGCGCCCTGGATCACCTTATGGCGACTTAGAGGGTAATGATTGGGAAGACAATCCGGTGCGATTTGCGCGACTAAGTGTTGCAGCCGCAGAAATCGCCAAAGGCCGGCTCAAATTAAACTGGAATCCTGATCTCGTTCATGCCAACGACTGGCCGACGGCGTTAACACCTGCATATATGGCTTGGCAAGCACAAACCACCCCGAGCGTGTTCACTATTCACAACCTGGCGCACCAAGGATTATGCGAGTTCGAGTGCGCTACACAATTGGGAATTCCGACCCACGCGCTCTCCGTAGACGGCATGGAGTTCTACGGCAAACTTTCGTTTTTAAAGGCCGGTATTAATTATGCTAGCCACATCACCACTGTCAGTGAAACTTACGCGCATGAAATCACCACCCCTGCATTCGGTTGCGGTTTGGACGGCTTACTCCGCATGAAATACGGGCAAGGTTTGTTAAGCGGAATTGTTAATGGCATTGATGAAAGCTGGGAGCCAACATCCGACCCTCACTTGGTACAAAGCTTTGGTCCCCAGCAGTGGGAACGCAAGAATTTAAACACCCGGTATATTGAACGAATATTTAACTTACCGCCTAACCACGCGCCGCTTTTTGCAGTGGTATCGCGCCTCGCGCATCAAAAAGGGGTCGATCTAACACTCAAGATCGCCGACACCATCGTTCATAACGGTGGTCGTTTAGTCGTAATG
>CAXAVL010000271.1:0-5412 GCA_963971905.1 uncultured Cellvibrio sp.
GCCGCCGCGCAAATCAGCGCGCAATACAATGCCGAGTAACCGAAATGGGCTTTCCTGTGGCAACAGGGTTGCGCCTGGACCACCGCTGCGAATTTCCCAATCCTTAATCACTTTTTGATAAACACCGGGGCGAGCAGCAACATTGAAACCGTTAACCGTTTGATTGATTGTCCAGTGTTTAAATAAAACTTTAATAAAATCGGAAGTGGACGAGGTGCCGTTGGCCATATTTTCCATTAATCGCCAAAAAGTCCATTCGCCGGTCGGATTGCCATTTGGCGATGTATTGTTAGTGGCGCATGCCCAGGTGCGGCTGGAGTCATTCACTACGCTGATGTCGGTAATCATCAGCGATTGCGGAATGCTAACGGCTGTTGCAGCAGGTGTTATATCGCCAGGTAAGCCCAGCGGGAAATTTAACAGCGGCAGTGCAATCGGCTGATTGGTTTTAATGCTGGATGCATCAAATGGCAGTGAAAATAGTTTTTCTTTGCCGTTATTTAAGCCGATAAAGTCCAGTGTGTTGGCGCCGATGTTAATCCGCTGTTGCGTTAATTCTTGCCTTCCTCCTGATGCAAAAAAACGCGTTTCTTTATTGGCTGCGGTTTGTGCCAATTGTTTATTTGCTTTGGCAAACGCATCAAAATCAAATTCTACTTTGGCACTTAATAAACCGTCGCCAGCGCGTAGATCACCGTTTTCTCCATCATCCGATAAGGTGATTATTTTTTTGTCGAGCATAATGCTGAGCTTTTTTTCGCGTTCAGATAATGTGGAGAAACGCGCACTAATGGTGGCGGTTGTGTCGTCTAATTTGGTGATGTTGAGTTCACTTGGTTTGCTGGTGGTATGTTGCGCCGATGCGGCTGACACAATGACTGTGCTGCTCAATAACAGCAGCATACTGGCTGAAAACAAGCTATTCCTGGCCTGCATAAAAACCCCCTTGCGACAAGAGTGATGAAGTAATCCATAAAGATTAATGCACCTATCGAAAGGGATATTTCCTTGTGCCCGTTATTGATAAGGGATGAGGGTAGGGGCTGTCAAAGGTCGCTGCGCAATATGTCGTATCAACCAACCAAATAAACAAAATAGATTTCTATGTGGATAATTTACTCAAAATGTTCTGTTACTAAATTTCCGCTTTTGTTTTTAATATTCTATTTTGCTTTTATGAAATGCGAGTTTTCTGTTTTTGGTTTTACGGCTTGCATTGGATATTTTTTAAATATAAAAAATCATAGTAATTGGCTGTTGTCGCGCGTGCTTGAATGAAATATGGCAACCAATGAGTAACGAAAAAAAGCGCTGCAACTGGCGAGGTAATCACTTAATAAAAATTTCACCAGCTCATTGGTGGCGGTGATTTTTTCTTGTTGTTCATTTTCCGGTAATGATTGCAGCTCGTGTTGCAGTTGTGCAAAGCGAGTACTGACGTTAATGCTCGAATCCTGTTGTTTACTGGCATCGGTGACCGCAATGCTCAGGTCGGCGTGAATGGCATTCCATTCAAATAATAGATAGAGCGACTCATCCTGAATGTTTTCATCCAATAGGCTAATGGCTTTTGCGGCGCAGGTTTCCAGCGCGTCTTTTAGTGGCGTTTGTACTGCAGGCGTAAATACATAGTGAACGCCTTGTGCGGAGTTTTGGATTTGCCAGTGATTCATCGTCATAGTGAGTGTGATTGTTGGGTGTGAAAGTGATTGACACAGGCTTGGCAGATACAGCTGTTGTTGCGCTGATCGGGAGCAAGCTGAGCCAGTAATTCGGGTGGAAATAATTGTGTTTTACACCAGCAAGCACCGGCAAAACTGCCGGTATTTGCGGGAGTACAATGATTGGGTTGACCGCACAGGGGGCATTGGCGGTGTGCTAGCGGTGTGACTGCATCAGGCATTACACAGGTCTTCAAATGCATCGACAACGGCCTCTTCATCGGCCTCGGATAGCTCCGCTAAATCCATAATACAGGGTTCATTGATGCCGAGTATTTCTTCAATATCTTCAAAGGGGAGATGGGCATCCAGCGCATGTTTGACGTAATTTTTTACCGCCGCGTGGATTGCGCTTTCGTTGTCGCGTGCGGCTTGTAATTCGGCGACGGTTTGTTGGGTGAGCCATTGAACAAAGGCAGTGCGCTCGGCGTCGGAAGTGTTGGTGCGGGCATCGTAATTCACGGGAGTACCTCTATAACTGGAAAAACCTCAGTATAAAGGTTTTTAACCTGGCTAGACGAGCGCTGTCTCGTGTAGGTCGATTTGATCGAGCGTATTGGTAAAGTGATTAAATTGAGCATCGTCCCGCGCAATACTTTCAATGATGCGTTCCATCAGGTTTTTAAGGTGTACTAGTTGATCGTAAATCTGGTCTTGCATCACACTGATTTCAACCAGGGACCAGCTGTCGGAATTGCTCTGGTCAGTGCTGATATTGACTAGCCAATCTTCCTGCTCTGGTTGCAAAATCCCACTGCGCACTACGGAAATGGCGAGTCTGCCCATCACGGCGGTGACCGAGCGTATTAGTGGATTTTTACTGCTTGCAAATAGTTGTTGTGCGAGCCCTTTAGCTGTTTCAAATTGGTTGCGCAATTTTTTTTGCCGGGCGAGCAACAAATTAATAGAAGGCAGTTGCACGAGTGCTTCAGTAGGGGGTGGTGTTTCTTTGAATAAAATAGTTGCCGCGTTATAAACCGACTCCAAATAAATATTGTCGCTGAGTTTTAATGCCGCGAGCAACATGCTATGTGCATGTACTCCATAATCTGCGTAGCGACTATGATTAAAAACGATATGATCGGTTGCTGCAAGAATCTGGCTGACCTTGGAAATTTTATCGCCAAAGATATGGCGAGGATAACCGGTGCCATCGATACGCTCATGATGATCGGCAATTGCCATGCCGATTTCTTTGGGTAGCCCTGGCACCATATCTAAAAAGCGTTGGGCGATGAGTGGGTGTACCTGTAAGGCTTTCCACTCCTCGGTACTGAAACCATGGTTTTTTTCCCGTAGTTTAGGCGCTAGATATAAAAATCCAACATCGTGAAATAGACCGGCAATAAAGGTAGCGTGAATTTCTGGCAAGCTGAGATTAAGTTTGCGTGCGATGGCCATACCTGCCAAAGCGCTGAAAAGACCTTGATGATAAATGTCCTTTGCGCGTAACGCGAGTACGGTCAGGTTTTGTTGTAAGAGTGGAAACTTCTCATAATACAAACAGGCCAAGCGCAGGGTTTTTTGATAGCTCTCATTGTTCGTGACGGCATAGAGACCGGGTAAGTTTTTGGCGAACTTATTTAAATAAACAAATAGTTGTTGGGCATTCATGCTGTTGGCGATGCCGACACAATGCTCCAGGGGTTTGATTAGTTTGTGTTGTAGTAGCACCTGCGAGCGTTTTTCGTCGAGGTTGGCGCCTTCCGACAATAGCAGTAGCCCTTGCTGGTTATAAATGTTTTGATTCGCCGCAACGGGCTGTTTTTTGTTTACCTCTATAAGGTTCAGGCAATAGTAGTTTTGCTGGCTGTCGGTCATACAGGTTTCCAAGCGGATAGACTGCCGTTTACACACCGAAGGTGTGCGGTCAGTACAGGGATTAGAAGCTGCTGTAAGGATAGATCAGAGAACGGGAGACGCCAGACATTGAAGATAAATTATTATTTCAAGAAGCTTCGTTACGCAAAACCACCGCCAGCTTTTAAGAAGGGCAATATGCGCAAGCTGATGCGCTTTGGCCGATGGTCAAGCAATTGTTGGATGCTGGCTGTGGGTGCTAAATACTGTTCGTAATAGCTAGCGGCTGCTTGTGCCAAGGCGCTAACAGTACTCTCATCCATTGCCATCGCTTTAACAATAACGGTTTGTAATTCCGTTTCATTGCGAAAGGTCAGGCAATTTTTTCCATCTTCCAGAGCTGGAAAAAACATTTCCGGATACTGGGTGATGGGGATGCTGCCCACCGCCATTGCCTCAATAATATTGTGCGACATAGGGTAGCGTACCCCGGGGCAGGCTAAAAAGAAGTGAGCGTGGGCGATAGTGCTCAACCAGTCCTCCGCTGCGACCTTGCATTGTCGGGTATTCATAACTACTAGTCCGGTATGGTGTTTTTCTTTTGCGTTTTGCAGCATCCCCTCATTTTGTAATTCGATACTGCATTCTGGTCGCAGTATTTTCTTGATGCTTTGCAATAATTGGGCGCGGCTTAATTTGGCATAAATTTTCCGAATCGATTTTTTATTGTATTTGCCGTGCTCGGCATCGCCGCCAAAAAATACCGTCCATTGGCGCTGCTGTTGACGAAAGGTCTCCAACTGCAAATCCTGCTGTGCGGCATAAATAGGTGGGAACATTGGAAACGGCATAGGAAAGCAAGCATCGCCTGCCTGATAATCCGGTTGGTAGTTGACCGTAATGATTTTTTTCGCGTTGCGCGCGAGGCTTGAATACCACTTATCGGTAATCAGTAAATAGTCTTGCGGTAAATCACGCTCGTGTTGGAGTACAGAAAAATCTTCTTGCAGGCAGAGCTGTTTGTACTTTTCCTGAATGTTGCCTAGTGCAAAATAGTTGTCGCGCAATACCGGATAAAACCCGGCGCGAATAAAAAAGATAAATAGGCAATAAAAGCGCCTTCCCTGAGGGCCGTCGATGCGAGTATCGCGAAAATCAAACACCACCAGCGGTTGGTTTTGTGGAACATCTCGCCGCTGCTGTTTCAGCCAGCGGCGATATTGCAGGTATCGCTGTGGATAGAGCACGGATTTATAGCGTTGGAGTGTGCCGTCTAGTTTATGGCCTACGCTGGATAGTTGCTGCAACGCTGAATTCATGGTGAACCTGATACGCATTCTGATGGGTGAGCTGGCGTGCTCAAGAGCTTCAGATTAGCGGGCAATTGTTGCAGGATGATGTCGAAATGAGAGCGGTTTATTTTGTGATCGGCAATGGTTTAAGCGACAAACATTACTATACTCATTGGAGTTATAGGGTGTGGAGGTGTGTTTGTTCTGGTCATCTACGGCGTCTACCCAAGCGCTATTCCCTTGGTCACAGGCGCTTTTACTCATCCTGGTATATGCAGCGCTCGGCCATTTAGGGATTCATTACGCTGCTTTTCCCGGCACCTTTTTCGCTCAGGTTTGGCTGGCCTCAGGGGTCGGCTTGATCATGTTTTGCCAGTTTGGCCGCCTTGCCATCCCTGTTGTGTTGTTTGCATCGCTGTTAATCAATACGCCTTATGCCCTGCAGGATATGCCTAACAATGGTGTAGCTGGCACTGCAGCGCTGATTTTTTTCAGCCCCTTATTCGATACCTTGCAAAGTTTTCTCGCTTGGCGTTTGTGGCGTCTGGATCGGGAACCGCGCTTTAGTCGTATTGGGTTACAGCGTTTTTTAGTCGCCA
>CAXAVL010000272.1:0-5411 GCA_963971905.1 uncultured Cellvibrio sp.
CACACCCAAGCGCAACTCAACAAAGAATATTTAATTCTGGCTTGCAGTTATTTTTTTCAAGCCAACGACTATGAAGCCGATTCAGGCACCACACCGTTTGCGATGGAAACCAGTGTCTACGCGCACCCGAGCAATCAACCCTATCGCCCTGCACGGGTAACACAAAAACCCATTAGCCAAGGACCAGACACCGCCGTCATCACCGGCCCCGCTGGCAAAGAAATTCACACCGATGAATTTGGCCGCGTGATTGTGCAATTTCAGTGGGATCGCTACGGCAATAATGATGAAAACTCCTCCTGCTGGATTCGTGTATCACACCCCTGGGCCGGTTCCGGTTTTGGCGGTGTACACATACCGCGCATCGGCCAAGAAGTGTTGGTGGATTATTTAAACGGCGATCCGGATCGCCCGGTCATCACCAATCGCGTGTACAACAATTTGCAGCCGCATCCCTGGGGCTTACCGGCCAATGCCACCCAATCCGGGTTTCTCACCCGCTCAACCCCCAAAGGCACCGCGGAAGATGCCAACGCGTTTCGCTTTGAAGACAAAATCGGCGCCGAACAAATTTGGATTCACGCACAGCGCAATCAAGACATAGAAGTCGAACACGATGAAACCCACTGGGTCGGCAACGACCGCAGTAAAACAATCGACCGCGACGAAACCGTGCACGTCAAACGCCGCCGCACCGAAACGGTAGACGGAAACGAAACCATCACCGTGCATGAAAACCGCAAAGAGCGCGTGGATAAAAACGAGACGATTAGCATCGGCGTTGATCGCACCGAAGATGTCGGCAAAAACGAAACCATCACCATCGGCAAAAACCAATCACGCGATATCGGCGGCCACAAAAAAGAAACCATCGCCAAAACCAGCATGCAAAATGTTGGCTTGGCCCGCATGGACAACGTAGGTGCCGCTTACAGTTTGAACGTAGGCGCGGCGATGAATACGGTGGTGGGCTTAAGCAATACGGAACAAGTCGGCCACACCAAAAATATTCAAGTCGGCAAAAATACCACACTCAACACCGGAGAAAATTTGGTGCTGGAAGCGGGTAAATCCATCACGCTCAAAGTGGGTAAATCCATGTTAGTAATGGACAGCGACGGCAAGATTACCTTGACCGGCAGCGACATCACTTTTGAAGCCAGCGGCCCATTGCAAATCACAGGCAAGGATATCGACCTGAACTAGGTCGATCACAAGGAATTGGATTGATGCAGTTTGAAAATTTAACGCCGTTTCACAGCATGGCTTTTCAATCGCTGGATATCGCTGGTCACTACTGCACAACAGTGGTGACCAAGGTGGGTTATCGCATTGTGATTGACCCAAGCACCGGGAAAGGTGAATTGCAATTGATTGAGCAAGAGCCACTGCCACTGGTTCTCGCCGATGAGCATTGGGATGACGACCCGCAAGGCAGCATAAAACAGGAATCGGATCTCGCTCCGTTTAAACCGCGTTGTGATTTATTAATCGCTGGCAACACCTATGCCCCAGAAGGAAAACCAGCTGACCAATGGCCAGTACGTGTACGATTAACACAAATATCTTCCGAAAACAACAACCTAGATACAAACAACAATACGGAACAAAACTCTGCATCAACAACGCTAATTGATAAAACACTTTATGTTTATGCGCTCGGACATTTTCATAAAACGTTTTTTGGCTGGGCATTAAAGCGCGATAAAAATACCACGCAAATACCGCTGCGCTGGGATTATGCATTCGGCGGCGCAAGTAAAATTGCAAACCCAAAATATCAGCAAGATCCTAATCAGTCAGAATGGTTACTCAACGAGGCGTGTTTCAGCAATCCAGTGGGCTGCGGCTGGGTTGATAAACGCCACCAAAAATTCGCACAAAAAGCAGCGCAGCCTTCACTACAAACTATTCCTGCTCCTTGCTTTTTTTATCCTAATGAAGCGATTACCGAACCTGTTTTTATCCAACACCCGAAAACCACTATCAACGCAAAGGATATGCAAGATATCGCCAAACAATATCCCTGTCGCTCTGCAGGATTTGGCTCTGTAGGTCGCAGTTGGGCACCACGCGTTTCACTCACCGGCACTTACGATGAACAATGGCAACAAGAACGCTGGCCATTATCACCAACGGATTTTGACGAGCACTACTGGAATGCAGCCCCATTCGATCAACAATGCGCGTGGCCACGCCCCGACTGCCAACTAGAAACATGGTTTTCATTTTCACCTGAATTAGCACCACAAGGTTATGTGCATATGCAATTGCCAGGGCACAGAGCATTTGTGATGGCACGCTTGCAAGACAACACACCTATCCCACTCGCAGCGAATATCGACACCGTTCTACTCGATACAGAAAAACAACAGCTCGAAGTGGTCTGGCGCTGCCGCATCAAACAAAACAGCACAATAAAACAACTGGAAGCACGTTTTGAAATTAATCCTCAGGCGCCGCTACTGAAATATGAATCAACCACAAATCAAACCAACACAACATTGAGTGAGGCAGTCTAATTATGTCGAACGATATTACTGCGCGTAAAAATGGCCAATGGTTGGTTATCAGCATGGCGCCCGATGTGTGCAAAACGCCTGTAGGCAGCGCGATTGTTCCCATCCCCTACCCTTTGATTGCCAAACTTGGCGACTCAGTAAAAACCTTAGCGAATGTAAAAGCCAACGGCGACGAACTGCTTACGATTAGCGGCCACATCCCCACCACACTCGGTGATCAGGCTGGCGCACAGAAAGGAATTAAAAGCGGAACCGTCGGAGGTAAAGCCTCCTACAAAAAAAGTCAACACAGCAGCACCGTACGCGCAGGAAAGCAGCGAATACTACGCCATGGTGATAAGTATTGGATGAACCACTAATGCACTCGTTTTGCGCCATCACCACTACCGGCTCTTGTGCCTGGGACTTGGCTATTGTGCCGGTGATTGCGCGTTTTAATTCATATCGGAAATCATAATGTCGAAAAGGAAAATCACCGCATGACTGGAAGCAGCGCATCGGCAAATACACAACCGATTCAGGTCAACACCCTCAGTAGCCAGATCACCCATCATGGCAACATGACCATTGTGAATAGCCCCAAAGGGGTAACTATGGCTTGGGAAGCACCTGCCAATATGGACGTTGCTGAAACTGCGCACTATATGGGCGTTAGCAACCTGCGCCATGAAGTACATACCGATATGGCCACAGGTGAATCTACCAGCGTGGCCTATACCGAATTAACGCATGAAGAATACGAAGCCTATCGAAACTCACGCCAAGGCCGCTCACTCGAATTACCGCCGCAGCCACCAGAGAAAATGGGCAACACCATCGGCACCATTACCTTCACGCCAGCACCTAGCGGTAAACGCGCCGAGTACGCCAATCCCCCCGAAAAAGAACCACAAGAAAGTAGCGATAAACCCAACGAACAATTACAAGCGCTTATCGATCAAAAAAACGATGACCGCAGTCTGTGGCAGCGCACCAAAGACGGCGCCGCATCGGCATGGGACAGCACCAAACGCATCGCCAATGCCTCATGGGAAAACCCAGGCGAATTCGGCAAAGGGCTAGCAAAGGGAATCGGTAATTTACCCTCTGACATTGCCAACCTCGCAGTAGAAGGTATTAAAAATGGTGGTTTAAGCCCACTGAACCTTAACAACTACGCAAACCTGTTAGATTACCAAGCGATGAATGCTTACGAAGCAGGTAATATTGCCAGCGCCAATGCCATGGCAAGTAGAGCAAACAGTATTCGCGAGTTCGGACAAGTCGGTGATATTTTTGAGCTCACCAATGACGCACAAAAAGGTGGATCGTTTGCTTCTGTATTTATCCCGCTGGGAACCTTGGTAAAAGCGCCCGCCACTGCCGCAAAAGGCATGCGTACGGCCAAAACAGTTGAGGCAATAACGGATACAACCAAAGCGGCTGATACGGTAAGTGACGTAGCCAAAGTACCGGAACCTAAAGGGCCGGTAGGGAATGGAGGGAAAATTATTGCCGACAAAAAACTCAAAAAGAAAAACCTGCCTTGTTTCAAGAAAAACAAAAAAGGTGATCCGAAAGAATATGATCGCCAATTAAAAGGCCAGCAAGACGGTTTAAACAATATGACCGCAAAGGAATACCTTGATGGTAGAGCTGCGTATACTGGCAACAGGGCAAGCACTGCTGCAGAAAGGAAAAAATATGAAACAAAATTGAGCAAAAGTTATTTTGACAGTGGTGCGGCCAAAACAAAATCTGAAGCACAAAAAATGGCATCTGATAAAATGAAAACTCTAAACGCACTTCACAATCCAGATATGATTGCTGCAGGGAAAGATATAATAACGGACTTTGGAGATGCAGGTGTTAACAAGTCCATTGGTTCACAATGGAATAAGGCCCCTAAAGGTGAAACAATGAGTAGGGTAGAAATGTTAGATAAAGAAGCAAAAGAAGCTGTTGAAAATGGTAATGGCGATCACAACATGAATGCGAATATGCACCGCTGCCCCTAAGTATTGAGGACTGTCAAAATGGACGAATATTTTAATGAGTTTTTAAACGGGGAAGGCTTTTCTCCCCCATTCAATTCTATTCCGGTCGATGAAGATACCTTAAACCTCTATCAAAATAGACTACCAGATAGATTGCTAGGCTACTGGAAATATTATGGTTTTTCTGGCTTTGGGGAAGGATTGTTTTGGATGGTTAATCCAAAAGAATATCAAGACATATTAGATAAATGGATTAAGCAAACACATCTATGGGAGAGAGAGAAATTTTATGTTATAGCACGAACAGCTTTTGGGGAGCTTTATGTGCTTGGTGACAACAGCAATTCCTATGCAATCATTAATCCACATCTAAACAATATTATTCCGAATGACTCTAATCACTCCACTTTAAATAAAGTAGATTTCGAAAAAAATGCTGGCTCATTTTTCATGTTTATGAATAAAGAGACCTTAGATTTTGAGGATATTAGAGGGAATGGATTATTTCAACGATGCTTAAAAAAATATGGCCAGCTTGCTAACGATGAAATGTATACCTTTTCACCTGCCTTAGCATTGGGAGGATCAGCGGATATTAAAAACATTAAGAAAGTTAAAATCCTCGAGCAACTATCTATGCTATGCGATTTGGATACACCCGTAGTTTTACCCAGCACGAGCGAACTGTTTGGGTCGGTTTAATCTATATAAATATAAAAAGGGGAATTTGGTGTAACAGCCGATTCCCCCTTTTTATTTATTTACCGGCCTCAATCGCGAAGAACAAAAAAATCGCGAGCAATACACCGCATGACTGGAAGCAGCGCATCGGCAAATACACAACCAATTCAGGTCAATACCCTCAGTAGCCAGATCACCCATCATGGCAACATGACCATTGTGAATAGCCCCA
>CAXAVL010000273.1:0-5399 GCA_963971905.1 uncultured Cellvibrio sp.
AAGGAGGTTTTTATTGCTCCCTCCCTTTGAAAAAGGGAGGGCTGGGGAGGGATTTAGGGTTTATTACGCCGAATATTTTTCATCGCTATAAAGCGCGGCTTCTAATTCGGTAATGGCTTGTTCGTATTCTTTTTTGCTGCCAAAAGCATTTTTTACAATCTCTAGCGGTGTACCTAATTGATCCAGCGGTTTTACTTTTAACACGTTGATGGATTCAATTTCAGTTACGCCTATATCGGCGTATTTATCTAACAGTGCGTTTAATACGTTTTGCGCAGCAGCGGAATACTTGGTGAAGTAATTTCGCTTTTTCACATTTTCCGCACGTTCCCGGCGCGTGAGTGCGGGCTGGTCAAAGGCAACGTGACAAATTAAATCAAATGGATCTAGGTCGCGGCTTACATCCTCTTCAAGTGCTTGCCAAATAACGCCTTCGGCCTCTAGCTCATTAATAATGGCTTGTTTGCGTTCGCTGCATTGCCAGGTTTTTATAAAGTCATTCAAGGAGGCGAATTGTTTTTTAATGGTGTTGCGGGTGTAGTCTTTGAAGGATTCCGTAACGAGTTTGCCATCGGTATCGTAATACTGCACACGCTCAGCAATTTTGGTGACGGTTACGCCCGATACGCGGTATTTAACATAGCGTTTGCCTTCTTCACTTTCGATTGCGCCATCACCCAGGCCATTGTTTACATCATAAGTTGCTTGCGGCTCTTTGACTTCATGGTCGTTGCTGTCATCGAGCGCAGCTTCCGCCTCGGCTTGTTCTTCTTGCGCGCTGGCGAGCTCGTCATCGAAACTTGAATCTTCCAAATCGATAACATCTTCTGCTGTGGTCACCATCACTTTTTCGGGTACACCGTCAAAGCTTGGGTCGGCAAATAATTCCGTGGCTTTTTTGAAATCTAAAATGGTGAACCAGAGTTTGTTGTAGCGATCGTCTATACGTGTGCCACGGCCAATAATTTGTTTGAATTTGGTCATGGATTGAATGTTTTGATCGAGTACCACTAGCTTGCAGGTTTTAGCATCCACACCCGTAGTCATTAATTCTGAGGTGGTGGCGATTACGGGGTATGCGCGCTTGGGGTTGATGAAATTATCTAACTGCGCTTTGCCGAGTTCATCATCACCGGTAATTTTCATTACGTATTTATCGTTCTTTTGGATTTGCTCTGGATTGAGGTTTACCAGTGCGCGGCGCATACGCTCGGCGTGATCTATATCGTTACAAAACACAATGGTTTTTGCCATTGGATCGGTGCGCTTTAAATAGGCGGTAATGGTTTCTGCAACTAATTCGGTGCGCTCGTCGATCACCATGGTGCGATCAAAATCTTTTTGGTTGTAAATGCGGTCTTCAATGAGTTCGCCGTTTTTATCTACTTGGTTTTTGGTGGGGCGCCAACCTTGTAAATCCACATCTAAATCAACACGCACCACTTTGTAAGGTGCGAGAAAGCCGTCTTCAATACCTTCTTTGAGTGAATAGGTATAAACGGGGTCACCGAAGTAATCGGTATTAGACACTTCATCGGTTTCTTTGGGCGTTGCGGTTAAGCCGATTTGGGTCGCGCTGGCGAAGTATTCCAAAATTTCACGCCATGCGCTGTCTTCGGCGGCGCTGCCACGGTGACATTCGTCGATGATAATTAAATCGAAAAAATCGCGGCCTACTTGTTTGTAGGCTTTTTGCGATTCCTCTGGGCCAGTTAAGGCTTGGTATAAGGCCAAGTGAATTTCATAGGCGGGATCAATCTCGCGGCCTGTCACTTTGGTCATGGCCTGGCCAAAAGGTTGGAAATCATTTAAGCGAGTTTGATCTACCAAAATATTGCGGTCGGCCAAAAATAAAATGCGTTTTTTCTGGCGCGACTTCCATAGGCGCCAAATAATTTGAAATGCGGTGTAGGTTTTACCTGTGCCAGTTGCCATGACCAACAAGGCGCGGTTTTGCCCTGCGGATACGGCAGCAATGGTTTTATTAACGGCTTGCAATTGGTAATAGCGCGGGGCTTTGCCGCTGCCATCATCGTAATAGTCTTGGGTGATTACCGGTAATTGCGCTTGGGTGTAGCCCTTCCATACACAAAATTTTTGCCACAGCTGTTCTGGTGGGGGGAATTCGCTTAGGGCTATTTCGGATTCGATCAAGCCAGTGCTGTTGGACTTTTCATTAAGAGCACAAGTCTTGTCGTGAAAAATAAACCCATCGCCATTAGAGGCAAACACAAAAGGTACATCGAGCAGGCGAGCGTAATCTAACCCTTGTTGAATGCCTTTGCCGACTTCATGTTTATTGGCTTTGGCTTCAATCACTGCCAGCGGTAGGTTTGGCTTGTGGTAGAGAACAATATCGGCAGACTTAACGGTTTTACGAACACCCATGTTGCCGCGCACGATTACCTTGCCATCGCGCAGCTTTACCTCTTGGCGTAATTGGGTCATTGAATCCCAGCCTGCTTGCTCAATGGCAGGGAGAATGAACTTGGTGATTATGTCCGTTTCGGTTAAGTGCTTTTTGTCCATGAGTTGATCCTACAAAAATCAGGTTTGATCTTATAACCCAGATAAGAGGCAAATTAAATCCCCCTCTACCTCATCCCGCTTTTTAGCCCCAGCGAAATAAAAAAACGCCGCATTAGTAAACCAATGCGGCGTTTTGTGAACACAAAACCTAGCGATTACTTGCGCACATTGGCCGCAACAAATTGCTGTACCTTGGCCAGATCTTGCGGGAGTACAGTGAAGCGCTCTTCACGCTCGAACAAATCCTGCATGTGATGTGGCAATGCGGGATCTGCATCCTGCCCTGCTTTACGCACAGCTTCCGGGAATTTTGCCGGATGCGCAGTAGCGAGCACCACCATTGGAATATCCTGACGGCGACGGGTTTTGCGCGCGGCATCTACACCAATGGCGGTATGTGGGTCGAGCAGGTATTCGGTGCAATCAAATACACTGCGAATCACGTCGATAGTGACTTCATCGCTCACACCGTGACTGGTAAATAATTCACGCGCGCGAACCAATGCAGATTCTTTTAAGGTCATGCTGCCAGATTTAAAATCTTCCATCAGCTGACGAATCGCATTGCCATCGCGGTCATACAAATCAAACAACATACGTTCGAAGTTGCTCGATACCATAATGTCCATACTGGGCGACAAGGTGTGTTGCAATTGATTTTTGCTGTGGTCATTACTGCTAATACAGCGATGCAAAATGTCATTGCTGTTAGTCGCAATCACCAACTGATCAATTGGCAAACCCATTTGTTTAGCCAGGTAACCGGCAAAAATATCGCCAAAGTTACCGGTGGGAACTGAAAACGCAATGGGGCGATGAGGCGCACCCAATGCCAAACCGGCGTAAAAGTAATAGACGATTTGCGCCATGATGCGCGCCCAGTTGATTGAGTTGACTGCAACCAACTGACGACCTTCCGGCAGAAACGACTGATCGCCAAAACTGGCTTTCACCATGTTCTGACAATCGTCGAAGTTACCTTCGAGTGCGATATTAAATACGTTCGGCGCAAGTACAGTAGTCATCTGACGACGCTGCACATTGGACACGCGATTGTTCGGGTGCATGATAAAAATATCGATGTTATCGCAGCGGCGGCAACCTTCGATTGCAGCAGAACCTGTATCTCCTGAAGTAGCACCCATCACCACGACTTTTTGATTGCGTTTTTTCAGCAAATGATCGAGCAAGTGCCCCAAAAATTGCAGCGCAAAATCTTTAAACGCGAGAGTTGGGCCTTGGAACAATTCCAAAATCCATTCGTTGTGACCGGTCTGCACCAAGGGCGCAATCGCATCGTGACGGAAAGTTGCGTAGGACTCGGCAATAATTTGTTTGAATTCTTCGTCGCTAACCGCACCGGCGACAAAAGGTTTCATCACATTAAATGCGAGCTCTTGATAGGACAGGCCAGCCCAAGAGGCGATTTCTTCTTTGCTGAATTTAGGCAGAGTTTCTGGTACATACAGACCGCCATCGGGGGCTAAACCGGTCAGTACCACTTCTTCAAAACTGAGTGCGGGCGCTTGGCCGCGAGTGCTGATGTATTTCACAATAGCTAACCTTTAAAAAATTTTTAATTTCGCTTATTTCAATGCTTCAACGCGAATACGTTGCACCGGCCCGGCAATTGCGTAGAGCGACTCAATACCGCGAATCGCAGCAGCCAGTTTCTTTTCTTGTACTTTGTTAGTGAGCAAAATCAGCGGCACGGTAAGCTCACCTTCTTTTGCTTCTTTCTGAATCATCGCTTCGATACTGATGCCTGCATCGCTGAGAATGGTCGCGATCTTGGATAGCACACCGGGTTTATCTTGCGCTGACATGCGCAGATAGTTAGCAGTTTCCACATCGTCAATCGACATGATCGGCTGCTCGGTTACAAAGTCGGTGCCGAAACCTAAATAGGGAACACGATGCTCAGGTGCAGCGGTCAATGTACGCGCGACATCAACTATATCGCCCACAATCGATGAACCGGTTGGCTCGGCACCTGCACCGGCACCGTAATACATAGTGGCGCCCACAGCGTCGCCTTTTACCAATACTGCGTTCATCACACCATCAACATTGGCGATTAAACGCTTGGCGGGAATCAATGTGGGGTGTACACGCAATTCAATACCCGCTTCGGTACGACGTGCGATACCCAGATTTTTAATGCGATAACCTAATTCTTCGGCATAGACCACATCTTCGGTGGCGATTTTAGTTATGCCTTCAGTAAATACTTTGTTAATTTCCAACGGAATACCAAACGCCAGCGAGGCCAAAATCACTAACTTGTGTGCGGCATCTATACCTTCCACATCAAAAGTCGGATCAGCTTCGGCATACCCCAAGGCTTGCGCTTCGGCCAATACATCTTCAAATGAACGGCCTTTATCGCGCATTTCGGTCAAAATAAAATTGCCGGTGCCGTTGATAATGCCCGCCAACCATTCAATCTTGTTGGCCGCCAAACCTTCGCGGATAGCTTTAATAATGGGAATACCGCCTGCAACCGCTGCTTCAAATGCTACAGTCACACCTTTGGCGTTTGCTGCCGCGAAAATTTCATTTCCATGATGGGCAATTAGCGCTTTGTTTGCGGTAATAATGTGCTTACCGTTTTCAATGGCCTTGAGAATCAGATCTTTGGCTACGGTAGTACCGCCCATAACCTCAACCAGCACATCGACATCGGGGTTATTTGCAACATCAAACACATCGCGCGTTACGTTGAAATTTGAAGTATCACAATTAGGGTTATCGCGACGAGCACCAATCTGCACGATGGTAATGTCACATCCGGCACGAGCATCAATCAGCGCTTTGTTGCGCGTGAGAATATTAACTGTACCGCTGCCCACGGTGCCCAGACCGCAGAT
>CAXAVL010000274.1:0-5393 GCA_963971905.1 uncultured Cellvibrio sp.
CACCCCGGCGCCCGCATTGTGCATAGCCGCGGCCGCCACTGAGTTAATGCACCCCCACTGCAAACGAATGAGCAAAGGTCAAATTGACCTTTGCCTCAACACGGGCGATAGTGAAGGTGAAACCGCTAACTAAACGCCTTCTTGTTGGGATTTGCCATGCTGTACTCAAGAATCTGCTGCTTGCGCTTCACTCAAGTGCCACTCATGCTTCTGGCGGCGCTGTGCCTAAGCTGCCAACTCTGTCTTGCCGAACCGGATTTACTCGGCGGCGATATGGGGCTAGCCTCCAGCGCTGCGGATAACAGCTTGATCGATAGCGATACCATAGCGCCGCCAGTAGAGCCCAGTATTTCACCCGCCGATGCCGCCGATCTGGTGCGCAACAAAGTTGGCGGGCAAGTGATGAGCGTCAAAACCCAACAAGGTGATACAGGGGTGATCTACGCGGTAAAAGTGCTCAATGCTGGCCGCATGCGCGTTATCCGGGTTGATGGCCAAAGCGGGCGCTTATTGAATCGCTGATGTGCTCAAGCCAAAACTGACAAAACCATAAACAATCACCTACTCCAATCTCAGCTATTTCAGGAATGATCCATGCGTATTTTGATCGTTGAAGACGAAAAACCCCTGCGCGAACAAATCCTCAGCCTGATGGCGACCGAAAAGTATGCCTGCGATGCCGCCGCCGATGGCCGCGAAGGCCTGTTCCTTGGCAGCGAATACGACTATGACCTGGCAATTATCGATTTGGGTCTACCCCTACTAGATGGCACCCAATTAATTCGTGAATTGCGCAGCAAAGAGCGCAATTTCCCGATTCTGATTTTGACCGCGCGGGGCAATTGGCAAGATAAAGTCAGCGGCCTGGAAGCAGGGGCCGACGACTACCTGACCAAACCCTTTCATCCGGAAGAATTGCGCGCGCGCATTCACGCTCTGCTGCGCCGCGCCAGCGGCCATGCATCGTCCGTATTGCGCTACGGCCCGATCGCGATAGATACCAGCGCCAAGCGGGTGTTCCGCGATGACGCGGAAGTAGAGCTGACCAGTTTTGAATACAACACCCTCACCTATCTGGCGATGCACGCGGGCAAAAACATCTCCAAGAGCGAGCTTACCGAACATCTCTACGCACAGGATTACGACCGCGATAGTAACGTGATCGAAGTATTTGTCGGACGTTTGCGTAAAAAGCTCGACCCGGATAGCAGCCTCAATCTGATCAGCACCCAGCGTGGCCTCGGCTACAGGTTTAATCTTGACAAGCAGTAAATCCAGTCGTCGCCTCGACTCGATTGCCGCCCGCCTGCTCTTGGCGTCGGCACTGTTACTGCCGTTGTTTTTGGGCTTGACCGGTTTCTTTCTTGACCGCGCCTTTGAGCAGAGTTTGGAAGTTGCCGAGCGCGCGCGCTTGCGCGGCCATATCAACCTGTTGATGAGTGTTGCCGAACCCATCACCAAAAACACCAAAATTCACAGCTTGCGTATGCCGGTCACTCTCAGCGATGCAGACTTTGAACACCCCAACTCGGGGCTTTACAGCTATATTTTTGATCAGCAAGCCAAACTGGTATGGCGCTCCAATTCTGCTGCACTAAGCGACCCACCGGACTACCATCGCATAGCCAAGAGCAACACCCCCGGCAAAATGCTGTTCAGCACCAAACTGCTGGGCGATAAGCTGCACTTTTTTGCGCGCTACACCGTCAAATGGGAAGACGCGCGCGGCAACCCCACACCATTCCACTTTTTAGTAGCACACAGCACCGATGATTACACCGCCGAACTCAAGGCGTATCGCAACGAACTCTGGCGCTGGCTGGGCGCAGCGGGGATCTTTTTACTGATTGCCCAAACTCTCATCCTGCGCTGGGGCCTTCGTCCACTGGGGCGTTTAGCGCAGGCGCTCAAAGCTATGCAAAGTGGTGATACCAGCAACATCGCCGGCCAACATCCAAAAGAATTACAAAAGATCGTCGATAACCTTAATCAGGTTTTGGCGCGTGAACAGGCACTGCGCCAGCGCTATCGCAACAGCTTGGCCGACCTCGCCCACAGCCTGAAAACCCCGCTCGCGGTGCTACAAAGCAAACTGGTGGAAGGTGCAGAATCCGACGGCGACTTGCAGCAAATCGCCAGTGAACAGGTCGCACGCATGAATCAGGTAGTGACCTATCAATTGCAGCGCGCGGTTTCCAGCCAACAAAAAGGCACCTTCCGCCGCACCCGGGTAGAACCCATCGCTCAGCGTTTATTTACCGCACTGCAAAAAGTCTATGCGCACAAAAAAATGGAGCAGGAGCTGGATTTAGCCCCCAACTCCATAGTTGCGGGCGATGAACAGGATGTAATGGAATTGTTGGGCAATCTGCTGGAAAACGCCTTTAAATACGGCGACAAACAGGTGCGCATGCGCTCCTTTATCGATGAGAGCCATTTGCGTATTGATATTGAAGACGATGGCCCCGGCGTCCCTGCGGATCAAACCGAGCGCATTTTAGAACGCGGCCAGCGTTTGGATACATCCATTCCCGGACAAGGTATTGGCTTGGCTGTCGCCGCTGAAATTGTGCAAAGCTATGACGGCAACATCCGCATTTATCGCTCGGAATTAGGCGGCGCGCGTTTCAGCTTAACCCTCCCCCTACTCCCCGCAGACGGCTAACTCCCTTTTTATAACCATTTTGCAGATTTTCGCCCGCCACTTGTAAGCTATGGCTTACACGCTTGTCATCTTCGCCGCACAACACTTTCCGCTATACCGCACAAATCATGGTGATTTATGCGACTACTGCTTTATTCAACCAAAGACGATACTGGCACCATCTGCTCAATGCTGCTCTCCGAACCAACAGCTGAGCGACAGGAACTCACAACCACGGATGGCACCAACAACTCTTACAACAATGCTGTAATCCAGTGGAGAAAGAAAATGTCATCCAGGACGTGTATTGCCGTAGATTCAACTTGCGACTTGCCTGCAAAATTTATCCAGCAACACAACATTGAAGTGCTGCCCATTTATATCAATCACTCCAAAGGGCAGGAGATGGATTATCGCGACCCGCAGACCATGCTGAACTTTTACAAAAACCATTCGCGCGACGTATATGGTTTGGCGCAATCCGACCCACTCTCGGTCAACGACATGACCAGCATTCTCAAAGAGCGTTTGCTGCCGAAATACGATTTAGTACAAGTCGTGACCATCAATAGTAAAAAGAGTGATGTGTTTAAACGCGTTTCTGAAGCGGCATTGGTAAACGAACCCAAATTCCGTGAACTGGAAAGAAGCGAAGGACGCGCGCCGTTCCGCATTCGCCTGTACGACTCCATGTCCATGTTTACCGGCCACGCATTGCTGGTGTATGAATTGGTGAAACGTATTCACGTGGATCAACTACCGCTGAATAAATCGATTCGCGAAATCGACAATATGCGCGATCAGGTTTATGGCTATTTAATTCCCAACGATTTGTCGTATATGCGTGAACGCCGTCACCTGCGCAAAGGCGACAACAATATTTCCTGGATTAATTTTAAATTGGCCAGCGCGTTAAACCTGCGCCCGATTGTGCAATTGCATCGCGGTGCGACCGATAAAATCGATACGGGCAAAGGCTTTTTGGGTGCGCTGGAAAAATTGTTTGTACACGTTAAGAAACAAATTCAACAGGGTTTAACCAGCGAAGTGATTGCAATGAGCTATGGCGGCTTATTAGAAGAGATCAAAGACGAACCGATACTGGTTGAATTCCGCGAATTCTGTAAGCAATACAACGTAAAAACCATGCTGTCGATGATGAGCATGACCGGCGCAATCAATGTGGGGCCAAAATCCTTTGCGTTGTCATTTGCTACGGATAAAGATTTGGTGTGAAAATTTTTAATGTCCAGAAAAAAGGGTCGCAATGCGACCCTTTTTACGTTTACAGAAAGTTTAAGCAACCTGCATAGGAATTGTGTTGGTTGTACGGTTTACTGTGTTGTCCTCGTTTAAATATACGAGTTTAGGCTTGTGGTTGATCAACTCTGCTTCGGTAAAGTGACCGTAAGTAGCGATGATCACACGATCGCCCACTGCCACTTTACGTGCAGCGGCACCATTCATTGAAAAAGTACCTGAACCCGGCTCAGCCAGAATAATGTAGGTGTGGAAACGCTCGCCGTTGTTGACGTTATAAATGTCGATTTGCTCGAATTCGCGCATACCAGCAAGGGCAACCAAATCCGCATCTATAGCGCAGGAGCCGTCGTACCAGAGCTCAGCCTGGGTCACCTTGGCCATGTGTAATTTTGCTTTAAGCATATGTGAAAGCATGGAATCCTCCGGGGGAATCACTTGTGTGGCACGTTAGAAAACTAACCCAGCACCACAGAAACGTTGTCAATTAACCGCGCGCCTTGCGTATACATGGCGCCGAGTATAGTGATCTCCCGATCATCGTGTGCCGCCATTTCCAGTGTGCGGCTATTGCAAATACTGATGTAGTCCACGCGAAACCCAGCCGCTTCAATTTGCGCCTGCGCCTCGCTCACCAGCACTAAAAAATCGCGGCGACCATCTGCTATCGCCTGCTTGATGGCATTCAAACTGCGGTTCAGCACCGCCACTTTCGGGCGCTCACCGGCAGTGATGAAGCCATTGCGCGAACTCATCGCCAAACCGTCAGTTTCGCGGAAAATTTCACCGGCGGTAATTTTAACCGGAATACACAAGTCTTCCACCATCCGGCGAATCACCGCCAACTGTTGAAAATCCTTGATCCCAAATACGGCTTCATCCGGCTGCACAATATTAAACAACTTGGTGACTACGGTTGTCACGCCCTCAAAGTGACCGGGGCGACTCGCACCGCAGAGCACATCGGTCATGGTCGGCACTATCACACGAGTCTGCTCGGCCATACCATTGGGGTAGATTTCTTTTTCATCGGGGCAAAACAAGTAATTACAACCTACCGCATCCAGCTTGGCCGAATCGGCAGCGAGGGTGCGCGGGTACTTGTCCCAATCTTCATTCAAGCCAAACTGCAAAGGATTGACGAAAATACTGGTGACCACCACATCGCAGTTGCGCTGGGCGATTTTCACCAACTCGATATGCGCGCTGTGCAAGTTGCCCATAGTCGGCACAAACCCGATGCGCTTACCGGCTTTACGCTCGGCAGCCAAGGCTTCACGAAGGGATTGGATATAGTGAAAAACCTGCATACTCATGCCTCAAACTACCCGTCAAATAGGCCCAGATTCGGGCGCGCGATGATACACGGTCAGGATTGAGAAGTATATTTTACGATCAAGAAATAGCCGTAAAACTAAGGAAAAAGTCTTGTTTGGTCGTCAATCAACGGCAGGCGAATAACCCCATCCCCGACTCGCATAACCCCACC
>CAXAVL010000275.1:0-5348 GCA_963971905.1 uncultured Cellvibrio sp.
CCAGTTCCCCCGCCTGTTTAGCCTCTTCCAAACAAGCCGCAATCTGCGCTTCTACACCTTGGTAGTGGCGATAGATAGCCATACGCATAGCATCGGATTGCAGTGCCAGTTCTTGCCCAAGGTTGCCCAATAGGCAATTACAGCGACCAAAATGCTCCCCGAAGTAAACCAAAACACCAGTGAAATACTGATGTAATCGGGTCAGCGGCGAACCTGAGTTAGTCGCTAAAGACGCTGCCAACCCATCACGCAATATATGCCCATAGTGATCAATTACCGCCAACCCCAAGTCTTCCTTACTTTTGAAGTAGTGATAAAAGGAGCCTTTTGGCACCTTAACCTGAGCGAGTATTTCGGCAATGCCGGTACTGTTAAACCCTTTAACGGCAAACAAGGTCACGGCGGCATCGATCAGTTTGTCTTTGGTATTGTCGGACATAAGTAGTGTTGTCTTGATAGTAGACCAGTCGTCTAGTAAATACAATAACTTCTATGATACGGGTTTTACGGGGTTTAGTCAGTTGTGTTTCACGCAGCCGGCATGGGCATACGGCCATCTACTAAAAAATTATCCAAGGGGAAGCGGATAATCTCTTTTTGTCCTAATTGCTTAAAGGCAACTTCAGTGGCACTTAATTCGCACAACCACTGGGTCATATCCGTTGGTTTCTTCTGCGCGAGTGGGGCGGGGACAAATAAACCTACACAGCGATTTTTTTCCGGGTCGCGTGCCGATTGATATTCAAAGGCTTCGACTTTCGCCGCGCGCATATCGCTGCCTAGCTGCTGGGTAGAAGAATAATCCTGCGGATGAGTGAGTTGATGAAGGAATTGATCAAAGGGAGCTGTATCCAATCGCACCCCATGGTCACTGGCATAGTTCACACAAAATAAAGTGTGCGCCGAGGTGATGGTGTTTTTGATCGGAGTGGCAGCCATGGAAAACCAAAACACAAAACGATAATAAGCGGATTCAGCCAGCGTAGTTTTAGGATTGCAGCCAGCGTAAAAAATCCCCGGTTCATGGATGCGGCCAAAACGCGAGCCCCATCTTAGTGGCGGATAACGGAAAGGGGTTTTAAGCAGATAGTGATAGCTATCGCTATGGGCGGGATAGGGCGGTTTTACCGAGTCCAGTAATTCTTCCAGCAGCGCCTGTTCTTCGAGACTATCGACATATCCAAGGGTGGCGATTTGTTCCTGGCTTTCGACTAAGCGCCAGGCAGTGCCGGAAATACTTTGTAGTTGCGCTGCTCCTTCACAGGTTTCCCAAATCATTAAGCCTTGTCCTCAGTCATCAGATTTTGCCGCGCAATGCATCGACAAAGTTCAATACCTGCATTAAACCTTGAATGCTCTCGATCTGTTTGGCCGGAATACCGCCCGTGACCTGATTGGGGTTGCGCATAAAGTGTTTGATCCATTCTTTATCGCCACCGGCCAGCGCAAAGAGTGCGCGGGCGATGCGAATCAATAAGAGCGCCAGCTCGCCCTGTTTGGATTTAGGGTCAAGTGCAGGATTTTGTTTGAGGCGACTGACGGCGGTGCGATGAATCCCCAATACCCCAGCCAACTCGGATTGCTTTAACCCGAGTTGCTCGGCGGCGTTTAACACCGCTTTGGCGAGTACCGCGGCCGGATCTGGACTAAGGTGTGCAAGGGCTGACATGGCTCCCCCAATGGATTATAAATGTTCACTATGCACTTATCATAGGTTATATGTGCAAATTGAACAAGTTTTAAGCGATGGTAAAGCGAGGGTAAAGCACAATGGCAGTGCGATTAGTATTTGCGTAGTTGACTGAAATCATTGAGCATAGCCGGTCAATTTGCTCGCCAATTTGGTCATAAATCCAATAAAGGGTCATAAGTCCAATAAAGGAAAGGAATTAGCACAGTGCAAGATTTCACTCATACCCAGTACGGCTGCATGGGTTTTCACAGCCAGCTGCCCAAGGGCAAGGCTTCCGGCAGCATGCGTATCACTTCAGCGGGAATTGATTTTACGATTGGAGGTCAGCAACTACATTTGCCACTTCATGGATTACAAGTCAGCCTCGGCGGTGCCAGCAATCGCTTGGTATATTTTGAGCATCCTCTGTTAAGCGGTTGGAGTTTTTACACCAGCGACCGCAGTGTATTAAAAGATCCTCATTTACATAGTGTCACCGGTGTTTCCAAACTCTTAAACAGTGCGCGCCACAAACGCATGCTGGGCTGGGGCATTTTGGCATCCGTTGCGACGCTGATTGTGGCCGTGCCGCTAATTATTATTTTGCGCATGGATTTTTTCACCGGCTTGATCGCTAACAATATTCCAGTGGAATGGGAGCAAAAACTGGGCGACTCGGCTATAGCGCAATATCAATTGGGCAAACAAATGCTCGATGACAAAAAAGCGGAGCAATTGCTGAAACCACTGGTTGAACCGCTTACCGCCGCCTTGCCGCAGAGCCGCTACCAGTACCATTTTAAAATTGTTAATGATGGCAGCCTCAATGCGTTTGCGCTGCCCGGCGGGCAGGTAGTGATTCATTCGGAATTAATTTTGCGCGCCGATTCCGCCGAAGAACTGTTAGGTGTATTAGCCCATGAAATCCAGCACGTAGAGCAGCAACACGGTCTGCGCAATATGATTGGTGCGAGTGGTATTTATTTAATTGCCAGCGCGGTATTTGGCGATACCTCGGGTTTATTGGCACTGCTTAGCAGCGCTGCGCCACTCTTATTAAATCAAAGCTATTCGCGCGGGTTTGAAACCGAAGCGGATGTAAAAGGTTTTGCGCTCTTGCAAGCAGCGGAAATTGATCCCAAAGGTTTGGCGAGTTTTTTTGAAAAAATGATTGCGGAAGAAAAAAAGCAAATGGATAAAATCCTCGATGAGGAAAATCAGCAACTGGCTAAACAAGCGCTGAAATTTTTATCCACCCATCCCGCCAATGAAGATCGCATCAAACAGCTTGAACAACTTGCGCAAGACAATGTTAAAGACAATGCGCAAACCATTCACTACCGAAATTTAGAGCCTGCATTTGTTGAACTACAAAGTGCGGTAAAACTATTTGTTACTAATACACAGGGAGAAACATCGAATGAAAACTGAACTTAAAGGCTCACAGGCCTTTAGCTATATTGAGGTAGAGCTGCAGCCGGGTGAAACCATTATCAGCGAATCGGATGCCATGTCGAGCATGGATGCCGAGTTGGATTTAAGCGCGAAATTAAATGGCGGATTTTTTAAAGGCCTGCTGCGCAAATATCTCGGCGGTGAATCCCTGTTTATCAACCATTTCACTAACAATACCAGTCAGCCGCGTCGTATGACATTGGTGCAGGGTACACCGGGTGAAATTCGTCATCGCAAAATGGATAACGACGAAATTTATCTGCAACCGGGCGCTTTTGTCGCATGTAGTGAAGAGGTAAAACTGAGTTTGGAATGGGCTGGCTTGGTATCTTTTATCGCCCGCGAAGGTTTGTTTCGCTTAAAAATAAGCGGCAGCGGCGATTTATTTTACGGCGCTTATGGCGCCTTATTAGAGCGTGAAATCGACGGTGAATATATTGTCGATACCAGCCATTTGGTGGCCTATGACCCGAGCATTAAACTAAAACTGCAATTGGCGGGCGGAATTTTTTCCAGCTTTTTCGGCGGCGAAGGTTTGGTTACGCGGGTAGAAGGCAAAGGCAAAATTGTTATTCAATCGCGCAGCATCACCGGCCTGACTGGCTGGTTGAATCCCAAATTCTGGTAAGGAGTCCGCTATGAAAGTTGAATTGGTAAATCAGCCGGGAAATACCGCGGCAAAAATTACCCTGGCAGCGGGTGAGACTTGCACCGCCGAAGCGGGTGCTATGATCGCCATGAGCGGCCATATGAATATCACCACCACTACCCACAAAAAAAATGCCGGCGGTATTTTAAAAGCGGCCAAACGTATGCTCTCGGGCGAATCTTTTTTTCTCAACCATTTTGATCCCCAAGGCAAAGCCGGTGAAATTTGGTTAGGCAGCGATCTAGCGGGCGATATGCTCAGCCTGGAATTGGATAATGAAAACTTGATTGTGCAAAGCGGATCGTTTCTCGCCTGTGACGATAATATCGAGATGGATATGGGCTGGCAGGGCTTTAAATCGCTGCTGTCCGGTGAAAGTGTTTTTTGGCTCAATTTAAAAGGCCGTGGCACGGTGGTGCTCTCCAGTTTCGGCGCTATTTATCCCATTGAAGTGGACGGTGAATACATAGTGGATTCCGGCCATATAGTTGCGTTTAACGAAACTCTGGATTTTTCCATCACCAAGGCGGGTAAAAGTTGGTTGCAATCTATTTTGGGTGGCGAAGGTCTGGTGTGTAAATTTAAAGGTAAGGGCACTGTCTGGTGTCAATCGCACAACGCCAAAAGTTTTGGCGGTTCATTAACCCCGAATTTGCGTGTGCGCAAAGCCTAAGGAGAAATGATTATGGAAAATAAATATAAAGTACAACTGAACGGTCAGTTAGCGGCCGGAGCAGACTTGTCCAGCGCGACAGAAAAATTTTCCCAGTTGTTTAAAATCACCGCTGACAAAGCGCAACAGATGTTAGCGACATTTCCAGTCACGGTAAAAAATAATGTGGATGAAGTTACTGCACAAAAATTTAAAGCGGCAATCGAAAAGGCTGGATTTTTGTGTGACATAGTTTCACTTACTGAAACAGTTAACCTAATCGATGAGCAAGTCCCAGTAACAACTCAAGCGGAGCCAAAATCGGCGCCAGTTAGTGCACCAGAAAAATCCGTAGCACAACCGGAACAAACTCCGGAAACATTTAAGGGATGGCAATACAAAATAGAAGGCCGCCCCGACTACGGTTTTTTAACGGTGCAAATTCCTGCCAATGAAACCTTGAAAGTAGAAGCTTCGGCCATGGCCACTATGGATACCCATTTGGAAATGAAAACCAAATTAAAAGGTGGCCTGGGTCGTTTCCTAACCGGTGAGAGTTTATTTCTCAACGAATTCAAAGCGGCAAAAGGCGCAGGTGAAATTGGCATAGCGCCCGGCACCCCCGGCGATTTGATTCACCAATACATTGACGGTCAAACATTGTTTTTACAAAACTCTGCGTTTGTTGCCGCAACTATGGGTGTGGAGTTGGAAACCAAATGGCAGGGCATGTTGAAAGGATTTTTTTCCGGCGAGAGTTTCTTTTTAATTCGCGCTAGCGGCAAAGGCGATTTGTGGTTTAACTCCTACGGCGCGATTATCGAAATCGATGTGGAAGATGATTACGTCGTCGATACCGGCAACATAGTCGCCTTCACCGAGGGCATGGAATACGAGATCACTAAAGTCGGCGGTTATAA
>CAXAVL010000276.1:0-5315 GCA_963971905.1 uncultured Cellvibrio sp.
GAGCGTTTAAATCCCGATGATTTGGCGAGTCTGTATGTCACTGGCCCGAATAACAATCTGATTCGTCTGGATCAGGTTGCCAGCATTAGTCACTCTACTGAGCCGCGCACGATTAATCGTATGCAACAGCTTAATGCGGTGAAAATCAGTGGTGTTACCGGCGCCCCTTTGGGGCAAGCTTTGGCGCATGTTGAAGCTGAAGCGCGTAAAATTCTGCCGAAAAGTTACACTATTGATTACACCGGTGAATCGCGGCAGTTGATTCGTGAAGGCAATACATTTTTACCGGCTTTCTTGATGGCAATTGTGATGATCTTTTTGGTGTTGTCGGCACAGTACAACAGCTTCCGTGATCCGCTGGTTATTTTGGCGGGTTCAGTACCTTTGGCGATGTTTGGCGCTTTATTATTTACTTTCTTGAAAATACCAATGCCGATTCCATTCTTCACCAATGGATTTACCACGACTTTGAATATTTATTCACAGGTGGGCTTGGTAACCTTAATGGGCTTGATTGCTCGTAACGGTATATTGGTGGTCGAGTTTGCCAATAAGTTACAGGAAGAAGGCATGGCAAAATTGGATGCAATCCGAGAGGCGTCTTCATTGCGTTTGCGTCCGGTAATGATGACCAGTGTGGCGACAATTGCCGGTCACACGCCATTGATATTTGCTGCTGGCGCAGGTGCGGAAGCGCGTAATGCGATTGGTATTGTATTGGTATTAGGTATGACGGTGGGTACCTTCTTTACCTTGTTTGTTTTACCATCGGTTTATATGTTGCTGGCTAAAGATCACCAACATGATCGTGACAATCTGGAAGAGTTAGCTGAAGTGAACTAACTTAACCAGTAATAATCCTGTTGATGACAAGTTCGTTAGCAGTAAAAAAGGGTGCCATTTGGCACCCTTTTTTGTTAGGGTGCAGCCAATTTGCATCAGCTCAAAAAGTGCTGTTCGATCGTTTTTGGTAGAGGTCTAATTTATGGCAACAACTCAAAGTGCGGCACATTCCCAAGCGATTCCGCAGGTAAAAAATATTATTGCGGTGGCATCGGGTAAGGGTGGTGTAGGTAAGTCTACTACGGCGGTGAATCTTGCTTTGGCCTTGGCCGCAGAAGGTGCGCGTGTGGGTATTTTGGATGCGGATATTTACGGCCCCAGCCAGCCGCAAATGTTGGGTGTAGGGCAGCGTCGACCAGAGATAGTTGGTGAGCAAGGCAAACAGCAAATGTTGCCGATCAATGCTTACGGCATCCAATCGATTTCTATGGGGTATCTGGTTACCGAAGATACACCGATGTTGTGGCGTGGCCCTATGGCGACAGGTGCGCTGCAGCAATTGTTGATGCAAACCCGCTGGGATAATCTGGATTATTTAATTATCGATATGCCGCCCGGCACCGGTGATATTCAGATCACGCTTGCACAAAAAGTACCGGTAACTGGCGCTGTGATTGTCACTACACCGCAAGACATCGCCTTGCTGGATGCCAAAAAAGGCATAGAAATGTTCCGTAAAGTGAATGTGCCTATTTTGGGTGTGATTGAAAATATGGCAATGCACACCTGCTCTAATTGCGGCCATGAAGAGCATATTTTTGGTGAGGGCGGTGGCGAGCGTATCGCGCGGGATTATCAAACTGAATTGCTTGGTTCTCTGCCGTTAGATTTGTCTATTCGCGCCGACGCGGACCAGGGAAAACCTTCTGTTGCGGCAGATCCTGAATCAGCGGTCAGCCAAAAATACCGTGCAATTGCACGCAAACTGGTGGCGAATATCCAGCAACATAATGCCAGCCAAGCTATGCCAACGATTGAAATTTCAGATGATTAATGCTTGTTGATATGTTGTCCTTACACAATAAAACTAAAAAAGGAGATCAATCGATCTCCTTTTTTATTGATGTCAATTTACTGCTGGTAATGAAACGATTGTCCGCTAATGCCGGCAGAGTCATCGCTTAACAGGTAGACATAAGCAGACATCAATTCTGCTGGCGTTTTTACGGTTTCTGGGTCTTCCGCAGGATAAGCTGATGCACGCATCGCCGTGCGAGTTGCACCTGGATTAATGCTATTTGCGCGGATGCGGGTTGCACCTTCCAATTCATCATGCAGTGTCTGCATAAAATTTTCTTGCGCTGCCTTGGATGCCGCATAAGCACCCCAAAAGGCGCGGCCTTTGAATGCAACACTGGAGCTGGTGAATAGGATACTTCCATGTTCGGCGCGCTCCAGTAGTGGCAGCAAAGCCTGAGTCATCATAAATGGTGAATTTACATTCACTTGCATGCAGCGCAGCCAAGCGCTAACCGAATAATTGCTGAGCGGAGTGCGTTCGCCCAAGTCAGCGGCATTAAATAGAATGCCATCCAAACGCCCGAATGTATCTTCCAGCGCATTGCACATATCGTCGTAATCTTTTTCTACTGCGCTTTCAAAATTGATGGGAAAAATTGCAGGTTGCGGGTGGCCCGCTGCTTCAATCTCATCGTAAACCTGTTCCAGTTTTGCCATGGTGCGGCCACAGAGGATTACCGTAGCACCGCAGGCGGCAAACGTAGTTGCGGCAGTTTTACCTATGCCTGCGCCTGCGCCGGTGACAAGAATAATTTTTCCGCTCAGTGCTTCGGGTTTAATAGTGTAATCGGAAGGTATTTGCATAAGCCTATCTTCAATAAGGTGGCGATTTAAAAATCGCAGGGTTTTACAGGTGTCGTTCGATAATGGGCCAAATTTCATCGGCGTGGTTTACGCAGTAGTCGGCATTCCAATTTGCTGGGTCATCACCTGCATCAACATAACCATAAGCGGCGGCAATCGTGATACTGCCGGCACCTTTACCGCAATCGATATCGCGCTTGTGATCGCCGATGTAAATAATTTCTTCGGGCAAGCACCCCAATTGTGTTCCCGCCAAAAATAAAGATTCTGGATCGGGTTTGCTGCGCGCAACATGGTCTGGGCAAATTACACTGAGTGGCGCAGGTTGAATATTCAATGCGGCCATTAAAGGTAATGTGTAGGTAGCCGGTTTATTAGTGGCAATTCCCCAGGCGATATTGTGATCGGCTAATTTGCCCAGCAGTTTATCAATTCCAGGAAAAAGTACGGTGTGAACTGCGATGTGCGCTAAATACAATTCCAATAAGCGTTGGCGCAGTGGCTCAAATTGTTCGTGGCTTTCATCGAGCGAAAACGCGAGTTTGATTAATGCTTTTGAGCCGTTAGAGACGCCAGCGCGGATGATTTCTGCTGCGAGTGCAGGGCGCGCTTGTTCACTCAGTAGTTGATTTACTACTACGACAAAATCGGGCGCGGTATCCAGTAGGGTGCCATCCAAGTCAAACATAACGGCGCGAATAGGTTTAGCCATTAATTGCCGACCTTTTTTGCATGTAAAAGATAATTAACGCTCACATCATTGGGGTTGAGCTTGTAATGTTTGGTAAGCGGGTTGTAAGTCATGCCAGTGATGGTTTGCAGTTCTAGGCCTGCGGCGCGCAGCCATTGCGCCAATTCCGATGGGCGAATAAATTTACTGTAATCGTGCGTGCCTTTGGGCAGCAATTTCAAAATATATTCAGCGCCGAGGATCGCAAAAGCATAGGCCTTTGGGCCGCGATTAATAGTAGAAAAATATACATCGCCGCCGTCTTTTACCAACGCGGCGCAAGCGCGCACAACCGATGAGGGATCGGGTACGTGTTCCAGCATTTCCATACAGGTAACTACATCAAATTCGCCAGGCATTTGTGTGGCTTTATCTTCTGCGGTGATTTGTTCGTAGGTCAATTCAACGCCGCTCTCCAGTGCGTGCAGGCGTGCAACCGCTAAAGGCGCTTCGCCCATATCGATTCCGGTCATTATTGCGCCGCGCTGCGCGAGTGATTCAGCCAGAATGCCGCCACCGCAACCTACGTCGATAATTTTTTTCTGCGCTACCGGTGAGCGCTCATCAATAAAATTAGCGCGCAATGGGTTTATGTCGTGCAGCGGTTTAAATTCGCTATTTTTATCCCACCAACGGCTGGCGAGGGCTTCAAATTTTGCAATTTCGGCAGTATCGACATTGGCCATAATATGTTTCCGCTTTATAAATTTAGTGAGTGGCGATTTGTTTCCGCCACCAATTGGCTTTACCTAAAATTTCGCGCTCATCCAGGGTTTGCAATTGGCGATTAACGAGCAGCGCTTTGCCTTGCACCCATACATGGCTTACCCCTTGACCGGAATGGGTGTACACCAGTTGTGATGCAGGATTGTATAAAGGTTGTGTTCCGAGCCCGCTTAAATCAATAGCGGTCATGTCGGCAAATTTACCCACTTCAAGGCTGCCGATTTTTTCTTCCATGCCCAAGGCTTTGGCGCCATTGAGTGTTGCCATACGCAGTGCAGCGTGGGCATCAAGTGCGGCGGCATCACCGGCGACCGCTTTGGCAAGCAATGCGGCGGTTTTTAATTCGCTGAATAAATCCAAATCATTATTGCTGGCGGCACCGTCAGTGCCGAGTGCAACATTGATTCCCGCTTTGATTAATTTATCAACGGGGCAAAATCCGCTCGCTAATTTCAAATTGGATTCCGGGCAGTGCACAACATGCGCGCCGGTTTGTTGCAACAGCGCGATATCGGTCTCGTTAATTTGTGTCATATGGACACATTGGGTCAGGGGCGAAAGTAAACCTAACTCCATCAAGCGCTGGGTTGGGCGCTTGCCATATTGCTTAAGTGATTCTTCCACCTCAAGCTCTGTTTCGTGCAGATGGATTTGCACCGACATATCCATTTCTTGCGCGAGTACGGCAATTTTTTGCAGTGGTGTGTCCGACACTGTATAGGGCGCATGAGGACCAAAGGCAATATTGATTAAATCGGTAGCACGCAAGCTGTCATGCAGCGCGAGCCCCTTGGCGAAGTAATCGTCTGCACCCATGCCCCATGAAGTTGCGAAATCGAAAATCGGAAAACTAATCTGGCTGCGCATTTTTGCTTCCAGACAGACCTGTGCGGCCTGCTCAGGATAAAAATACATATCCGCAAAACAGGTGGTGCCGGTTTTGATCATCTCCGCCATCGCCAGCTGGGTGCCGTCGCGGACAAATTCTTCGCCGACCCAACGGTTTTCAGTGGGCCAGATATGATCGTTGAGCCAGGTGTGCAGCGGTTGATCGTCGGCATAGCCGCGCAGCAAACTCATCGCCGCATGCCCGTGTGCGTTAACCAACCCGGGAATCAATGCATGGCTGCCGAGGTTAATAATCTCTGTGGCAATAAAGCGGCGCTCAGCCTCATCGCTGGGGATTATCGCT
>CAXAVL010000277.1:0-5286 GCA_963971905.1 uncultured Cellvibrio sp.
ACAAACCATAGACGATCTCATCAACTTCAATAACAAATCTGATTGTAATTAGAGGGTGAAGGCTAAATCCCCTTACGCGGGTGCTGCAAATAAGAGCACGCAAGTGCGCACAAGTTCGCACTCTACCGCAAAACCCTGTTTTCGCTCTAGCACAATCGCCAAAGCGATCACTTACCAACCGGGGAAAACAACACAGTTTTCCCCCGATTCTGTGAACCAGACACGACTATACTCACTGCTGTATCTGCATCATAACCACCACAAAAAACTTACCGGTGCTCACTTATGCCATCAGCCAGCCGTATCAACTTGTTGCCCTATTCGTTTGCCGCTCTTGGCTTAACACTGGCAAGCATGCCCAGCATGGCGATCAGTTATGGCATTTACGATTCCCGCGCACTCGCCATGGGCGGCTCCGCCACTGCTATCGGCAGCCATGCACAGGCGGCGTTTTACAACCCGGCGCTGCTGGCATTTCACGATAAAGAAGAGGAAGAAGGTCGCGATGGCCGAGTCTATTTGCCCAATATAGTGCTGCAGGTATCCGACGCCACGGAAGCGGCAATCAATGCCATTGACGATGATCTGGACACCCAGCTCAGCGGTGCAATTAACCGCTTTAATGCTGCACCCAGCCTCGACAGTGCCGGGCAAGTCGCCAGTTCAGCGCAGGACCTCAGTGATGCGCTGGATGATATAGCCAACCAAGAGTTAAATATCGACAGTTTTATTGGCTTCAACATCAGCGAGCCCAGCAACCGCGAAGGTGGGGCATTTTATTTTGGTGCGCGCCTGATCGGCGGCGGCCTTGCCAATGTCAGCGAAGCCGATAGCGCCCTGCTCAAGGACTATATCGAGTCCATGAACAAAGTCGCCGCCGGAGTTGACCCTGCCACTGTCGCCGCAGAATATCCGCAACTGATTAACACCAACGGCCAGTTGATCGACCCAACCCGCACCCTCACCTCCAATGCCGATATCAGCGCGCTCGCCATTAGCGAATGGGGTATGGCGATGGCCAAACAATTTGAGTGGGGCGATTATGGTCTCGCTGTCGGCATCACCCCCAAACTGATGCGAGTCGATGCCTTCCGCGATACCGCTGACTTTAATGACAGCCTGGGCTCTGCCGATGAAGGCATTGATAAATTTTCGGACACCCAAGCAACCCATATCACGCTCAATGCCGACTTCGGTTTAGCGGCCACCATCAAAGAACACTACCGCGTTAGCCTCACACTTAAAGATGCGTTTGAAAAAAGTTTCACCACCACCCAAGCGCCAGATCCTCTCACCGGAGAAGAAGCGCCTGAACTCGGGGTTACACTCAGTTCGCGCGCGCGCCTCGGTGTGGGTTATGTGGCTGAGACCTTCAGTGTGGGCGTGGATTACGATCTACACGAAGCCACCCCCATGGCCAATGAAGCGGGCACACAGGAGTTAAGTGTGGGCGCAGAATATGTCCTGTTTGATGCGCTTGCCCTGCGCGCCGGTTATCGCCAAGACAAAACCGGCCTGCGCGACAATTTAATCAGCGGTGGTGTGGGTTATCAGTGGAGGCGTTTTGTGATGGATATCGCCTATGCCAGCGGTGGTAATTATCGCGGCGGCGGCTTGCAGTTGGGCTGGACGTTTTAGCCTGCCAGCATCGCAAGCTAGTCTTTCATAAACTGGCTGATATCAAATGTTTGCGCCGCATGGGCGCACATAAACTCAATAAATTCTGCTTCTGGTAATGGACGGGATATCACATAGCCTTGAGCGATATCGCAGCCATTTTTTTTCAGCATCTGCAAGGTTTGGTCGTCCTCAACACCTTCGGCCACCGTGACCAAACCCAGCTCCCGCGCCATTAAAATGGTTGAGCGCACTATGCTGTGATTGCGCGGATTATCGAGCATATCGCCAACAAAACTACGATCGATTTTTAATTCGCGAATTGGAAATAAACTTAGATACGACAGCGATGAATAACCCGTACCAAAATCATCGACCGAGGCGTAAATACCTCGCTCACTCAACTCGCCCAAGACTTGTTGTACACGCTGCGGATCGGATGCCACCGAGGTCTCGGTCAGCTCCAATTTGATATCACTGGGCAACCCCTGATAGCGCACCAGCGCCTGACTCACAATTTCCGCGAGATTGGTTTCAATTAAATCGTAGGCGGCGATATTAATACTGATACAGCAGGACAAGTAACGCTTGCGCAACAGAACCGCTACACGCACTGCCTCATCGATCATCTGCTCGGTCACCTGCTCGATCAAACCGGAGTTTTCCAACAGTGGAATAAACACGTTGGGCGGCACCAAGCCCAAACGTGGATGCTGCCAGCGCACCAACACTTCAGCGGAGGTAATTTTGCCAGAGCGCAAATCCAGTTGAGGCTGGAATACCGGAAAAATACCTTGCACATTGCCATCGATAAAAATGGAAATAATATCCAGATCGACACGGCTGGGTTCCATCGCCGCTTCATAGGCCAGCCAGCGACGACGACGCACTTCGCTCATCGCCAAGGCAGTCTCTGCATGACGCATTAACTTTCCTGCTGAACGACCATGCTGCGGCCAATAGGCAGAGCCGCCGACAAATTGCGAGCTCAACCCCGGATCAGACTCTGCCATAGCGCTACCCAACTGTTCGAACAGCGTCAGGGCATTGCCTTTATTCAGAAACAATGCAAATACACCGCGCCCCAAGTAAGAACAAAAAGCATCTTCCAACTTGAGCAGATGACTCGCCAAAGCGCTCACGATCATTTCTCCCCGCGAAAAACCAAAGGTGCGCACTATGACATCCAGATCAACCAGCTTAAGCACCAGAACTTCTTTTTCTTGTTTGACCGGTTGCTGATGGGAGTGAAAATAATCATCCAACTGGTCAATAAAATAAGGCAGCTTGGCCAAGCCGGTCTGTGCATCAAACTGCGCAGCTCGGCGCAACTCCTGCTCTGCGCTCTCGCGTTGCACCAGCGCCTCGCTCAACTCGTGAGTGCGCATTTCAACCTTGCGTTTTAAGCTCCAATACCAACTCCCGCCAAGAGCAAGGAAAGCCAACAACACGGCAAATCCAGTAGAAAAAAAACTCAGCCAGCGATTGTCGCGTTGCGCTGGTTCCAATTCGTTTTGCCACTTTAGATAAAGCGCTTGATACTGACCGCTAGCGATGGTGGCACTCAAGGAATCCTGCAACCACTCGGCCAATTCTGGTTTATTTTTATTGACCGCAAATGCGTAACCACGCGACCAAAACGGCGGGCCCATGCGCTCCAACTTCCATTCGTGCTGGCGCAACAAACTTTCAGCCGCCAAGCTGGCAAGCACGGCGTAATCCGCCTTACCCTGCAACACCGCCTCTATCGCCGTAAGCGTATTGGAGGTAAGCACCAAGTTAGGTTTATTGGTTAAATGACGCAATTGTTGATGGGCGAAAGACTCTTCTTCCAGTGCTACAGTTTTATCAATGAGGCCATCTAATGATGAAACCCGCATCGCGCTGGGCAGCGCATAAATCGCATGCGAAGAGTAAAGATAAGCTTGAGTGAAAATAAAATGCCGCGAACGTTCCAGCGAGTAATACATAGGCACCACATCCAGATGCCCGGTTTCCAATGCATGCACGGTATCAGGCCAATTCCCCAAGCGATGCACTGCTTTACTGCCGCCAATACGCGCCACTTCGCGCGCTAATTCGATGTTAAAACCTTTGATCTGATTTTTTTCCAGCCACTCGAGCGGCGGATAGGCAAGATCCTCGCCAAATAAAATTTGCGCGGGCGGCTCATATGCGGACACGGAACGCGGCAGACACACGCCTAAAAAACACAACCACACCAGCAATCGCTGGCAATTGCCCGCCGAAAAGAAATTACTCAGGCACATCCTTAAACACCCAAAAAAATGGCTACCCATTACTACTTCGACGAAAGATCAATTAAGCCTAGGGCATGAATGGAGTTTTCACCAACAAGTCAAACTGCAAGATCACGAGAATGTCGCCTCACCACTTGTGAGGGATTAATAGATCTACGACAAAGCCAATGGCTGGACACGCCGCATCGGGAGAGATAGCTATAGGGAGGAAGACAATGGACACTAAGCTGCGATAAGCAAGTGGGCGAGTTCCGCACTGTGCGCGCGCCACTCAAGACGGCGCCCCTCACCTGCAACACTGATATCAATTACCAGATCCGGCACCGGCAGCAAACCCTCACCGCGCGCGGGCCATTCGATCAAACACAGCGTGTTATCGGCAAAATAATCGCGAATACCCATGTACTCCAACTCCTCCGGATCACCGAGGCGATAGAGGTCAAAGTGATACACAGTGCGCGCCGCAAATTCATAGGCTTCAACCAGCGTATAAGTCGGGCTTTTTACCGCACCGGCATGGCCAAATGCGCGCAAGATACCGCGAGTCAGCGTGGTTTTACCGGCACCCAGATCCCCCAGTAAATGCACGGTAAGCGCACTGGGATATTGCGCAAATACACGCCCCAGTTGTTCACCCAGAGCGACCATTGCGGCCTCGTTGTCAGCAATGTTAACGGCTTGATGAGTAGGCATTTGCTAACTCCGCAGGCTAGAGCAATTGGCCAAGGTAAGGGATTAAATCAGTCGCCAGCAGGCTGCGCTGACCGAGATCTTCCGCCGCCAGATCCGCCGCGCAAGCGTGCACCACTGCCCCCAAACGCGCTGCATCGTGGCTACTCAGCCCCTGGGCGATTAACGCCCCCACAATGCCGGACAGCACATCGCCCATGCCGCCGCTGGCCATACCGGGATTGCCATCAGTCACCACACCGATAAGCCCATCATTCGATGCAACCAAGCTGCCAGCGCCTTTTAAAATCACACTGGCGTTATAACGCGCACTAAGCGCCCGCACTGCGGCAAAGCGGTCGGCCTGCACTTCGGCGGTGGTGATGCCCAACAAACGCGCCGCCTCAGCAGGATGAGGCGTAAGTAACCAAGGGCCGTGTTGTTGATGAGCAGCCACAGGCACCACTCGACCTTCGGCAAGAATATTCAGCGCATCAGCGTCCAGCACCAGCGGCAAGCCGGATTTGATCGCCTGTTGCAGCATTTGCTCCGACCAAGGCGTGCGGCCAAGGCCCGGGCCAACTACCAGCAGCGTCGGCTGTGCTAACAATGGCTCCAACTCCTGCCCCGAAACCACACCGCAGGCCATCACTTCCGGGCGGCGTGCAAGAATTGCCGCCACATGCTCCGGGCGTGTCGCCACACTGACTTTACCGGCGCCAGAGCGCGCTGCCGCTTC
>CAXAVL010000278.1:0-5262 GCA_963971905.1 uncultured Cellvibrio sp.
AAACAAGCCGAGTTCAATGCGCGCGACGAGAATGCGGAATTAGAAAAGCGGGTTGCGCAGCGCACTGCCGAACTGCAAGCCATAAGTACGACTCTTGAGCAGGAGCGCAATTTAATGCGCACTTTGGTTGATGCTGTGCCTGACAGTATTTTTATCAAAGACATCAACAGCAAATTTTTGTTGGCGAACGATGCCGTTGCTCGAGGCATGGGTACTACACCGGAGAATCTGATCGGCAGGGATGATTTTGACTTCTTCCCGCAAGAGATGGCGCAGAATTTTTTTGAAGATGAACAAACTGTAGTGCGTACCGGTGAAGGATTAGTTAACCGGGAAGAAAAGGCGGTCAATAAAGAGACCGGTAATATGCGCTGGTTTTTAACGACCAAACTCCCCGTGCGCAATGACAAAGGCGAAACCGTTGCGCTGGTCGGTATTGGTCGCGATATTACTTTAAGGCGCCGCGCTGAGCGCGCCTTGCGTGAAAGTGAAGCGCGCTTTCGCAGTTTGATTGAATTGTCGTCCGACTGGTATTGGGAGCAAGATGCGGAGTTACAATTTATCGAATTTGAAGACCCCAACAACAAATCCAGCTATCAGCGCGACGAGGTTCTGGGCAAGGATTTAAAGGTGTTGCCCGGCACTGAACTTTTATCGGAGTCCTGGATTGAATACGACGATCTGGTGGCGGAACGCAGCCCTTTTCGCGATTTGGAATTGCGCCGCGTAGCGGGTAATGGCAATACCTACTTTATTAGTTTAACCGGATTGCCCGTATTTGATGAAAACGGCAAGTTTCGCGGCTATCGCGGAATCGGCCGCGATATTACCGAGCGCAAACGCTCAGAGGAGCATATTCATTATCTCGCCACACATGACAGCTTAACCTCACTGCCCAATCGTTTTATGTTTAGCCAAATTCTGAATTTGGCGATTGAATCGTCCCATCGCTATCACCGCAAGCTCGCCGTTCTTTTTATCGATTTAGATAGATTTAAAAACATTAACGACACGCTGGGCCATGAGGCGGGCGATTTTTTATTGCGCGAAATGGCCATGCGTCTGAAGCAATGTCTGCGAGCCAGCGATGTGGTGGGGCGTTTCGGTGGCGATGAGTTTGTCATTTTGTTGCCCGAGATAGAAAACACCGAGCAGATAGCCACAGTAGCAAAGAAAATTTTGGCAGCGACAATCAATCCTATCGACATTAATGGGCAGGAGTGTCGCGTTACCGCAAGCATTGGTATAAGCCTGTACCCTGAAGATGGCATAGGCGAACAGACGCTGATGAAAAATGCCGACATCGCCATGTATCGCGCGAAGGAAGAAGGCAAAAATAATTATCAATTTTATTCGCCCAATATTGAAGCTCGCTCACTGGAACGGCTAGTGCTGGAAAATAATTTGCGCATGGCACTAGAGCGCAATGAGTTTTTCTTGCACTATCAGGCAAAACGCAATCTACAAACTGGCAAAATAGCCGGCGTTGAGGCCTTGGTGCGCTGGCAACACCCTGAGCTGGGAATTATTTCGCCGGCACAATTTATTCCCCTCGCAGAAGAAACTGGCTTAATTGTATTAATTGGCCGCTGGGTTTTAAAAACCGCCTGCGCGCAAAATGTTGCCTGGTTGCAACAAGGCTTGCCGCCACTGTGTATGGCAGTGAATTTGTCGGTGCGGCAGTTTTTTGATGAGAATTTAATTAACGATGTTGCCGATGCATTGAGTGAATCGGGCATGCAACCGCAATTGTTGGAAATGGAAATTACCGAAGGCATGGTAATGCAAGATGCAGAGCGCGCCATTCGCATCCTCACCGCAATCAAAGCGTTGGGTGTGCGTTTGGCGATTGATGATTTTGGTGTGGGTTATTCATCACTCGCGCAAATAAAGCGCTTCCCCATTGATACCTTAAAAGTGGACAGTTCTTTTATTCGCGACATTCCGCAAAACCCTCAGGACCGCGCCATCACCGAAGCGATTATTGCTATGGGCAGAACTTTGAGTTTGACTGTCATCGCCGAGGGTGTAGAAACACAAGAACAAGAAGAGTTTTTACGTGATCATGCCTGTGATCAATCCCAAGGTTATTATTTTAGTAAACCTATTTCGCCGGAAGATTTTGTCAGCTTTATGAAGGCGCAAGCGGCAAGCACTAGTGTTTATCCGCTGGCCGCCAATAAAAAATAATTATCCTGCTACTGATTGATTGAGCAACTCCCGGCGCGCCTGTTTCATCACCTGCCAGGCCGCCGTTAACGCGAGCGATGCCATAATGCTGGCGACAATTAAATCGGGCCAAGCGGTTCCAGTGCCAAATACACCAATCGCCGCAATAATGACTGCGATATTGCCCAGTGCATCGTTGCGGGTACACAACCAGACACTGCGCATATTGCTGTCGCCATTGCGATAGGCGTAAAGCAAAATGGCTACACCGAGATTAGCCGCGAGTGCGAGCAAGCCAACCAAGCTCATGGTCTGCGCATCGGGTAATACACCGGTAATTAAATTCCAGACAGCGTGAATTAAAATCCCAATGCCAAACAGCGCCATAGAAGCGGCTTTAAACAGCGCCGCTTTTGCGCGCGCCTGCACGCTCATCGCCAATACCCAAATACTAATCCCGTAGTTGGCTGCATCACCAAAAAAATCAATCGCATCGGCCAAGAGTGAAACCGAACCCGAACGAATACTAAAAACAATTTCCAGCACAAACATAGCAGCATTGACGATTAACGCGATCCATAAAATACGGCGGTATTTTGGATCGGGTTGAGGTGGTGAGTCGTGATTACAGCAGTGGGCGCCCATAGTTTGCTCCGCGTGAAATAAATTCTGTTGGAGTGCGCAACTCAATATAAGTGGCGCGCTCCAACTTTTCCCATATTAAACCTTAACTTGCTTTTTTCTTACCATGCACCAATCCATACAACACCGGCAAAACCAACAGCGTTAATAAGGTGGATGAAATAATCCCGCCAATTACCACTGTTGCTAATGGCCGTTGCACTTCTGCGCCTATACCAATGTTAAAGGCCATGGGTACAAAACCTAAACTGGCGACGAGTGCGGTCATGAGTACGGGGCGTAAACGGGTGAGTGCGCCTTGGATGATGGCATTCATTAAATCGCCGTTTTCCAAATAAAGGTGGCGAATAAACGCGAGCATCACTAATCCATTTAAGACGGCTATGCCGGAGAGTGCAATAAAACCGACACCGGCCGACATGGACATGGGCATGTCGCGCAGCCAGAGCGCGAGTACACCGCCGGTTAAGGCGAGTGGTACGCCGGTGAAAATAATTAGCGCGTCTTTAAGCGAGCCAAACGCCATCACCAGTAATGCAATCACCATTAAGAGTGTGAGTGGTACTACGAGGGTTAAGCGTTTGCTGGCCGATTCGAGTTGCTCAAAAGTGCCGCCGTAATCCAGCCAATAACCGGCCGGTAATTTGACTTCGTTATTGATGCGCGCTTGTACTTCGCTAACAAAAGAACCCAAATCGCGGCCGCGCACATTGGCGGTGACGACGACTAAACGTTTGCCGTTTTCGCGACTGATTTGATTGGGTGCGGGCGCAAGTTCGATGCTGGCGATTTCATTGACCGGCACAAAAAACGGTTCGCTGGCAATGGGCACCGGCAAGCGTTCCAGTGCGAGCACATCATTGCGCAGGTTTTCCGGTAGGCGCACCACAATATGAAAGCGGCGATCACCTTCATAAATTAAACCGGCGGTTTCACCGGCCAGTGCAGTGGCGACAAAATCTTGCAGGCTAGTCACTGTTAAAGCATAGGCAGCCAGTTGATGGCGTTTAGGGGTGATGGTTAATACCGGCAAACCTGTGACCTGCTCCATGCGCGCATCGGCGGCGCCGGGAATTTTTTCTACTACTGTCAAAATTTCTGCCGCCGATGTTTGCAGTTGCTCCAAGTCATCGCCAATCACTTTTATGCCTAAATCTGAACGCACACCGGAAATCAATTCGTTAAAACGCATTTGAATCGGTTGGGTGAACTCGTAATTGTTACCGGGCAATTCGCGCACGGCGGTTTCAATTGCCTCTACCAAATCGGCTTTTTCGCGCTTGGGGTTGGGCCATTCGCTGCGCGGTTTAAAAATTACAAAGTTGTCGGCAACAGAAGGCGGCATTGGGTCAGTGGCAACATCGGCGGTGCCGAGCTTGGCAAATACTTTATCCACCTCCGGAAATTGTTTAATGCGCGCTTCAAGTACAGTTTGCATCGCCACTGCCTGTTCCAAACCTGTGCCGGGAATGCGCAATGCGTGCAGCGCTATATCGCCTTCATCCAATTGCGGAATAAATTCCGAACCCAAACGCGTGGCGAGCCAAACGCTGAACAGCACCAACACCAGTGAACCGCCCAATACCAAAGCGCGCCATTGAAATGCGCGCATTAATAAAGGCTGATAGATTTTTTTTGCCCTTTGCATAAAACGGTTTTCATGTTCGGCGACCTTGCCGTTCATGATGAGTGCAATTGCAGCCGGCACAAAGGTGAGTGACAGAAGTAGTGCCGAGGTTAAGGCGATCACCACGGTAATGGCCATAGGGTGAAACATTTTTCCCTCCACACCGGTGAGGGTAAAAATCGGCAAGTACACCAGAGTGATAATACCCACCCCAAATAAACTCGGGCGAATCACTTCGCTGGTGGCTTCATAGGCGAGTTGCAAACGGTCTTTTAATGCGAGCTGAGTGCCAGTTGCCAAACCGCGTTGCGCTTCACTTAAACGACGAATACAGTTTTCGACAATAATTACCGCGCCGTCGACAATCAAACCAAAATCCAATGCGCCCAGGCTCATTAAGTTTGCCGACACACCGGCTTCAACCATGCCGGTAATGGTCATCAACATGGCGATGGGAATAACCGCCGCGGTGATGAGTGCGGCGCGCAGATTGCCGAGCAATAAAAATAAAACCGCGATCACCAAGAGCGCGCCTTCGAGCAGATTTTTTTGTACGGTGGCGATGGTTTTATCCACCAATTGGGTGCGGTCATAAACTGCAACCGCCTGAACCCCTTCCGGCAGCGAGCGATTAATTTCTTCCAGTTTTTCTGCCAGCGCGCGTGCCACGGTGCGCGAGTTTTCGCCCATCAACATCATCGCCGTACCCAGCACAGTTTCGCGGCCATTTTGAGTGGCGGCGCCGGTGCGCAATTCTTTGCCAATCGCCACTTGGGCAATATCGCCAATATGCACCATCACCCCCTTGGCATTAGTCACAGCCA
>CAXAVL010000279.1:0-5229 GCA_963971905.1 uncultured Cellvibrio sp.
AGCTGTCCGCTATACTGATAAACAAGGTGCCAGCAACTACTACACACCCGATGGCCGCGGCATGCATAAAGCCTTTTTGCGCACCCCAATTGAGTTTGCCCGCATCAGTTCACACTTTAATCTTGCACGTAAACACCCCGTTCTACATATCATTCGCGCGCACAAGGGAACCGACTATGCTGCGGCAAGAGGCACCCCGATCCGCGCAGCTGGCAATGGAAAAATTGCATTTGCTGGACGCAAAGGCGGTTATGGTAATTGCATCATAATCCAGCATGGACAAGGTATTGAAACCCTCTACGGTCACATGAATGGCTTTGCTAAAGGGATGCGAAGTGGAACTCGCGTGAGCCAAGGCGATATAATCGGTTATGTAGGCTCCACTGGTTTGGCATCTGGCCCTCACTTGCACTATGAATTCCATGTTAACGGCCAGGTGCGCAACCCGGTTACCGTTCCACTTCCGAAATCCATCGGCATTGAAAAAACCGAGCTGGCGCGTTTTAACGAGACTACTCGTCCATTGATTGCCAAACTGGATCAGTACAAATCATCCAGCCGTTTGGCGGTTGCCAAAAGCGGCAGTAATAGCAACTAAATATCTCATGCCTCGGAGCCAGCTCTACATAGGCTTGATGTCCGGCACCAGCGCTGATGCAATAGATGCAGTGCTGGTCGATCTGCAATCCACTCCGCAGCTCATTGCAAGTCACACAACCCCCCTTCCAGCTAAAATCCGACACCAAGTTCACGCTCTCTCACTCCCCGGTCAGAATGAAATCGACCGAATGGGGGCACTTGATGCCGACTTGGGAAGATTATTTGCCCAGGCAAGCTTGGGGCTACTAAGCAATTCCGGGGTCAATGCAGCAGAAGTTGCAGCGATTGGCAGCCACGGTCAAACCATTCGCCACCGTCCTCCCGGCTCACCCGAAGGCACATTCACGCTGCAAATTGGCGACCCCAACCTAATCGCAGAATTAACCGGCATCACTACAGTGGCTGACTTTCGCCGGCGCGATATGGCAGCTGGCGGACAAGGCGCACCTTTAGTCCCCGCATTTCATCGCGCCATCTTTCATTCGCGCGATAAAGACCGCGTCATTATTAATATCGGCGGCATGGCAAACATCACCTGGTTACCTGCACAAGGGAAAACGCTCGGATTTGATACCGGCCCAGGGAATGTACTGATGGATGCATGGATAGGAGAGCACCTGGGAAAGCCATACGATAAGCATGGCGATTGGGCAGCTACCGGTCAGCCATATGCGCCACTACTCACGGCGCTCCTGGCAGATCCCTATTTCACCTTACAAGCCCCCAAAAGCACCGGCAGAGAAAGCTTCAATCGTGCATGGCTGGAGAGGAATTTACACAAGTGCACGCCAGCGCCATCACCCGCTGATATTCAGGCAACATTACTTGAATTGACAGCAGTAACGATTGCAAACAGTATTGACCTGCTCAGCCAAGCACCAAAAGAAATTTTTGTTTGCGGCGGCGGCGCTTATAACGCTGCGCTCATGAAGCGCCTGAAAAGCCTGTTAGCAAAAAACGCCATAGCAAGCACTTCAGCATTAGACCTGGATCCGCAATGGATAGAGGCCATGGCATTTGCATGGTTGGCGCAACAGACAATCCATCATCGCCCAGGCAATCTGCGCGAAGTGACAGGAGCAACAAGAGAAGTCATTCTAGGCGGTATTTACCACGCTGGATAAATACCGAAGGGGTAAAAGCGGGTCTAGACGGTAAACGAGGAGCCGCAACCACAAGTACTGGATGCATTAGGATTCTGGATGACGAACTTGGAGCCCTGCAAGCCCTCTTCATAATTCACCACCGCGCCAACCAGATAGGGATAGCTCATCGCATCCACTACTACTTTAACGCCATCGCGCTCCACTACTGAATCATCATCAGCCACTGCTTCATCAAAGGTAAATCCATACTGAAAACCCGAGCAGCCGCCGCCGGTGACGTAAACTCGCAGCTTTAGATCGGGATTGTCTTCCTCCTCAATCAGGCTCCGCACCTTGGCAATAGCGCTCTCGGTAACAGTGACAACTTGAGGGACGTAGATTTCAGCGGTAGACATACTTACTCCGAATAACAACAAAGCCCGGCGGGCGATGTTTATTATCCCTTTACCCCAGTAAAACAGTCAACTATTAAGCCTTTGCGCTCGCGATTTCCAAGACACTGGCTGACTCTTGCTGCTTATTGATCATACTGCCATTGACTTGGGCACCCTTAACCATCTCGATCGAGTGGTAATGTACAGTACCCGTAACATTGCCTTTGGCCGCCAACTCCAAATGCTTGCTCGAGTAAATATTGCCCTGTACCTTGCCATTTACAATAACAATCGGCGCTCGAATTTCCCCTTCTACTACGCCAGTATCTGAAATCACCACTTTTGCATCCTTCTCATCTTCAGCGATGATATTGCCTGTTACCTTTCCCTCTAATTGCAACTCGCCGGTAAAGTAAAGATCGCCCGTCACTTTGGTTGCGCGTGAGATAAGACTGTGATTATTAGAAAATGCCATCTGGGTGCTCCTTAGCAACTGCTATTTAATTTCTGGCCATTCAAGGTCTGCTTCAACCGTCACTGGATTGCGGCCTGAGCTTGACTTAACTGCCAGCTCAACCCGTGCGGGAACAAATCCATCTGGCAACACTATCTCGCACTCAACAGCTTGAAAAAATTTAAAGTTCAGGGGGATATTTTCAGCCATAGATTCGGCGTCGGTTTTACTCACAACGAGTTCATGCAGGGACTTTTTAATCTCGTTACCATCCTGCTGCCCAACGACCAATACCTGCAACTGCCCGGAAAAATCATCGTCACCTTCCGCCAGTTTTTGTACAACCAGTTTGAATTGTTTTTTATTGTCTGCAAGCGCAGACACAGAAAAGATGCCGAAGCTTATCCCCTTGGGATTGGTACTTTTTTTCGAGGTCAGAATGCGGTAAACCTGCACTTCGCGCTCCAGCGCCGCCTTTTCATCGCGCAATACCATAACTCGCTTACGTAACTCTTCTCCAGCCTGATGATCAACCTGCGCATTTAATTGATACTTTGCCAATTCGCGCTTTGATTCACTCAACTCGTGATTGAGTGTCTCCAGCTGCGCGCGCAACTCTTGCGCTTCTTGCAGGGAAAGGCGCTCACTGCTGGCTTTATTTTGGGCGTATAAATAGGTGGCGACGAGAGCGGCAGTAGCAACTGCAAGTAATAGCAGTACAACAAATGCATTTTTGAGTGGCCGATGAGGAACCACTTTCATGCGGTAGACAGGAGAACCTTTTACTTTAGCCTTAGCGGGATTCATAGCGACCATCTTATTATTGGCGGGATGGGGTATTAAGCCATCTCGCATAGTGAGCTTCAAATTAAGCCGTTAGGGCATCAGAGCCACAACATCCAAACCGGCTTTTTCATCAAATCCAAACATGATATTCATATTCTGGATTGCCTGACCAGAAGCGCCTTTAGTGAGATTATCGATCACCGATAACACCACCACAGTATCGCGCTGTTGCGGGCGCAAAACCGAGATGCGGCAGACATTTGAGCCTTTTACACTTCTCGTTTGGGGCAATTCACCGGCGGGCAGCACATCCACAAACGGTTCGTTGGCATAGCGCTGCTCATAGAGCGCCTGCAAATCGGGCACCTTGTTCGCATCGAGCAGTGTCGCGTAAAGTGTAGCGTGGATACCGCGAATAATCGGCAACAAATGCGGCACAAAGGTCAGGACAACAGGCGCGGCACCGGCAGGCTGCACATCGCGCAAGCCCTGCTCAATTTCAGGTAAATGGCGATGGCCAGCAACGCCATACGCTTTGAAGCTATCGCTGATTTCCATTAACAGATTGTCGATCTTAGCCTGACGCCCGGCACCACTGGCACCACTGGCGGCATTGGCGATCAGACGGGTCGGATCGACCAAGCCATTCTCAATCAAGGGCAGATAACCCAATTGCGTCGCGGTGGGATAACAACCAGGGCAAGCAACCAGCTTGGCAGTGCGAATCGCTGCGCGGTTCACCTCGGGCAAGCCATACACCGCTTGAGCGACTAAATCGGGCGCGCCGTGGGTTTGGTTGTACCATTTTTCCCAGAGCGGAACATCGCGGATACGAAAGTCTGCCGAGAGGTCGATAATGCGCGCTTTGGTATTCATCAACGCGCCCATCATGTTTTGCGCCACACCGTGTGGGGTAGCAAAAAAGATGACATCGCACTCGCCCAATACCGCTACATCTGGCTCGCTAAACACCAAATCGACATGGCCGCGCAGGCTTGGATACATCTCTGCCACTTTGGTGCCAGCCTCGGCACGCGAGGTAATTACCGTCACTTCTACTTGTGGATGTTTACTGAGCAAGCGGAGTAGTTCCACACCTGTATAGCCGGTTCCGCCAACGATGGCTGCTTTAATCACCTCAACCTCCAATAGATTGGTTCACTGTCATTGCGCTTAATTGAACGGGGCTGAGTCTGTTATCCTGCCCGCTGTATTCAACTTGGAAAAAATTAAAGACGGCTATCATAAGAGCCTTATCCATAAATCGAAAGTAAAAGCTGCCCATTTTGCAGGGCAAATAAGCAGGTAATGCCCGTGGCCGATACACCAAATGACGATATCCCGCCCATTTCTACCAGCAGCGCCGCACCCATAGCAGGTAAATTGTCACTCGCTCAACGGCTGGAATACTGGCGCGAAACCTTTCGCGACCGCTTGGCCGATGTAGACTCCCTACCCCAGCTGACACTGCTTGGCTTACTCACCGGCATATTGGCTGGTCTGATTATTATTGCGTTTCGCCTGCTGATCGAAGTACCACTGGGCTACTGGCTGCCCGACAGCTTTGAAAATTTTGAGGCGCTAGACCCCAGCCTACACTTTTATCTTCCCCTGGTCGGCGGGTGCCTGATCGGGATAGTGCTGCAGTTTATCGACAAGCGCCATCACGGCACCGGTGTTGGGCATGTCATTGACCGCTTGCAAAATCATCAAGGGCGCATGCCCGTGGGCAACTTTGCGGTGCAATTTTTTGGCGGTGCCGCCTGCTTATTAACAGGGCAATCGGTTGGGCGTGAAGGGCCTGCGGTACATATGGGTGCCGGTGCTGGCAGCCTGTTGGGGCAGTGGATGAAATTGCCCACCAACAGCTTGCGCCCCTTAACGGGATGCGGTGTCGCCGCGGCCATTG
>CAXAVL010000280.1:0-5222 GCA_963971905.1 uncultured Cellvibrio sp.
CCACTCAGGAAAGCCTGTTGCCGGACGCAAAAAGAAGAATAACCTTACCCAACTGCGGAGCAAGACATGGCACTCACCCAATCAGCACTACAATTTGTATCCCGAACGAACGATGCGCACGATTTCGACGTAGCTCAAGCCGTTGAGCGCGGTGAATTCGTTCTTAGCCTCAGCACCATGCTCGGCTGTGACTACATCTTTTTAAGTCATAAGGGTGACCACCACCTACTTGAGCTAAATCGAATCGAAACAACCATTAGGGAGCTGCTGGATATATTGGGCACTTCCCCCCACCAAAGCATGGTGGTGAGCGCCGATGAAAACACCGCTGGTGCATTAACCTTCACTCGCTACGACTACCGCTGGGAAAATCGACAAGTTTCAAATGTTATTCCAACTCGAGTAACCCACGCAGATCAAGCGGATTTTATGCAAATGATGTTTGACTGCAGTACGACCTGCTGACACCATTTATTGATCACCGCCACCACCTAATTTTCCATAAAGCCACAACTGATCCTGTGGCTTTTTTGTCTAATAAATCCTTTTATTTCTCACCACAAAACCGCCGAACCTGTGCTACTTTTAAGCCTATACCACGAATAGACTAACAGACAGAGAAGTACTTATGCGGATCATACCCAACCTGAGAGAGATCCTGCTGTGCGGGGCGTTAGCCTTAACAGCTGCAATAACACAACCAATAGCAGCAGAAACGAAAACCGTCACCACCAACATGAAATCCAATGTCCAAACTGATTACATGAACGGTCTACTCAAGTTGGCGCTATCTTACTCAGATAGAAGTTATGTTTTCTCCACTACAAGTGAAGTTTATTCACGTCCACGCGTAATGGAATCTGTTAAATCCGGTGAAATTTCAGTGATGTGGGGAGGGACTTCTGATGAGATGGAACGCGACTTTATCCCCATTAGAATTGATGCCTATCGCGGGCTAATGAATCATCGCTTGTTCTTTATTCGCCAAGGCGATCAAGCGCGCTTTGATAGCATCAAAACCTTGGAAGACCTCAAGCAGATACGTCTTGGTCAGGGGAGAAGCTGGCAAGATGCCTCTATTTTGGAAAGCGCAGGGCTCACCGTAGTAAAAACCACTAAAAAACCCGGCCTATACCATATGCTGGATGGCGAACGTTTCGATGCGTTTCCACGAGGAGCCAACGAAGTTTGGACAGAGCTCTCCGCATTTCCAGAATTAAAACTCACTGTCGAAAAAAATCTGGTATTAATTTATCCCTTACCTACCTATTTCTTTGTAAGCCATAAAGATCCCGAATTAGCGAAAGACATTGAACATGGACTTGAATCAGCCATCAAAGATGGTGCATTCAATAAATACTTTTACAGCAGCCCCGAGGTACAGGAAGCGTTAAGCAAGGCCGACTTGGGCAGCCGTCGCGCCATTCGGATCGACAACCCCTATTTACCCAAAGCAACACCCCTAGACCGAAAAGAGTTATGGTTGGATTTAACAGCGACCACCTCCACCACAGATCGTGGTATCAGCCTTGATAACACTTCATTACCAATTCCTGAATAACAAGGGGAAACTTTTAGCAAATCCCAGAATCCCACTAGTGCATATTAGACCAACTGCAAAACTAGCACCTGCCTTTAAGCGTGCAATTCCGCTATAGTAAGCCCTGTTAACATGGCTCTTCATAGTAGCGGGCGCGCAGGTCACACTGCTTGAAACTGCCGCATATTGACGCGCCCAGATACGCGCTTTGACTTTTTGAGACCCCCCTATGCAAATTGTTGTTGAAAGATCGCTAAAACTCGCACTGTTTAGCCTTGTTATCAGCCTGTCCTCTCTGAGCATGGCTGACAAAATAGCAGCCCTCAAGCCCACCTCCGAACAAAGTAAAGCCGCGATTGATCTGGTACATAAACTGGGCGGCGAACACTATCGCGATCAAGAATTTAACGATGCGCTCTCCTCCCGCTACTTTGATGAATACTTAAAGTCTCTGGATAGCGCCAAAAACTTCTTTATCCAATCAGATATAGCGGAGTTCGAAAAATATCGCAAAACGTTTGACGACGATTACAAAAAGGGCAAGCTCAATAACAGCTTTGCCATTTTTAATCGCTTTAACGAACGAATGATTGCTCGTCTCGAAAAAGTCGTAAAAACTCTGGACGATCCCAAAACCAAATTTGATTTTGATGTAGAAGAGTCGATAGTGCTTGACCGTAAAAAGGCATCCTGGCCCGCGAATCAAGCAGAAGCCGATAAACTCTGGCAACAATATATAAAATCCAATTTGCTCAACTCTATGTTATCGGGCAAAAAACTCGATGAAAGTAAAACCACACTGCGGAAGCGGTACGCCAATCAATTGCGCCGCATCAAACAACAAACGAGTGAAGAAGCATTTAGTGTGATGATGAACACGCTCACCATGCTTTATGATCCACATACCAATTACCTATCGCCCGAAAATGCCGAGAACTTTGACATCAGCATGTCGCTTGAATTACAAGGCATTGGCGCAGTATTGCAAAGCGACGAAGACTACACAAAGGTAAGTAGCTTGGTGTTCGGCGGACCGGCACAAAAACAAGGCCAACTAAAACCCAACGATAAAATTGTCTCGATTGCACAGGGAATCGACGGAGAATTTGTCGATGTGGTTGGCTGGCGCCTTGATGAAGTGGTAAAGCTTATTCGCGGCCCTAAAGGCACTATTGTGCGCCTGGAAGTTATTCCATCTGACCCAACTGCAACCGCCAATAAAAACATCACAATTAAACGCGAGACGGTAAAGCTCGAAGATCAGGCAGCGAAAAAAGCAGTCTTCGAAGTCCAAGATGGCGACAAGACCTTTAAATTGGGCGTCATCGACATACCCACGTTTTATATGAACTTTGAGGCCTATCAAAAAGGTGATCCCAACTATAAAAGTACCACTCGGGATGTATTCAACCTGCTCAATGAATTAAACAAAGAAAAAGTGGACGGTATTATTATCGACCTACGTGACAACGGTGGAGGCTCATTGCCCGAAGCGGCCATGTTGACCGACCTGTTTGTCGATCCGGGCCCTGTTGTGCAAATTCGTCAGAGTGACAACACCATTTCACGTAACTACCGCGCCTATCAACCAGCGGTATATCACGCCCCTATCGCGGTATTAATTAATCGTTTAAGCGCTTCAGCCTCCGAAATTTTTGCTGGGGCGATTCAAGACTATGGTCGCGGCATAATTATTGGCTCCACCACCTTTGGTAAAGGCTCGGTACAAAATCTAGTCGAATTAAAACACGGCCGCTTAAAAATCACCGAGGCGAAATTTTATCGCATCTCTGGCGATAGCACCCAGCACCGAGGTGTGATCCCCGATGTTATGCTGCCAAGCCTGTTAGACCCAGATGAGATTGGTGAAAGCAGTTATGATAATGCTCTGCCATGGGATCGCATCCACCCAGCACCACATCAAAATTACTACAACATTAAAAAATATTTACCCTCTATAGAAACTGATCATCAAGAGCGTATGGCGCAAGATCCGGATTTTGTTTTTCTCAATCAACAAAGTGCCATGTTTAAAGAAGCGGCAGCTAAAAAAGAAGTCTCCCTGCGCCTGGCAACTCGTCAGGAAGAGCAAAAACAAATGGAAAAACGTGCTCTGGAAATGGAAAATCAAAAGCGCATCGCAAAGGGTGAAAAACCCTATGCTGACTATGCTGCATTGAAAGCAGCAAATGGGGGCGATGAAGACGAGAACACACCGCCCAAAGAAGCTGACAAAGAAATCAATCCAAAAGAAGATCCTTACCTAATGGAAGCAGGTCATATACTGGCCGATTTTATCGGCCAAATTAAAAAAACCACGAAGAAAGTCGCAACACAATAATTTTTCGCGCCCAATCATTTTGATTACCGCATAAAACACCTGACCAGTAATGCTCAGGTGTTTTTCATTAACGAGTTTATGTCTTATGAAAGCTATTTCATTCAATGCCAACAGCATCAGAATTCGCATGCATCAACTAGAAGCCATGATCGAAAAGCACAACCCGGACTTTATCGGACTACAAGAAACCAAAGTCAACGATCCGGATTTTCCACTCGATGCAATCAACGCGCTGGGTTATCAGGTCGAATATTTTGGCCAAAAAACTCACTATGGTGTGGCGATTCTGTCCAAGCACCCATTCAAAAAAGTCATTAAGGGCTTCGCCAGTGATGATGAAAACGCCCAACGTCGTTTCATCGGCGGTGTATTTGATACCCCTATCGGAGAAGTTACCCTGCTCAATGGGTATTTCCCTCAAGGCGAAAGCCGCGATCACGCGATAAAATTTCCGGCAAAACAAAAATTTTATGCGGATCTCGTCAACCACTTGAAAACAAGTGAAGACCCAAACAAACAAGTGATTGTGATGGGCGACATGAATATTTCCCATCAAGATATGGATATTGGCATTGGCGAAGTCAACCGCAAACGCTGGCTCAAAACAGGGAAATGCAGTTTTTTACCGGAAGAGCGCGAATGGTTAAATGAATTATTAGCCTGGGGATTGAAAGACAGCTACCGTGAACAGAATCCTGATAGCAATGAATTGTTTAGCTGGTTTGATTACCGCAGTGGCGGCTTTGAGGATACCCCCAAGCGCGGCCTGCGCATCGATTTAATTTTAATGACGCAGAGTCTATTGGAAAAATGTGTGGCTACAGGTATCGATTACGATATTCGCGGTATGGACAAACCCTCTGATCACTGCCCTATTTGGGCTGAATTTAAACAGTAATCGCCATTCAATTGCCCGCAAAACGGATAAGTTTGCGGACAATTCCCTACATGATTTTTTAAGCGCTATAACCACACATAGTGGGTAAATGTTCTTTTAAAATCTCCGCCAATCGGCGTGTTGCCGGCCCCGCAAAATCGCGATCCGCAAAGGTCAGGTAAGTCGTCACTTCACGTACCGAACCAATTTCAACGGGTAAATATTTCAAGCGTCCAGCGTCAACATCTTCATGGGTATACGCGTCCGGCAACCAAGCGTAACCTAGCCCTAAACGAATAGCATCCAGAGAAGTCTTGATATGACTTACCGTCCAACGCTGGTCCGCCTCCTGCCAACCTTCGGTATGCCGGCGATATTGCCCTGAGTCGCGCACAATAATTTGGCGATACTGACGCATGTCCTCAGTATTAATTGGCCTCCCCAATAACTGCAGTGGATGATCG
>CAXAVL010000281.1:0-5214 GCA_963971905.1 uncultured Cellvibrio sp.
GCGCTCCGCGATGCGCCGCCGCGTCTATCCCCAGCGCCAAACCACTGGTGATCGCAAAACCGCGCTCGGCAAGATAGTGCGCAAACCGCTCCGCATTTTCGCTGCCGCCGCCGCTAGGGTTGCGGCTACCGACAATTGCCAACTGCGGCAAACTGAGGCAGGCAGGTTCACCGCGCACAAACAGCAGCGGTGGCGGGCGCGGAATTTCACGCAGCAACCGCGGGGAGAGAGGGTCATCATAGGTGAGGCAATGCAGGTCAGGCTGGGATTCGATGTAGGCTAAATCGGCAGCCAACTTACGGCCAATGTCACTGGTATCAGGATCGGTGCGAAACTGGCTGAGCATGTCGGCAGCAGCCGGGTTAAGCAGCGAGCGCAAGGATTGCGTGGGTTGATCGAGCAATTGCAGCGGGCTGTCAAATAACTCAAGCAGCTGCCAGTAACCAGCAACACCAATCGCAGGGAGACGTAACACCAATAGGGTAGCAGCGAGGGGGGGAAGCATAACAATCATCCTTGAATCGGACTGCCCGCATAGGGGCAGCCACTAAAATAACACTTAAGGGTTGCGCAGCTTATCGTTGACCGCCAGCGCACGATCCGTTTCAAGTACCAATGCAAAACTCATTTTTTCAAAGGTACGGAAAATCATCAACAAACCTGCACGCTCATCCGGCAATACAACTTTGCCACCTCTAACACGGTCGGTAACCACTTCACCGGCCTTATAAATCGCCAGTACATTGCCGATTTGCAGGCCTTCACGCTCACCGCGATTGAGCATAACCACGTTGAACTTGCCAACTTGCGTCACACCACCTTCCACGGCGATGATCTGCGCTTCTATGTCGACATCAGGCGCACTAGGGAAAAACACCGAATCCACCGAACGATCTTCACTTGGCAACAAGTTATCGCCAGGGCGAACTTCTTCGTAGGTGCGGATAATGTCGACGGTTGCAATATCATCAGTCTTTTTGGTAATCGCGACAGTACCTATGCCTTGCGCATAAACACCCAACAGCTCTTTGGTAAGCGGATCTTTAAATGCTTGGCCTTTGCGATAAACGCCGTAGTTGGAATACTGGTCGTCAAAATTACCGCGCGCATAAGCGCGATCACCTGCACCAACAATCAAATGTTGCTGTTGGCCAGCGAGCATATACGGGCTTGCCTCCAACTCTCCTGGATTGACAATTCGGCTGCGCGATAAAAACGCCTCGATTTTATCCAGCGGAATGGCGCTGATTGCATCTTCAGTGTGTTGCACCCGAATACTAGGGCTCAATTTTGTTGCCCCATTGATGCCGCCCGCGCCCGGCACCATCTTGAGGGTGCGCTCAAGTGTGAGGCGAGGCTGCCCATCCAGATATACCAGCTTGATTAAATCGCCCGGGAAAATCAGGTGTGGGTTTTCGATTTGAGGGTTAACATGCCAAATCTCTGGCCAAAGCCAAGGACTATTCAAAAAGGTACCGGAAATATCCCAGAGGGTATCGCCCTTTTTGACGGTGTATTCATCGGGGTGACCCGTTTTAAGAAGTGCATCATCAGCCCAAGAAAAGAAGCTAATGAGTGACGCAGCCGCAACGGCCAGTAATATTTTTTTCATAGAAACCGATCCTGTTTTATTCGGTCCTGAGGCAGATAGACGTATAATAGTTAATTAAAAGCCCATGCTGTTTCCGTGTGCACCGCATAAATCCTGTGCGATCATCATGTTAGCAGCGGTTATTACCTTTTTACTAGAAGTTTGTCACAAACACTATGGCCTTGTTACCTATCCTTGAATTTCCAGACCCACGGCTGCGCACTGTCGCCAAACCCGTCACAGAAGTGGACAATAAAATCCGCCAGCTGATAGACGACATGTTTGAAACTATGTACGACTGTCCCGGCATTGGTCTTGCGGCATCGCAAGTCAATGTGCACAAGCGCGTAGTAGTTATAGACGTGAGTGAAGATAAATCCCAGCCGTTGGTCTTCATTAATCCAGAAATCGAAGTGCTGGATAACAGTGTCAGCGAGTACGATGAAGGCTGCCTGTCAGTTCCCGGCTTCTATGAAACGGTAGTGCGCCCGGAGCATATCAGGGTAAAAGCACTTGATCGCGATGGAAAACCGTTTGAAATTGAACCCCAGGGGTTGCTTGCAGTATGTATCCAACATGAGCTGGATCACCTAAACGGGAAGTTATTTGTGGATCATATCTCACCCTTTAAGCGCACTCGCATTCGCGCCAAACTAGAGAAAAAACACAAGGCTGAAGCGCGCTAGACATGCGCAGCAGATAAAGGCGCTACTAGCGCCTTTTTTATTTTCTATCGCCAATGATTTAAACACTTTGCAATTCGACAGGTTATTCATGAGCCAAGGTTTACGCATTATTTTTGCCGGTACCCCCGATTTTGCTGCGGAGCATCTAAAAGCGCTGCTTACTAGCCGCCATCAGGTGATTGCCGTTTATTCACAGCCTGATCGCCCCGCCGGACGCGGCAAAAAGCTCAGCGCCAGCCCCGTGAAAGAGGTTGCGCTGGCGCAGGATATTCCGGTTTACCAGCCGCTCAATTTCAAAGCGCTCGAAGCAGTTGCCGAATTGGTAGCGCTCAATGCGGATTTAATGGTTGTAGTCGCCTACGGCTTGATTCTGCCCAAAGTCGTACTGGATGCCCCGCGCCTCGGCTGCATCAATGTGCACGCCTCGATCCTGCCGCGCTGGCGCGGTGCCGCTCCCATCCAACGGGCGATAGAAGCGGGTGATAGCGAAACCGGCGTAACGATTATGCAAATGGATGTAGGGCTGGATACTGGCGATATGCTGAGCAAAACATGTTGTCCGATATTAGCCGACGATACCGGTGGAAGCCTGCACGATAAGCTCATCAGTATCGGCACACCCGCACTTATCGCGGCGCTCGATTTGATTCAAGCGGGCACCATCAAACCGGAAAAACAGGATGACACTCTAAGCAACTACGCACCCAAACTCAGCAAAGAAGAAGCGGCGCTCAACTGGCAATTGCCCGCAGTGGAGCTGGAGCGCAAAGTGCGTGCATTCAACCCGTTTCCGGTCGCACACACCAAACCTGCAGGCGCGGGCGACGACCAACGCATCCGCATCTGGGCGGCTAAAACGGTCGACAACACAACCAATGCCGCACCCGGCAGCATCACCCAAATTGACCACCAAGGCCTATGGATCGCCTGTAAACAGGGGCAACTTATCCTCGAACAGCTGCAATTACCGGGCAAAAAACCGATGAACATCGGCGATATACTGCGCGGCCACCCGGAGTTATTTAAGGTCGGCGCGCAACTGGAGCAACCAGCATGTTAAGTGTGCGTGCCGCAGCCGCGCAGGTCATGGCTCAGATACTGGCCGCAAAAGGTTCTCTATCAAGCTTATTGCCACCCATTTCGGCGAAAGTAGCCGAAAATGATCGCCCTTTACTGCAAGAACTGTGTTTTGGTACCTGCCGTTTTTATCCGCAGCTGCAAGCCTATACCGAATGCCTGCTGGATAAACCCCTACGCGCCAAAGATGGCGATGTGCAGGCGCTGCTGCTGCTCGGCCTCTATCAACTGCTGCATACACGTATTCCCGATCACGCCGCCATTGGCGAAACCGTTGAGGTGACGCGCCAGATCAAAAAGCCCTGGGCTACTAATCTGGTTAATGGTGTTTTGCGCAGTTTTCAGCGGGATAAGAGCAAAATCGACGATCTTTTGGCTGAAAACCGAGCCTTTAACAGCAATCATCCAGCCTGGATGGAGGCCATGTTGAGCAAGTGCTGGCCGACGCAATTCGATGAATTGATCGCTGCCAACAATCAACACCCACCGTTTAGCTTGCGTTTGAACACCCAAAAAATCAGCCGCGACAACTACCTGCAACTGCTGCGCGAACTCGACATTAGCGCCAAAGCCACCCAGCACAGCCCTTATGGCATCACTCTGGAACAGGCTTGTGACCCGCGCAAACTGCCGCATTTCACGGAAGGCTGGCTGAGCGTGCAGGATGAAGCAGCGCAATTGAGCGGCGAACTGCTCGAATTGTCACCCAACTTGCGGGTATTGGATGCCTGTAGCGCCCCCGGCGGAAAAACCGGCCATCTGCTGGAATTAGAGCCCAACCTAGAGGTGACCGCACTGGATGCCGACGAGCGCCGCCTCACCCGCGTGCGCGAAAACCTGACTCGCCTTGGTGTTACCGCTGAGGTGTTATGCGGCGATGGCACCAAACCCAACAGCTGGTGGGATGGCGAACTTTACGACCGCATTTTGCTCGATGCGCCCTGTTCCGCCACCGGCATTATTCGTCGCCATCCGGATATTAAAGTGCTGCGCACCCCCGAAGAGCTGGATAAACTCGGCGAACTACAACAGCAACTGCTGAAAAACCTCTGGCCTTTGCTTAAACCGGGCGGCATTTTGCTTTATGCCACTTGCTCGATTATGCCCAAGGAAAACACCCGCATTATCGAAGCCTTTTTGGCGCGCAATAAGGATGCAACCTGTGACCAACTTGATGCCGATTGGGGTTTAGCGCAAACCTGCGGCAGGCAATTGCTGCCGCAACTAGATCGCCACGACGGTTTTTACTATGCACGCTTACGCAAAGCGAATTGATGCAAATCTCTTTTATTAACCGACGATAGCGGCAAATTGCCACACTTAGCACTAAACTTGGCGATGAATTAGACAGCGACTCACAACAGGCAAACTATGAAAATTATTATCCTCGGTGCCGGACAAGTCGGCGGCAGCCTCGCTGAACATCTGGCGAGCGAATCCAATGACATCACCGTGATCGATACCGATGAAGCGCGCCTGCGCGAGCTGCGCGATCGGCTGGATATCAGCGTGGTCACGGGCGAGGCATCGCACCCGGATGTGTTGGAGCAAGCCGGCGCGGAGGATGCCGACATGCTGGTCGCGGTAACCAGTAATGATGAGATCAATATGATCGCCTGCACCATTGCCGCGAACCTGTTTCACACCCCCACCAAAATTGCGCGGGTGCGCGCCACCTCTTACCTCACGCACCAGCAGCTGTTTGAAAACGGTGCCATCCCGATTGATGTACTTATCAGCCCCGAGCAGTTGGTATCGGAATATATCTTCCGCCTGATTGAACAGCCCGGCGCGCTGCAGGTACTGGACTTTGCCGATGGCAAGGTGCAATTGGTCGCGGTTAAGGCCTATCACGGCGGG
>CAXAVL010000282.1:0-5174 GCA_963971905.1 uncultured Cellvibrio sp.
CAAACCGATGCATTTTATGTCATGGTTAATTTGGAAACCGAATTGGGCAGCGTACCAGTGACCGGTAACGTCGGTGTGCGCTATGTTAAATCCGATGTCAAATCCAAAGGTGTACAAAACGTCGGAGCAGGTAATGGTGAATCAATTACCGATGATGTTGGTGTAACGCAAACTAACTACAAGTACGTTGAATACGGTCCGGAATTCAGCGATACCTTGCCAAGTTTGAACTTGAACTTTGAATTAAGCGATAACGATGTATTGCGTTTTGCTGCAGCAAAAGTGATGGGTCGCCCACCAGCAGGTCAATTAAAAGGTGGTGCCGGTTCCTGGAATGGCGGTGATCGCGGCGGCAACCAATACAACGTATGGACCAAAGGTTCTCCTTATCTTGATCCATTCCGCGCAAACCAACTTGATGTGTCTTACGAACATTATTTTGACAACGGCGGCGCTATTACCCTTGCCGGTTTTTGGAAAGATATTGAAAGTTTGGTGGAAAACATTTCCTACAACCCGGTTATTCAACGCGATGGCAATGGCAATCCAGTGTTGGATAGCAGCGGCCAAGTTGTTGTGGTGGAAGACACGCTACCTATCTTCCAGGCCAATGGTTTAGTTATTCCTGCAGGCATGGTTGCCGGTACCTACAACACTGCAGTAAACAACGAGAAGGGCGGTTACATTCGCGGTCTTGAATTAGCGGGTACATATACGTTTGATACATTGCCTGGTATTTTTTCTGGCTTAGGTACTACTGCAAGCTATTCTTTCACACAGAGCGAAATGGAAATTACCGGTGGTTCATTGTTCTCGGAAAAACTCTCATTGCCGGGTCTTTCGGAAAATGTATGGTCGGTAACGGCGTTCTGGGATATTGGCCAGTTCAGCACTAACCTGAACATGCGCTACCGCGATGAATATGTGTTGAATATGCCGGTACCCGGCAGTTCAACACCGGTGCTTGGTCAGGCCTATACCACTGTGGATTATCAAGCATCGTATGCGTTTGATAACGGTGTGGATGTAGTGTTTGAAGTCACCAACCTGACCGATGAACCAGTGGTGCTGTCTTACGGTGAAGACAATCGTTTAGGCGAGTACAAAACCTTTGGTCGTCAGTTTTATGTAGGTGTGAACTACAAGTTTTAACCGCTTGAAGTGACACTGGGAAACTCCAGCGACAACCAGGAACCGCCCGTCGAGCCACATTGACGGGCGGTTTTTTACTAAATGGCGGCGATAAAAGGTGTTGTTATGAATGGCAAACGTGTACTGATTTTAGGTGGTGGTACTGCCGGTTGGATTACCGCGAATTTGATGGCGACCCATTGGCAAGATAAAGGTTTTGACATCACTCTGGTCGAATCACCTGATATAGGCATCATCGGTGTAGGTGAAGGCTCAACACCGCCATTAAGAGGCTTTATGGATGTGATCGGTGTGGAAGAACAGGAGTGGATGGCTGAATGCAAAGCCACCTATAAAACCGGTATTACTTTTAAAGACTGGTCGATCAAACCCGGCTTTACCGAATACTTTCATCCTTTTTTATCCCAGCCGGACGACTTCAGTGCGCCCGCTTTTTTTCACAACAGTCATTTGCGTCGCAATGGTGTGGATCTGGAAGGTCACCCCAATCACTTTTTTTTAGCCGCCGAATTGGCGAGGCAAAAGCTGGCACCTATCGCGCCAGAAAATTTTCCGTTTGAAATTAATTACGGCTACCACTTTGACTCATCACTCTTGGGGAAATTCTTAGCCAGAGTCGCTGCGCGCAAAGGGGTTAAGTACATTCAAGCAACCTTGCAGGAAGTGATCTTGGCGGAGGATGGCAGTATTCGTTCGCTCAACATGCGCGACGGTCAGCAGTTAGAGGCAGATATTTTTGTTGATTGCACAGGTTTCAACAGTGAGCTGTTACAAAAAGCCTTGAAAGTGCCGTTTATCAGTTGCGCGGATACTTTATTTAACGATTCTGCCGTGGTATTTCCCACCGAGCAAGAAGAGCAAATTGAAGTGCAAACCATCGCGACTGCATTGCAATATGGCTGGGCGTGGAAAATTCCGCTGACGCATCGCAACGGTAATGGCTATGTATTTAGCTCAGGTTTTTGCGACAAAGATAAAGCGGAAACTGAATTTCGCGCGCATTTGAATTTGTTGAATGCCGATGTAGAAGCGCGACATTTAAAATTTAAAGTGGGGCGTGTGGCAGAGCAGTGGCATAAAAACTGTTTAGCCGTTGGCTTGGCGCAAGGTTTTATTGAACCGCTAGAAGCAACCGCATTGGATATGGTGCAGGAAACCGTCGCGCGTTTTATTGAAGCCTACAACAACGGCAACTACAGCGATCAGTATCGCCAGGATTTTAATGAACGCATCAACGCTCGCTTTGACGCGGTGCGCGATTATATTGTGTGCCACTATCGAATTTCATCGCGCACAGACACAGATTATTGGATTGAAAATGGCCGCAATGAAAAAATTTCCAATTCCCTTCGCGCTATTTTACTGAGCTGGGTGCAAGGTAAAAGTATCACCGATGAATTGGAGCGGCAAAAGCTCGACGCTTATTTCCCCAATGTCTCCTGGAGCTGCCTGTTGGCAGGCAAAGGAATTTACCCCACACCAGCGCAATTAAAACCGGGCAATGAACTTGCGCACCAATACGACCTCAATCAAATCCAGCGGTATGTGCGCGGCTGCGCATTAAATTTTAAACCCCATGTTGAGCAGCTGGCGTTGTTGGCAAAAGCGGCAGCGATTTAACCCGGTTAGATTTATCGCGCAGCGACAATAATAAGGAATCCTCTTAGATGAAGAACTCTTCTCGATTCAGCTTGCTGGTGCTGGTCTGTGCACTGCTTTTTCCGATCAGTGTGTTGGCCGACACTTCCTATAAAATAAAACACCTCGAACCTGCCAATTGGTGGGTGGGCATGAATTACCATCAAGTTGAGTTGATGGTGCACGGTGACAATATCAGCGCGACCAAGCCACAGCTTGATTACCCAGGTGTGCAGATTGTTGCGCTGACAAAAACCGACAACCCCAATTATTTATTTGTCACAATCGATATTGCCGCAAATGCCAAGCCTGGAAAATTCCCCATTCAATTCCAAGTGGCCGGAAAAACCCAAAGCCAGTTTGATTATGAATTACTGGCACGCGAAAAAAATTCTGCACAGCGACGAGGGTTTTCCGCTAAAGATGCTATTTATTTAATCACTCCCGACCGCTTTGCCAATGGTGATACCAGTAATGATGCAGTAGTTGGTTTAACTGAACAGCCTAATCGCGCATTTAAAGGTGGTCGTCACGGCGGGGATATTGCAGGCATGACGCAGCACTTGGATTACATCGCCAAGATGGGCTTTACCCAAGTCTGGCCCAATCCGCTTACCGAAAATAATCAGCCGGAATATTCCTACCATGGTTATGCCGCAACGGATTTGTATTCAATCGATGCTCGTTACGGCACTAATCGGGACTTTAAAAATTTTGCACAAAAAGCCAAACAAAAAGGCATAGGTGTTATTCAAGACATAGTGCTCAACCATATAGGTTCAAAACACTGGTGGATGGCGGATATGCCCGCCAAAGATTGGTTAAATTTCCCCGAGGTATTTACTGACACTAATCATCGCCGCACTGTGATTCAAGATCCCTATGCCGCGCCTACAGATAAGGCTCGTTTTGTTGGCGGTTGGTTTGTTAAGTCCATGCCGGATTTAAATCAGCGCAATCCGCAGCTTGCCAACTATTTAATTCAAAACAGTTTGTGGTGGATTGAATACGCCGGTTTGAGTGGCATTCGTGAAGATACCTATGGTTATGCCGATGAGCAATTTTTATCGCGCTGGGCAAAAGCCATTATGGACGAATACCCCAATTTTAATATTGTGGGCGAAGAGTGGAGTTCCAATCCTGCTGTCGTGGCTCATTGGCAGCGCGGCAAAGAAAATAAAAGTGGTCACGTTTCTTATATGCCTAGTGTGATGGACTTTCCCATTCACGACACGTTACGCACTGCACTTAATGAAGCAGAAGGTTGGGACACAGGTTTTATTCGCCTATACGAAATGCTGGCCAATGATTTTCTCTACGCCGATCCATTTAATCTCGTTATTTTTCCCGATAACCACGACGTGCCGCGAATCTATTCCTCGCTCAATGAAGATATAGATCTGTTCAAAATGGCGATGGTGTATATGGCCACCATGCGCGGCATTCCACAATTTTATTATGGTTCGGAAATATTAATGACTAGCCCTCGTGAGCGCGACGACGGCGCAGTGCGCGCCGATATGCCTGGCGGTTGGCGCAGTGATGTAAAAAATGCGTTTAACGGAAAAGGCTTAACCGCCGAAGAAAGCGACGCGCAACTATTTATCAAAACATTATTAACCTGGCGGAAAAATGCCGAGGTTATTCATCGTGGCAAGTTGCGCCACTATGCGCCGGAAAATGGTGTTTATGTGTACGTCCGTTATTTGGATGATAAAGCGGTGATGGTTTTGCTAAACAAAAACAAACAAGACATAACACACCATTTGCTGGCGTATAGAGCATTTTTGGGTGGTGAGAAAAAAGCAGTGGATGTACTTAATAATCGCAAGGTGGATATCAGCAAGCCACTACAACTTAAAGCAAGGTCAGCGCTGATTATTGAATTGCAGTAATCATGTTGCATAGTATTGGTAATTGCTAATGTGTTTGTTGCATTAAATGAGAGAACTATGAATACAAAAAAAATACATTCTGGATTATGGGTTCTGTTAGTGGCACTGGTGTGCGCGCCGCTCAACGCCAAAACCCTGAGTCAGGCATCACCGAATGGCAATATCATTTTTTCTGTCAGTGATGATGCAGGGGCCCCTAGCTACTCGGTTAAATATCGCGACAAGGATATTATCAAGGCCTCGCAGTTGGGCTTGGAATTTAACCATGTCGATGGCTTTGTGCGCGATTTGAAAATAACATCGCATTCAACCGCTTCCGCCGATACAACCTGGGAGCAGCCCTGGGGTGAGCAGCGGCTGATGCGCGATCACCACAATGAGTTGCTGGTCAGCTTTAGCGGTGTTCACAATACCAAAAAAATAATGCAGCTGCGGGTGCGCGTATTTGATGATGGCCTGGGTTTTCGCTATGAAGTGCCCAAGCAAAAA
>CAXAVL010000283.1:0-5156 GCA_963971905.1 uncultured Cellvibrio sp.
GCGATTACAAGAGCGTAAAAAACCTAAATTTTCTGGATTAACTTCGTAACGCAACCCTTGCACTTGCTGCAAACAGTGAATGTCGTGATCAGCAGAGCAATCTTCCACCACAATCACCTCAACAGCCGCTTTCGGTTGATGGCGCACTATAGAAGCCAAACAGGTTAGAGTGATCGGTAAATTTCCATAACTCGGAATAATAATCGATACTACAGGTTGCTCCGATGATGGCATCACTAATGACGCCAACACATTTTGTATTTCATCGGGAGGAATAACACCGGTCGCCGCTATAGCAGGCAAATTCGGTTTGCCGCTGCGGCGCCACATTTCGTAATGCACCACACCTTCAAATAATGGGCCTGCCACTCGGTACATGCAGCCCGCCAAACCATTTTTAATTCGCGGACTAAGCGGCAATTTTTTATAAGTGTTGCGCGCAATACGCTGTAATTTTGGCTTTAGAGCGGCGGCGAGCACGTCTGTTTCCCCGCGCATTAAACGCGCAATAACCCGCAAAGGTTTAGTGATTTTCCAGGAGTGTGAATTTATGATTTTTGTGTAATTTGTACTAACTTCGTCAAGCTGCCTGTTCAACTCATTATTTTCAAGCGACTGTTGATTTACTTGCTGTACTTGCGCACTCAATTCCGCTGCCTGAAGATTCAACTTTTCGATAGTGCTATGCAACTCTGTGTCTAACTGACTGAGGCGTTCAGCCAATTGACTATTGGCATCTGTTAATGCTGCGACTTTTTCCTGTGCTGCATCAAAATCACTACGTAACCCTCGCTCTCGCGCATAAACATCGAGCAATTCTTTATCTAACTTTTTAGCCCACTCAGTGCGATCATTTACCTGCTGAGCAAGCTCTTTTGCATTAGTGATTTTATACACATATTCAATTGCTGACTTTTCAAGCTCATCCCACAATAAAAATTGTGCATCTAAATTGCTCTTATTTTCTTGATAAAACCTCAACAGCGTTATTTTTGCACTATTGTTATCGGTTAACATTTGGTTAAATAATTTATACGCCTCCACCACAACGGCAGGGCAGCGCTCATCATTCACCAATGCCAATTCATCGAATTTGCTGTGCCTTAACTCATTATCTAAAAATTCATTGGCAAACTTATCAGCCAACTGCATGTCAACCGAAAGACCCAAGCTCTCTGCCAAACTCTCTATATGCGCAATGGGCCGATCCATCAACTGGTCATAATCCAATGGAATTAATTTTAGTTCTTGCGCCTCGGTGATTATGGATAAGTTATAACTCAACCAAAGTAGATAGCCTTTTTGCACTGGCGATTGATTGCGCTGCAATAGCGAGTTGGCAACACTCAGAGGGTGACGTAAACAAAGCACATACTGCACTTCGCAATCCATACGGGAAAAAACTAACTTCCAAAACTTTAATAATTTTGCGACACGAGGATCTTTAAAGCCAAATACAGGTGTTGTTTTGGTTTTATCATTCAGCAGGGCAATTGCTTTTTCAAGATAACCTAACGAGATTAGTTTATTAATATCCTTATCACTGACCAAAGACAGGCTAAACCAGGTCTGCCCAATAACATCGAGCATTTCAATATTTAAATCATTTACCGATTTATCCTCAAAAAAACCTTTGGGATTATCAATCCCTGGCGGCAACAAATTATCGCCCAGACTGACTCCCAAGCATGCCAGTGCATTCATCACAGTACTGGTGCCGCTGCGATGCATGCCAATCACGACAACTAATTTTTTTGTTGTATTCACACGCAATCTCATCTTAAAAAGTAATTTATTGGCTTACATCTGCAGGCAGCAAAGTGTTAATAATTTGCTCAACACAATACTCTACCGAATGATCACAAGTATCCACTACTAACTCCGGGTGTTCGGGGCGCTCATAAACGCTATCAATACCGGTAAAGTTTTTAAGCTCGCCGCGACGTGCTTTGGCATATAACCCTTTGACATCGCGCCGCTCACATTCACTTAAGGGGGTATCCACGAAGACTTCGACAAATTCAGCGACATCAAATAATCGCCGCGCCATTTGCCGTTCAGCTTGAAATGGCGAAATAAACGAAGCCAATACAATCAGGCCAGCATCAACCATCAATTTTGCGACTTCTGCCACGCGCCGAATATTTTCTACACGATCAGCTTCGGTAAAACCTAAATCGCGATTTAAACCATGGCGAAGATTATCGCCATCTAGCAGATAGGTATGCAGTCCGCGTTCACAAAGACGTTTTTCCAGCATATTTGCCAGTGTGGATTTACCTGAGCCAGAAAGACCGGTAAACCAAATACAGCGCGGTTGCTGTTGTTTCATTGCCGCGCGCAGCGATTTATCAACGCTGAGTGATTGCCAGCGAATATTGGTTGCGCGATAGAGTGGAAACTCTATGTGGCCTTTGCCCAATAACTCTGAAGTTTGCAGATCCAAAATATCGATATCGGCACTTTTATGTTCATCGACGCTAATAGCCTGAGCAGTGCTGATATTAGCAATACCAGTTTCACCTGCATTGAGTTTTTTTGCAGAGAGGTGTTCGCCGGTTTTGTCATCTTGTCGATATTTAAGTGCTGTCACACTCACCAACAATTCTTGCTGACCTCGACGTAATAGATAAGTGCGCCCCGCAACCAAGGGGCGCACCGATTGCCAGGCAATTCTTATTTGGTATTGATCAGCAGTGAATGACACAAAAAATTCCTTTATTGAGCGATTGTTTCATTAGCAGCGACTGACTCACTCCAAACTACATCCATCGGCATTGGAAAAAGACCGGTAAACTGATCACGCACATCATCAATCATTTCAATCGATAACAAATCATCATAGCGACTCATCAGTAATGTCTGTTCCAGACTTGGAGCGTTAACCAAACGCAGGCGCACACGATAGACACCCTTTTGAAAACTGCACGTCATAGCAATCGATACGCGCTTTTCACCGACAAATTGTGGAATAGCAATACGCTTTCCGGTGAGCTGCATACCGCGATTATCAATAATGTCCACAATTAAAACAGGTGCCGCAATAACGGCAGTCATTACAATATCAACCGCCAGTGTCAGACTATGATTAAACGCAAGGGTGGCGTGCTGGCCCATACCAAGAAAACTCGCCTGCACCACATCAAAACCATGCACCGCAAAACCTTTTTCATGGCGCTTAACGTCCAAGCCACTGCCTAACTCAGCAATGCGATCCTTCTGCACAATATATAAATAGTCAGCAATCACATCATCGGGAATACCCGTTTTTATGACGCGCCCCTTATCCAACAGCATGGCTTGATTACAAAACGCGCGCACAGCACTTAGATCGTGCCCAACAAACAACAGCGTGGTGCCGCGCTTTAATATTTCTTCGATTTTATTAAGTGCCTTAGCCTGAAAGCGCGCATCGCCAACCGACAGCGCCTCGTCGACAATTAATACATCTGGATCAACATGTACCTGCACCGCAAAAGCGAGACGAACCATCATGCCTGAGCTATAGGTTTTTACCGGGCGCTCGATAAAATCGCCAATGTCGGCAAAGGTGACAATTTCGTCATAGCGCGCATCAATTTCGCGACGCGTTAAACCAAGAATAGAAGCATTGATATAAATATTTTCACGCCCGGTAAATTCTGGATCAAAGCCGCTACCGAGTTCCAATAAGGCCGCAATGCGACCTTTGGTTTCAACACTGCCACTGGTCGGCTGCAAAGTGCCGGCAATAATTTGCAACAGCGTACTTTTACCACTGCCATTTAAACCGATAATGCCGAGGCTATCGCCTTCTTGCACGCAAAAACTTACCTGTTCCAGCGCCTGCACTGATTGGCAAGCGCGCTGCATTAACCCAGCGCTATACCCAGGAAATAGCGGGCGCAGCAAGCGCACCAAAAAAGGAACAAGCAAGCGACTAAACGGAGTGCGCCAAATCAGGTAGGTTTTGGAGAGATTGCTAACCTTAATCATACGCGCAACCTACAACACGTCGGCAAAGCCGGGACGGACTTTGCGAAAAAAAACAAAACCACTGGTCGCAACGACTATTGCAACCAACGCATAAATAGCCAACCCAAGCAGATCAGGTAGATGGCCATAAATTAACACTGCCCGTGCAGACTCAACGATATAAGACAGCGGATTAAGAAAGATCAATGTCTGAAATTTTTCAGGCAAAATATTAACCGAATAGAATATTGGGCTTAAAAATAATAACAGGGTGGCGAGTGTACCGGTAATTTGCTGGATATCACGCAGATAAACACCGAGTGCGGCAAGAAACCAGGACACTCCCAACAACAATAGAAAATAGGGCAACAGAATTAGCGGCAAAAGTAATGCAGTTAAAGGAATGCGATGCAACTCAATCAATATAAAGATTAATAGCAAACCAAAACTGATAAGGAACGTAAAAATAGCCCCCAACAGGGTAACCCAAGACAACAGCTCCAAGGGAAAAACAATTTTCTTAACAAAGTTCTGATTGCCGGTAATCAGCAATGAGGATTTATTAAGAATATCCGCCATGACTGCATGAATGGTCAAACCAAGAAACAGCACTATCGCGAAATTGAGCGTAGTTTCGCCGGCACTGTCACTCCAACGGGATTTGAAGATGTATTGAAATACAAAGGTGTAAATGGCCAACATAATCAGTGGCGTAACCAGCGACCAAAACAGCCCCAGTACTGAACCGCGATAGCGCGAATGCACGTCGCGGCGCAGTAATTGCCAAATCAGGGTTTTATGTTTCCATGCCTGAGCGAACATCATTTGCTTGTGCCGCCCTGATTTTTTTTCTGGTTGTGCAACATCCAATTAATTGTTTTGATAATTCCAGTTTCGAAACTTTCTTGCGGGTAATAGCCAAGCTGGGCATGGCATTTACTGGGGTCAATCGCATAGCGGCGATCGTGCCCAGGCCGATCTTTCACAAAAGTAATCAGGCTTTTTGCTGCATCGCCTTTGGCATAGGGAGTATTCGGATACTGTTGCAACAATTGTGTATCGGCGGCCAATGCTGCATCTACCTGATCACAAATCAAATTAACTATGTCGATATTGCGCCATTCATTTTCGCCACCCACGTTGTAGACTTCGCCAATTTTTCCTTTGGCAAGAATTAAATCAATTGCGCGGCAATGATCCTC
>CAXAVL010000284.1:0-5074 GCA_963971905.1 uncultured Cellvibrio sp.
CTGACTGACCTCGCCCCTGAGTTACTATCAATATAATTTAGCAGTCATCGCCCGGAAATAAGCGGACAACCATTACACCTCGACAGAGGCGTGCTGTGATTTTGACTTCAGGTCAAATAACTTTTTAGGTGAACTCAACGATGACTACTTTCGTAACAATGCGGAGCAGTAAACCTGCAGAATAAATTGTACGCTATTCCTATGTAGCTGCGTGAAGCTAGCTGAAATAGCTAGCTATTATGTACTTCCGCATTGCTTTAGAGATTCTAGAGTTTTTAATGATTTTTTACTATGGCAGCAGCCATACTACAGATGCTGATTGCGCGCATACCGATTGCTCAGCGAATAGTCTGATGCTCGAAAATAAGGAAACTATAGATGCAAGCACGAGACGTATTTCTTACTCAACTAATGCAGGGGCCAAAGCAGTTTTTAATTCCGATATTTCAGCGGACGTATAGCTGGACGCAATCTAACTGCGATCAGCTTTTGAGCGATATTGTCCATGCTGGCGGAAGTCACTATATACAGAGCCACTTCGTTGGCTCGATAGTATTGATTCCTAGCCAGCAAACTACAGCCAGCATCCCACAGTGGCAGGTGATTGATGGACAACAGCGCTTAACAACTATAAGCATTCTGATGACGGCCTTGCTTTGCAAGGCCAAATCATTAAAACATGACGTAATTGCCGCCACCCCGCTCGAAGGAATTCGAGATTACTTTTTAGCTAATGCTTATGGCGGCGGCGATGGGCGCTACAAGCTGGTGTTGACGAAGGGCGATAAGCAAAATTTATTTGACTTAGTCGATGGAAAAAATCTTAACAATAATGGAGCCACATCTAATGTCAAAAACAACTACGACTACTTTTTTGAGGCGCTAGCGGATTCCGAAATCATTGATACTGTGTATCAAGGCCTTCAGAAACTTAAGGTTGTTGAGGTAGTGTTGAAAGCAGGCTCCGACGACCCTCAGGCTATTTTCGAAAGTCTGAATTCAACCGGCGTCGACCTCAGCCAAGCTGACCTGATTCGTAACTATGTACTGATGCGTCAAGAACATACGCAACAATCATTGCTATACGAAGAACAGTGGTATCCGATGGAGAAAAATTTTGGTCGAGCTTACGGCGACAAATTTGATCGCTTTGCTCAGGATTTTATTACGATACAGTTGCAATCAAACACGCTGCTGAAATCCCGCGATGTCTACCCTAGTTTTAAAGTGTGGATCCAAGCAGCGCTTGAACAGCAATCAATAGAAGACGTGCTGGCTTATCTCTGCCGCTATGCTCATTACTATTGCGCATTTTCACTTTCACAGGAAAAAGATAATGAGCTGAAGAAGGCCTTTGCCGACCTCCGCCCACTGGTTGAGGTAGCTACGCCTGTTGTAATGCGTTTCTACGAGCTTTATGAAGAAGCAAAACTTAGCAAGGATGACTTTATTGAAGGGGTAAAACTACTGGGTAGCTACGTACTTCGCCGCTCCATCTGTGATATGCAAACTCGGTCATTGGGCAATACATTTGCCGCATTAACTCATAAAATTCGTGACGACGATCCACTACTGAGTCTTAAAGTTGCTTTAGCTCGCTTCAGCAAAAACAGTCGCTTCCCCAATGATACTGAATTTACTCAAGCGCTGATTCACCGTGATCTCTATGATTCTCGTAGTTGTCGTTTTGTCCTTGATCGATTAGAGAATGACAGCAAGGAGCAAATCGATACCTCGAAGTTTACCATTGAACATGTAATGCCACAGAATCCTGAACTGCATAAGGACTGGAGAACTATGTTGGGGACTAACTGGCACGAAATTCAACAAACATGGTTACACCGTTTAGGCAACTTGACCTTAACTGGCTATAACTCCGAATACCAGGACAAACCATTTGCTAGAAAAAAGGCGATCAAAGGCGGTTTTGATGATAGCCCGCTTAGGTTGAATAGAGATATGCGTGACTGCAGTGAATGGAATGAATCGTCAATGCTTAAGCGCTCTCAGAGACTGGCAAAAATAGCGCTTAAACTGTGGCCTAAGTTGGAGGTTGATAGCCAAGTACTAAGAGAAGCAGAGCTAGAGGATAAGAGGCGCCAAGCTGAAGGGCTAACAGTTGATGATGTAGGTGGCCTACGAGCCCCCATCAAGAAGCTTTATCAGCAGCTGGAAGAACGAGTATTAAACCTTGATCAGGGGGTCTCCGTAATAATCAATAAAAAGAACCTGACTTTCTATACCCTAGAGCCTTTTATTCAGGCAATACCACGCAAAAATAAGCTTGCTGTGATACTGGCGCTGGATTTCGATGAGCTCGATGAAGATGCGCGTGTTTACTGCTCGGACACCAGTGACTGGAGCTTTATTGCTAATGCCGACCTAAAAGGTATTTATTGTGATTTGCGGGAAACGACCGATTTCGACTGGCTTGCGCGCCTGATCCGTCAGTCCTACGAAGATGCTTTGGCTTAGGGCAGCTTAGACTTTGTCTCGCAGAAACCGGACTAGAAGCGCTTAATCATAAACGCGAGCTCCTGGGAGACTATTTCCAGCAACCCCTTGTCTATACGGACTCCGGAATAGACGATTCACCCTGATTATTGTCGTGACACTCAATAATCGGCTTGCAATCTTGCGAAGGCACACTATATCTGCTGCTGTAGCAGCAATACAGGCACATCATGTAGGTCAATTTTCGAGAGTCCAGTTTCTAGGTTTTTGTGGGGGTGGAAACGCTCGAAATACGGGGTTTTGAGTCCAGCCTCAAGCTTCTCCTGATGTTAAACGGGATTTTTAATTAGAAGCGCTACTTTTGCAATAGAGAAACTACCGCCCTTCTTGTCAGGCAGGGCGGTACCAGTTAGCAACCGCTCATGCTCGTCTTGATAACTAATCTACGGATAAGGCACACGACCAAATGATGCGTTATGGCAAAAATCCCGAGAAATGCAAAATGTCCTTGCGGCAGCGACATTAAATACAAGAAATGCTGCGGGAGCCCGACAAAGACTGCAGAGAATGACTCCCAGCAGGCACGCGCCATGACCAACGTCGCAAATTTGCATCAGCGTCATATCTCAGATGAAGCGATCCGGGTGGCGCAACAAGGGCTCGGACGCCCTATCATCTCGGCCAACTTGGGCGATTACACAATAGTCGCGGCCGGCAGTAAGATTCACTGGTCAAAACAATGGAAGACATTCAATGACTTCTTACTGGACTACATCAAAAAGACTTTAGGTAGCGATTGGGGCAACGCAGAATTATCAAAACCAGTTGAATACCGCCACCCAATAATCCAATGGTACGACCTCGTTTGTCGCCAACAGGCTTCGCAAGCGAAAAAAGCCGGGGAGGTTTATACCGGCTGGATGACAGGCGCAATATATTGCTATCTAGGTCTTGCTTATAATCTATATCTCCTTGATCACAATGTAGAACTCCAGGCCCGCCTCGTCGCCCGCCTTAAGGATATCAAGCAGTTCCAAGGCGCCTATTATGAGTTAATCGTTGCAAATTGCCTCATAAGAGCAGGCTTTGAACTTGTGCTCGAGGACGAAGCTGACCGATCAACCAAGCACTGCGAGTTCGCTGCCCGGTCTAAAACTACGAGGAAACGTTATTGGATAGAAGCAAAGATGAGAAGCGTCCCTGGCATACTCGGTAAAACCAAGCAGGACGGCTCTGCTTCACGCGACCCGACATCGCGACTTTCCAAACACTTAAGCGAAGCCCTTAAAAAACCAGCCCCTGATGAACGAATCGTCTTCATTGATCTTAATACTGAGCCTTCCGAGGGGCTTAAAGAGCCAAGCTGGGTCAACCAAGCATCACGTCGACTAAAAGATCGAGAGCGCAACCTACAAGTCGGACAAGAAGCGTATGTGTTTATTACAAACATGTCGTACCACAGAGAGCAGCACTCATCATCTCCAAGTGGAGAGGCACTAGCGTACGGGCTCGGATTGCCCGACTTTGCGAAGCCAGGGCCAGTCAGACTGACACATTGGTACAGACAGAAGCAAAAACATATCGACGGCTACAATATCATGGAGTCTTTAAAAGACTACCCCCGGATACCGGACACTCTAGATGGCCGACCAGCATCTGAAACTTTCAGTAAAAACCAGCGCGTACGTGTCGGTGAAACCTATGTTTCCGATGATGCAGACAACCAAGATGGTGTTGTCGGCACTGTGACATCGTCGACAGTAAACGAGGACGAAAAAAAAGCTTACGTCGCAATCACAACGAGGGATACAGGCAAGGGAATGATATTGACCGCAGAATTGTCTGATGCTGAACTTGCGGACTACAGGCTCTACGGTGACGCCTATTTCGGCGAACCTCAAAATCGGCACGCGAAATGCCAAGACATTTTTGATTTCTATGAGTGGCTAGTTAATTGCTACTCCGAAACACCATACGAAAAGCTAATTGAGCTTGCTAAAGATCATCCTGACATTGAGAGATTAAGACAGCTAGATCGCGACGACATGGTTCTTGAACTCTGCGAAGGGTGGGCTCATGCCGCAAATTCCTCTCGGTAGCGAGTGAGGGGAACTGTATCATCATGCTAAGCTAAATATTGGAAATCAATGGGGTCAGAGAAATCAATGGGGTCAGAGTGCTTGATTTGCCAAAATCAACGGGGTCAGAACAATAAAAGGGGACAGATTTATTTTCAGACTTGCATGTAGCGTCCCCGACGCCAGCAAGCCACCATCATAAAAACATACTGAAGGACTCAGTTGATGTACAAGACTCTACGACAGGTCGGACTGTCGCTCGTGACAACACTATGGATATCCACGCTCGCACACGCCGATGACCCACTAGCGGAGATTCAGACTCTACTCCAAAACGGTCAGTTTGAAGAAGCGTTCCCGAAGCTTAAAAATCTTGCAGACGCCGGACACGCGGGCTCGCAATACATGATGTGCAGTTTTTATGATCAGGGGCTGGTGGTGAAACTCAATCAAAAAATTTCGCTTAGATACTGCGAAGCTGCTGCCAATCAGGGCCACCCTATGGCCATCGGACATTTAGGGTCGAAATATTTCACCGGCTC
>CAXAVL010000285.1:0-5059 GCA_963971905.1 uncultured Cellvibrio sp.
ACAGATTTGGTAAACCGCTGGTTGCTGACCGAGAAAATCGAAACACTCACTAAACCAGCAGTGAGCAATTTCGCAACGCTTGGCGCAGATATGAAGAACGAGCTGGGTAAAAACTTCTCTTACGCAATGCTTGAAGCTAATGGTAATTTTGCCAATATCTACAATCCAAGCTATACCCACGTCAACCAACGCTTAGCGACCCACTATGGCGTGACCTTGACCGGCACTCTGGATGCAGACGGCTTTGCCCGTGTAACGACCAGTGACCGCGGTGGTATCCTGACTTCAGGTGCGTTCTTGTCGCGTTATGCCAGCACGACTGACTCCAACATGATCACCCGTGCAGTAGCGATTCGTCGTAAATTGATGTGCCAGGATATTCCTGAGCCACCGTCAGGTGTAAGCCTGGATCGCGAAGCCTTGTTTGCACAAGACAGAGAGTTCTATGAAAACCCACACACCACACAACGGATGATTTTTGATCGCATCACTGGCGGAACTACCTGTTCTAACTGCCATGCTGAGATCATCAATCCATTGGGTGGCGGTTTGGAGAACTTCGACACAGCTGGCCGTGTTCGCTCAACCGATCTGAAAGGCAATGCAATTGTGTCTAGTGGCACTTTCTACTCGCCCTATCCACAGCTCCAGTTCCTGAACGATCCGGATCGCGTACTTTACAAGCCAGAAATTAAATTCAATGGCGCTAAAGATCTCGCACGTACCATTGTTGAGCATCCGGAATTATCGAGCTTGGCCAAGACCTGTCTGGCAACCCAGTTCGTAAGCTATAGTTCAGGTATTAACTCAATCTTCCTGATCGACTCCGATAGAGATGTTGGCTACAAGCGCATCAGCCCAGCTGAGGAAAATGCTTACCGCTGTGATGTAACTAATTTGACCAACGTACTATCAACTAGAGGCCCACGTGCAATGTTGGAAGAAATTCCTGCATTGGAATCTGTGATGTACCGGAAGGAGTGGGTGCGCTAATGCGCGCCCCTTTTCCCCTCGCCTTGTTAACGAATTGGAGTAAATAAAAATGAGATATAGAGACTGCTTCGATAAAGAGCGCAGAGACTTTCTGCGCATCGTACAGCGCGCCGGTATTTCTGCCGGATTGCTGCAAGCTTCCAGCCTGATTGGCGGAGTCATGTTGGCGCGTGTTGCAGAAGCACAAAGTGGCGTACCAACCAAGAGCTGTTTAGTGTTTTCTGGCGGCGGTTGCCAACCGCACTTGTGGTACCCAACTGGCAGCACACTGCCCGCCCAGTCGGCACCACTGCAATCCAACTACAGTCGAATCGCAATTATGAAAAGCGCTAAGTTGACTGGCGCTGGACACGGCATCATGTTCCATCGCTTCGATAACGGCAGCTTCTCCAGAGACAGTTTTGATGTAAACATGGGGCGCACCATTGGTGCGAACTACCCGGTTAAATATCTCAACGTGGGCACCACTGAAGAATCACAACTTAGCCGTGAAGGCAGTGCTAGCAAACCAACTATTACTAGCCCTCAGACAGCAATGGACATTTTGTTTAGCGGTGGCTCAACCCCCTCTACCGGTACAGCGCCGAGAAAATCGATTGTAGATCTGCACTACCCTGCAGTTAACAGTTTAAAAACTAAACTGGGGCAGCATGAAAAAGAAAAACTGGATAGCCACTTTACGGCAATTCAGGAAATCGAAGCTGCAATCGGCTCTGGTGGTAGTAGTGGTGGCGGTGGTGGCGGTTCCTGTCCAAAACCAGCTAGCACTGCGGTGACTGGTTTCGATGCACTGGCAAAAATGCAAGTTGATATCGCTGTGTTAGCACTGAGTTGTAATCTAACCGCATCGGTGTCCGTTGCATTTGGTTCAGACGCACACAACCATATCTTTGATAAATTAGGTGGTCGTTCATCTCACCAATCGCATCACTTTAATCAAGCGCAGTACACCGAAGACATTGCTTACATGCAGGGTTTAACTAAGTATCTGCTGGATAAGCTGAATACTGCTGGCCTGTTAAGCTCAACGATTGTGACGCAACTGTCCGACATGGGCCTTGCTGATGCTCACGGCAATGACGACGTACCTATGTTGGTTGCAGGTGCAGGCATTACTGGCGGCCGCGTGCTGGATATTGGCGGTAAAACCCAAGCTGATATCTTCCACACGCTTGCATTGAAAATGCGTGCAGATCAAAGCCCTAACAGTACGGCTTACCGTAACTGGGGCGGCTCGATTATCGCAGGCCTATAAGCCCTTCTGCCCTGCGGTGCCGGAATGTTATTGTCTGGCGCCGCAAGGCGATTTCATTTATATTCCCCCGCTGTAATATTTCTTTTTAGCAACACCGTATTTAGCCGCATCAAAAAAATTCCCCGAATAATCCTATAAAAATAACGCGAGAAAAAATAATGATCAGAGACTCCCACCATAATTTCGGTATTGTCAGTATTTTTTTCCATTGGTTAAGTGCTGGATTAACTTTGTTTTTATTTGGCCTTGGCGCTTATCTGACTAGCTATGGCTACTACTCACCTGATTACTTGGAAATTGCCCATCTACATTACGCTTTAGGTATTGTTTTATTTGGCGTGGTGAGCATCAGGCTGCTATGGCGCCTCACCAGTAAAACCCCAAAGACACTGGTCGATTCTTTCCTCGTAAAAATGGGAATAGCACTGAGCAAACTGGTGCTCTACGTGAGCTTGTTCGCCATTTTGATTAGCGGTTATTTAATCTGCACCGCTGAGGGACAATCGATTAATGTGTTTGGCCTATTCCAAATGCCGTCATTTATACTGCTAGAAAATGAGCAGCTCAACATCGCAGGGCTAACTCATAAATACGTTGCGTGGGGATTAATGGCTCTCGTAATAATTCACGCGGGTGCAGCGCTGGTGCACCACTTTCTTAAACGCGACCGCACCTTGGTGCGCATGCTAAAAACAAATAAGCATCCAAACTAAGTTCAAAAAAAATAGAGTCCGCGAGATTATTGTTTATGAATTGAAAATTTTTCTTACCTCATCGGCAATAATCTGCGCACCCTGCTCTACTACAGTGGCATCCTGACAATAAGTCACACGAATACACTCATGACAGTGTTGCCAATCACCCGCCAAACCGGGAAAGAAATGATGGCCGGAGACAACTAAAACACCGCGCACTTTTAATCGCTGATACAGCTCTTCACTGCTAATAGGCAAATCTTTAAACCAGAGCCACAGAAAAATCGCGCCTTCCGGTTTGTGGATATAACACGGCAAGTCGCCAAGATGTTTTTTAAAGGTTGCAACTGCGTGCTCCATACGCGCACGATAAAAAGGCGCAACGATCTCACGACTTAATTGCAAAATCTTTCCCTCTTCCATTAAGTGCCGCGCGAGTGCCGGGCCAAAATTCCCCGTAGCTAAACTTAAAATAGTATTGGCTTTAGCGAAGGCATTAATGATGTCAGGGTTTGCGATCACTATACCGGTACGCGCGCCGGGCAAACCCAATTTGGAAAGGCTGAGCACAAGAATAGTGTTATCGTTCCAATGAGGTTCAGCAGCGGCAAAAATAATATTCGGGAAGGGTGTGCCGTAAGCACCATCAACAATAAACGGGACTTGATGCACTCGCGCTAAAGCATCGAGCTTTAATAACTCTTCATCACTGATGACATTGCCAGTGGGATTAGTCGGGCGCGATGCACAAAGCGCACCTGTCTCGCCGGTAATCTTGAGCTGTGCAAAATCTACGTGATATTTAAAAAAACCATCGGGCAACATTTCGATACTGGGACGCGTGGCGGTAAAAAAATCCGCGCTGATACCTAAATCGCTGTAACCCAAATATTCCGGCGTAAGCGGTAATTGAATGCGCTTTTTAGAACCGTCGGCATAATCGCCGGCAAACAAATTAAACAACACAAAAAAGGCCGATTGGCTGCCGTTGGCGAGTGCAATATTCGCCCGTGTAATCGGCCATTGATATTCGTTGTGCAGCAAGTTGGCGATGCTATCCAGTAAGTCAGCATCGCCTTGTGGCGGTTGGTATACACCTAACAGCTGGTGGGTTTCATCAGGATTATTGAGTGTTGCACGCAGCGCCTCTTCAAACGCCTGCTCCATCGCAGGAATACGCGCGGGGTTACCGCCGCCCATAAAAATCATGTCGGGATTGACACGCAATGCTTCGCCCAAGTCATCCATCAAGGAGACTATGCCAGCATCGGTACAGAGTTTTTGCCCAAAGCGAGAAAATTGCATAAAAATACCGGTAGATTAGTTGCCGCAATTGAATGCGGGGCAATCTAGCGGGTCAGGTGAAAAAAAACTAGCGGATTGGATCAATCCAAATTTCTTTTTAGATCAATCCAAATTTTTTTAAAGTCGCCGCCAGTTTTTCTGGATTAACTGGTTTCTGAATAAACTCAATAGCACCCAATTGAGTGACGCGCGCATGAGCAGTCGGCTGAATATCGCCAGAGATGACGATAATCATGGTATCCAACCCTTCCGTTTTTACCGCTTCCAATACTTGATACCCGTCCATTTCCGGCATCGTCAGGTCAAGAAATACCATCTCGCCCTTGCCTTCACGAATAGCCTGCAAACCCTCGACACCGTTGGCGGCAAAGGTGATATCGACATCCCAGCCTTCAGGGAGGGAGCGCGCGACTTGCTTGCGCGCCATCATAGAATCATCACAAATCAGTAGAGGTGTCGCCATTGGGTAAACGTTTCTTTTAATTGGTGAAATGAGAGATACAGGTTAAATACTGACCTGACCATTTAGCACAAGAGTCAAAAATCAGTGAGCACTGAAGAGTATAGTCAGGGATTTTTACCCTGAGCGAGTTTTTTACCCAGCTTTGCGTTGCATTAATCAGCATTAAGCGCTTGACTGCGCGGTACAACAGGTTGCCGCTCAAAAAGCTCAGCCACTGAAACATTCAATAATTGTTTACTACACTCATCCACACCGCCCAAAACACGAATAGCCTCCCGCCCCCAAGGCACATGGACAAGGTCACTTTGATCCTGATGTACCAGGAAAGCAAGCGCTGGATGAAGAAAA
>CAXAVL010000286.1:0-5057 GCA_963971905.1 uncultured Cellvibrio sp.
CCGCATCAAAAAAGCTGGTACCGAAATATTTATCGGTCAACACCATGGTTACTGCACCTGCCAATACAGGCATCACCGCAATCAACAAAAAAGCGGTAATTAACCAGGTCCAAACAAATAGCGGCAACTTCATCCAAGTCATGCCTGGGGCGCGCAAATTGAAAATGGTAACGATGACATTCATCGCCCCCATGATTGAAGATATACCAAGCAAGTGCACAGAAAATACAAAAAATGCAGTGCTATCGGTACTGTAAGTCGTTGAGAGGGGCGCGTAAAAAGTCCAACCTGCCGCTGGTGCACCGCCTTCCATAAAAAAAGTAGAAAGCAAAATAGTAAAGGCAAATGGGAGTATCCAAAAACTCCAGTTATTCATGCGCGGCAACGCCATGTCGGGTGCACCAATCATCAGCGGAATCATCCAATTGGCCAAGCCGACAAACGCTGGCATTACCGCTCCAAACACCATCACCAAACCATGAACCGTTGTTAACTGATTAAAAAAATGTGGATCAACAAACTGCAGGCCTGGCTGAAATAATTCAGCGCGAATTCCCATCGCTAAAATTCCGCCAATGAATAACATCAGCAAAGAAAACAATAAATAAAGCGTACCTATATCTTTATGATTAGTGGTGTACAGCCAGCGGGTAATGCCCTTAGGTTTATGATCATGGTCATGATGATCAGCCGGGCCAAGCGCATGGGAAGTTTCTGTGCTCATTATTTTTCTCCCTCTTTGATCGCGGCAATATCGGCAGCCTGCACCATATCGCCGGTATTGTTACCCCAAGCATTACGCTCATACGTGATGACCGCCGCCAGTTCGGAATTACTTAACTGCTTACCATAAGCCTGCATCGCCGTACCGGCCTTTCCGTCCACTACGATGCGAATATGTGCAGGAATATCTGTTGTCGCAATCAGACTCCCCTTGAGCCCAGGAATTGCTCCCGCAAGCCCTTCACCCGATACCTGATGGCATGCGGCGCAATGTGCTTCATACATTTTTTGGCCAAGCGTCATCAATTCCTGCATATCCATCATGCCGCGCGCCGCCTCTTCTGCTTTTAACCTTTCCTGCAATTCAAGCTGTTCAGCGACCCAACGATCAAACTCCTCAGGACTGCGCACATCCACCACTACGGGCATAAAGGCGTGATCTTTTCCGCACAACTCGGCGCATTGCCCACGATAAATTCCCGGCTTATCCACCTTGGTCCAGGTTTCATTGATAAAGCCAGGGTTAGCATCTTTTTTGATCGCAAAATCATGCACCCACCAGGAGTGGATAACATCATCGGAAGTGACCAGAAAACGAATTTTTTTACCTGTCGGCAGCACCAACGGTTTATCAACATCACGCAGATATAAATCGTTCTTAGTGGCGAGATTATTAATTTCGTCGCGCGGCGTCGCGAGCAATGAATAAAACTCGATGGGATGCTCAAGGTATTTGTAGTGCCACTTCCACTGAGAACCAGTCACCAATACCGTGAGGTCGGCATCAGACGTATCCTCCATCGCAATTAAGGTTTTGCTCGCAGGAATAGCCATTGCAATCAGAATTAAGACGGGAATTGCAGTCCAGATTATTTCAACCTTCAAACTGCCATGAAATTGTGCAGGCTGCGCACCTTTTGACTTTCGGTGATGAAAGATAGACCAAAACATTAATGCAAAAACAACTACCGCAATTGCACAACAAATGTAAAAAATAATCATATGCAAGTCATAGACTTGATGACTGATATCTGTGACGCCGCGTGGCATATTATATTTTGGGTCTTGCGCAAACACCCCGTTGATATGGGCTAACAACAACAGACCAATCCAATACTGCAATTTATTATTTATTAGGCACACATGGCATTTCACTGCACGACTCCTTCTTGTAGCTTATGGCTTTTATCGAAATCGCAAATGAACAGTTGAGCACGACTATCTGCATAATTCACAGAAGCCTAAAACCCCAAGACCTGTTCATACATTTGCGTAGCATTGCACATAGAACAAGCATACAACTATAGATACTTACGCAAAAAAATATCGAGCAACACTCGATGAGAGGGATCAGGAACAAACCGGAACTAACCCGGCGAAAGGTGCGACCTGACTACAGAGATGGCGATTAGGCCAAGTGGCGGGGAAAACTACTGAAAAGCACCCACAACAATCACTTTTCAAATACCCAAGTCTTTTATATTCAAAGACATACAGCCAGAACACAGGACGTACCAGAAACCCGCACACCTCACTTCTAACAATTATCGGCAGCATTACTTGATATTGTAGTTAAGTTTAAAAACTACTGAAAAAGCAAATCTACCTAATGGATTAACTATAAACCCATCGCATTAAAACGCAAGACATATCCTTAAAACAAAATTCCAGCAATAAACAATTGCTTTTATATAACAAAAAACGCCAAGAGAATTAACCCTTGGCGCTTTATTAACGAATCAAATCAGTAGTTAAGTACAAACCATCCGCAATCAATTAAAAACGAATAGTGCCACCTAACATTAAACGATTTTCAAAATCTCCATCGTAGTAACTCAGTTCCAAGCTGGCATTATCGGTAAAGTAATTACGCGCGCGAATAAAATAGTCCGTCCTGGTGTCGCTATCGTTAAATTCATCGCCATCATAGGAAGAATTAACAAAGCCTGCCCCCAAACTCAAATGCCGATCAAAATAATAATCTGCAGCCCCCCTAATTGTATCTGAAGCGCCGTAGATATCCTGATAGGCATAACTGGCCTCAATGTTTAACGCCTGTTCACCGGCCAAAGGAATAACGTACTTACCATTAATATTCCACTGCTCAGACACATCAACATCTTCTTCAAATTCCGACCAAACCAACAACCCTGTAACTGGAGCAACACCCGCCTTTATAAACCAGGAGGAATCCCATTTTGACGAAAAGCTAGCTGCATCAAAACTTTCATCGCTCGGCAAAGAATATTTTGATTTGTATTGATTAACACCAGCACCCACATAAAAAATCGTGTTGGGAATATAAAAATCAACACCTAGCGCACGGTGATAAATATCTAAACGGTCGCCCGACTCTTTAAATTCATAATTGGTAAGGTTGATATAGACGCTGCTCGCTTTTTCAACAAAAGCAGCTTCTGCAAGGGGATGGTTTTTTGTGTCTACGGGAGAAAGATAATAGGCTCCTTCAAGACCAACAGAATAGCCCCCTTCAGAGCCGCCTGTTACGTCAATATCCTCGTAAAAAGCCGACAATTCACTTTGGTAGGTTGCAGCAAGCGCGAAGGGCGATGTTAAAAAACCAGCAGTAATAATGATGGACAATAATTTCAATTTCATAATCTATCCTCTGATATAGACAACAGCATTTGTAGTAATGCTGGAGGCATACTAGCGGGGGAAAATTGAATTGAAACTGAACGATACAGAGTGTTACAAATTGCGCTTATTCATTAAGCGAAAAATTAAACTGGGCGTATAAAACCGTTATGCAAGACAATCACAGGAAAACTTACGCTCATCCTCCAAGCGCAAAGCCGTGAGCGAACCACCCCACACACAGCCGGTATCAAGCGCGTATACATTTTTAGTATTTGTATGACCTTCCAGTGCTGCCCAGTGACCAAAAATGATTTTTTGCGTGCGCGTTTTACGTGCAGAAAATGAAAACCAGGGTGCAAACCCAATCGGCGCGGCATCCGCACTCTCTTTGGTTTGCAACTCCAATTCACCTTCAGCGCTGCAAAAACGCATGCGGGTAAAATAGTTAGTGATTAAACGCAAGCGATCAACACCAGCAAGATCATCACTCCAGCGACTGGGCAAATTGCCATACATACCCGCTAAAAAATGTTCTATTTTGTCTGACTGCAAAACGTTTTCAACTTCGCGGGAGCGAGCCAATGCTTCTGCCAAATCCCACTGCGGTGGAATACCGGCATGTACCATGGTGAAATTTAATGCAGGATCACAATGTACTAATTTTTGCTGGCGCAACCAATAGACCAAATCAGCACAATCGGGGGCGCGCAATAATTCATCCAGCGTATCGCTTTTACCGAGCTTACGCAGGCCATAATAAACGGCGATAAAATGCAAATCGTGATTGCCCAATACGATAGTAACGGAATCGCGCAGCCGATATAAAAAGCGCAAAGTAGCGAGAGTGTCTGGCCCGCGATTAATTAAATCGCCCGCGAGCCAGAGTTTGTCGTGGCGTGGATTAAATTTAATTTCTGCTAACAGGCATTGCAGTGGTTCAAGGCAACCTTGAATATCCCCAATTGCATAGGTTGCCATATCAATACCTGCCGATTTTTTTATTAAATGTTTTTAGGTAAAATTTAATGCACAGCGTGTGGCGGCACTAAGGCAAAGGTGGGAATCGGTGCATCAAACATAACACCGTCCTCTGCGCGCATATGATAGGTGCCTTCCATAATGCCGGTTTCGGTTTCAAGAATAACACCACTGGTGTAAGTGTAGCTTTCTCCCGGTTTTAAATGAGGCTGCTCACCCACCACGCCCATACCCTGCACTTCTTGCAGTTTTTCATTAGCGTCAGTGATGCGCCAGTGGCGACTAATCAATTGCGCGGGCACGTCGCTTTTATTCGCGATAGTGATGGTATAGGTATACACATAGCGATGTTCGAGCGGCAGTGATTGGCTGGCCATATAATTGGTGCGCACTAATACTTGTATATCCGACATTTTAGTCAGCCTCTTTCAAGGTTTGGCCATTCAATGAAAGCTCGCCAAGCAAATTACTCATGGCGACATATTCAGGCAAACTGATTTCTTCCGGGCGAAGTTGTAAATTCACTGGCAGGCTTTCCATTTGCTCAGCACTCAATAATTGTTTGAGTGAATTGCGCAGGGTTTTGCGGCGCTGTTGAAACGCGACATTTACCAATGTTTCCAAACTTTTAATATTGTTTGCTACATGCGGCAACTGTGCGTGCGGGGTCAAGCGCACAATGGCTGAATCCACTTTGGGTGCAGGATCAAACGATGTAGGCGGCACATCAAACAAATCTTCCACCGCACAATAGT
>CAXAVL010000287.1:0-5029 GCA_963971905.1 uncultured Cellvibrio sp.
ATCACAACACACTTGAGCTCCTTCGCTAAACGGGAGCAAAACCGCTGGTAAACTTTAGGGGAATGTGAGACGAATCCACCGCCATGAAAGTAGAGTAACGCTTTTGAGGAGTCACACCCTCGCGGCTTTATAATATGGGCAGAGACATCTTTATATTTTTTATTACAAATACTAACGCCGAATACTTTCCCAAAGAAGAAGAACTCTAGAAAACTCATCCTTTTACGAAATTTTTTAACATTTGCATCTTCACCCCACAAAGACCGCAATAATATTTTGCATATTTTATTCAGCAAAACAGCTCTAAAACTAGGGCATCTCTGATTAATTCTTCCGATGAGGGATAATAGGATCTTCGCTCAACGGCCCCGAGAAAATACGATGAAGCAACTCTCTCTGACAGATAACTTTGAGAAGCACCGCAAGAAAACCCGTAAGGAGCAGTTTCTCGAAGACATGGATCGCATCATTCCCTGGCAAGGATTGGTGGATGCCATCACGCCGTTTTATCCCAACCCGCAAGGTGCGGGGCGTCGTCCTATCGGCATTGAGAGAATGCTGCGCATCTACTTCTTGCAACACTGGTTTCAGCTCTCTGATCCCGCCGCTGAAGAGGCGATTTACGATTCCCGTGCTATGCGTCGCTTTGTCGGTATTGACCTGGGCACTGAGCCTGCGCCGGACGAGACAACCATCTGCAAATTCCGCCACCTCATGGAAAAACGCAATCTGGGAGACCAGTTCTTCCACCTGGTTAACCAGTATCTGAAAGAGAATGGCCTGAAAGTGAACCGCGGCACCATCGTTGATGCCAGCATCATCAGTGCGCCCAGTTCGACCAAGAACAAGAAGAAGCAGCGCGATCCGGATATGCGTCAAACCAAGAAAGGCAACCAGTGGTACTTCGGAATGAAAGCCCATATTGGCGTGGATACGGAAACCAAGTTGATTCACTCGGTGGTGGCCACGGGCGCCAATGTTCACGACTCGGTCGTCATTGGCGACCTGCTGCATGGCGAGGAAGAGCTGGTCTTTGGTGATTCGGCTTACAGTGGAAAAGGTGACGCGATCAACGAAGCGGCTCCCAATGCACTGGATCTGACTCAGAAGAAAGGTAGCCGCCACCAAACATTGACGGAAGCTGAGCGCGACTTTAACCGTAGAAAATCCAGAGTTCGTGCGCGAGTGGAACATGCCTTCGGCGTCATGAAGGGCCAGTTTGGCTTCAGGAAAGTCAGATACAAGGGGTTGGCTAAAAATGCCCATTACCTGTTTGCCACCTGTGCGTTAATCAATCTGGTCATGGCCAAAGAGCATTTATTGAAACAACGAGGCGCGCTACAGGGGTAGTCCGCCCGAAAATCGGGGCTAGGTGCGCCAGGCGCATAAAGGCTCTTCAAAAGCGCGCTAAATAGCGCAGAAAAGAGAGAAATGAGCGCCTGATTATTGAATTTAGCAGCCGTCATGTCGGTTCTCTTCAATTAATCAGATGTTCCCTAGGCATAAAATCTCCTTTTATTGTAATTAAAAATTAAGTCTGAGTGCAGCATGAACAGTTCGAGGCGGGTTGGTTAGCGCCCAATGAGCTCCAGGCTGAAGCGGGACATCTCCACTAAAGGTTTTAACCAGCTCATCACTAATATTTTTAACATGAACTTCTAGCCCCCAACTTTCCGAAAGACTTTTCAACCCAATTCGACCGTTATATATCCAATATTCCTCTTGATAATCATCTGGATCCAAATCCGGGTCCATATATTCCCCACCTTTAAAATTAGCATCCCCACCGAGCACAAACTTTAAGGGCCAATCCAAAATCTGGGACTCATAACTAAATGAGAAGCTACCTGACAACCTTGGAGCCCTATGTAGCTCTTTTCCAGACAAATCACATTCAGGGCTAGGAGGCAGAGCGCCTATCCCCTGAACTTGATACCCGGGCTCTAGGGGAGCCTCCGTTCGGCATGGGGCATCTTTAAAATCAACAAACTTAGCATCGTTGTACCCTACATTCATTGAAAGAATTAAACCTTCAGCAGCAAGTAAAGTCATATCAAATTCAACGCCATTTGTTCGCACTTCATTTGCATTACTTTGGGTGTAGGTCAAACCGGTAAATGTTGCCAGCTGATATCCATCATATTCAGTATAAAAAGCCCCAAAATTCAACCTTAAACGTTGATCGAGCAGTGATGTTTTAACACCCGCCTCAAGGGTATCGCTGGTCTCGGCATCAAATTCATATTTATCTTTACTAAATGCCGCAATATTAAAACTACCAGCTCGATACCCCTGAGAAAATGTTGAATAAATTGTTACATTCTCATGAGGCTCCCAGCTTAAAGATATTTTTGGTGAGAAGTCCCTAAATATAAGAGTTTCGTCCGCAGTATACCCTCCCAATATCAGCACATCCCATACTGGATACGGGCCAGCATCAGTAAGAATACCAGTACCATGTTTCTTATCATCTGAATATCGAGCTCCTAACGTCATAACTAGATAATCAGTGATTGACCATTCAACTTGGGAAAACACGCCAAACGACTCAACATCGACAGTGAAATATCCGTCCAGCCTCGACAACTCACCATCATCATTTGTTACCAAGCCTGTAACGAGATCTAACACCCCACCGAGACCAAGCCCATCAGGAGAGAGACCACCAATATTTATAAACTTTATAAAATCAGCCCAGATTGGGCTACCGACCTCTGACTCAAGGTCTGTTTCCAAATAGAACAACCCAGCTACGTATTGAAATCTCCCAGGTGGCGAAACAACTCTCAACTCATGACTTATTTGCTCAAACTCTTGATCAGTGAACAATCTGCCAGCATTTGCTGATTGACCATCAATATCTGCTCGAAACGCATCATCCAAGCCAACCATTCCATAAACATAGCTGAACGTATGATCCCACTTGTCATAAGTAAATTTTATCGGAGCAATATAGCCGCTACCACTTGATTCATTTTCAGAAGAATTTGAATTCCTCCTATCAAGATTAGACTCAAATCCAGGCGTCAACACCTCACCAAGAGCTCTTAATTGGGAAGGATACTTATGAATTTCATCCCCACCGGATGCGCCAATGTAATAATCAAGATGATAGTAACTTGCATCAATTGAAAAGTTATCGCTAATATCTGCCCTAATAGAAATTCTTGCTTGTTCAATATCTTTATTTCTTGACTTTCCACCAGTAACTAGGTTTTCTACAAAACCATCTTCTCCGGCGCTCCTTAAAGCTAAACGAAAGGAAATTTTATCCGTTAACGGACCCGATATCGCACCTTCATAGTTTTTAAAGTTTCTATCGCCAGAGGCCAGATTTACAAAGCCCTCCCACTCCCTCGTTGGCATACCATGATCAATCTTTATAACCCCACCGGTAGCATTCCTACCATATAATGTTCCTTGCGGCCCTTTCATTACTTCTATTTTCGCTAGATCCACAAACCCAGGCTTCAAGAAATCTAGCCTTGGCACATAAACATCATCCAAAATGTAGGCAACCGCTTGCTCACCAATTACATTCAATTCAGCCGTTCCTATACCCCTCATATACATTGAATTGTAATCTGTATTTATTGACACATTTGGCAATAACCTAGCCATATCTGTTAAGTCTGATATAGCTTTATCTCTCATTTCATCGCCAGAAACTACAGTAAGAGCGATTGGCACATCTCTAACATCTTGCGTACGTCTTTGAGCTGTAACAGTTACTTCCTCAAGTCGATACCCTTGACCTCCGTTTTCGGCAAGTGCAAATTCATGGTCAGAGCACAAAACTATAAGAAGCATTAAAGGCAGAAACCGAATGTTCATATTTCCAAAAAACCCTATTATGATTTTAGATTTTTCACATTACTCCAAAATCATCTCACTTAGCTTAGCCTATTCGTCATTTCAGTTAGCCCAACAGCACCAACCCGTGATTCAGCTATATCGCTGCGCTAGGATAGCGATACAGTACGCCCCTATGTACTTCTAGCCGAATTTAGGGTTTCAGGCGCCCCCCTCTAACACCAACTCATACATACAATCTAAGCCCTCGACGATAGCCGCCGGGGGGATGTAGGGGAATTTTCAATTTATTGCACGCGGCGTCTGGTTCCCGCCTTTGTCCGTCGCCATTACGACACCTCGGGCTAGACAGACAAAAACGGGATCGCGGTTGAAAATCACTCAACGATAGGTGCTGTGACCCAATGGTGCTTCAAGAGAAACACACATCATGGGATTGCCCATAATTAACCCAACGCATTGCACTCTAAGCCGGTCAAGACCGTGATCTCAATCGCGCCGAAGGCTTAGTCTTTACCGGATTTGAGCGAGATGCAAACTCTTGTGGGGCAACCACAGCGACCCCAGCCATTAACCCCCCCGCCTTGAAACTGGTCACAGAACCGCTGGCCAACACGGCCCGCTATGACAAGCTGAGGAGAACACCCCATAAACACTGATGCGATGGTCGCCACGCTGAAGTCCCTGAAGCTGCACGGCATGACCGATGCGATCTCAACGCTCTCTGAGCAAGCCTCACCGGCTTACCAGAGTGCGCTACCCGTGCTGGATATGCTACTTAAAGCGGAAGCGTCTGAGCGCGATGTGCGCTCCACCCAGTATCAGATGAAGGTTGCGAAGTTCCCGGCTTACCGTGACCTGACCGGCTTTGACTTCCAGCAAAGTATGGCCGATGAAGCGCTGGTGAAGTCACTATACCGCTGCCAGTTCCTGGAGGATACCCAGAATGTCGTCTTGGTCGGTGGGCCGGGCACGGGCAAGACTCACCTCGCTACGGCCATCGGTGTGCAGGCTATCCAGCATCATCGTCAGCGGGTGAGGTTCTTATCCACTATTGAGCTGGTCAATGTCCTGGAACAGGAGAAACAGCAGGCTCAACAAGGGCGGCTGGCAAATCGCTTGATACACACCGATCTGGTGATCCTGGACGAGCTTGGCTATCTGTCGTTCAGCCAAGCCGGCGGGGCGTTGCTGATCCATCTGATCAGCAAACTCT
>CAXAVL010000288.1:0-5027 GCA_963971905.1 uncultured Cellvibrio sp.
TCGGGATGGCTTCGTAAGTAGGCAGTGACAGAGCGAGCCTTATTTTCTGGTATTGTTTCGGCCAGTGCCGCTTCGGTGACGGTAGTAAGCATGGTCAAATCAGCAAAGCGGCCCTTTATTTGCCCATCGTTATTCCAGAGATCCTTGCCTTGTTCGCGCGTGGATTCATCGTAAGAAAGTGTACCGATGTAGAATGCGAGCGCCCATCGATCTTCTTCAGGGAGAGCTTGAAAACTCACCATGGATGTACCGTCCACGCCTTGGGAAATCACCTGATACAAAGCCATCAAGCTTCGCGTGCGTGCACGTTCTGCATCCGTAAATGCAATCGGCTTGGGTTCCAGGTTTTCAGCGAGCAGGCCATCACCTTTTCCGTCCACACCATGGCATGTAGCACATTGCATCGCATAAAGGGTTTGTCCGCGAGCAAGGTCGGGAACAGTTCCTGGAGCGACTGGAAACGGATAGGCCGTTATCAAGAATGCATTGGCCTGATGTGCAAGTCGGGTGACTTCGATACTTGCCTCTTTACGCAGGACAGCTGCGCGCAACTCTGCAATCTTCCCGGCAATATTTGGTTTGGATGCATGCTCTGGAAGAGATTGTAATAACGCATCTGCATTCTCCGTAAAGTCCAGCATTTCAGCGTATTCGGCCTCGCTGATGATGACACCATCGGCGACAGCCCCGCTGTAATCTACCGCAACATAATCAAGCAGCTGCCATAGCTGCTTTGCATCTCCCGATGCACCGGTTTGTGCGAATACAACGCCTGAAATAAGAAACCATACAGCAACAACATTAGCGATCCGCTTAAGGAAACTCTGTTGATTATTCATTTTTATTGTTGGCTCCAAGTTTAGGGATCAAGCGGATATAAATCAGCTCGCTAATAAGTTCGACCATCGTTTGCGTCACGATAATTGAGGGCAGTACTGGAATAGCGCCTGGTACGGCCAACGCCAGCGGCAGTATGACCAATGAATTACGGGTACCCGCGCTGAATGCGACGGCTCTGCCAGCAACTGCTTCAAGCCGTAAAAGGCGAGCAACAACCCATCCGAGTAGCGGAGCAATCACCGCAAATGCGACGTACACCGGTATAACTTTTAATGTTGCACCGATAGCGGTTTCAAGTTGAGGTATTAAGGCTGCGATAACAACAAATAAAACCAGCGCGGTTGCTGGCACCGGTAGTAAGCCGAGTGCATTGGAAACACGTTCACCAACAGGGGTTCGTGCGGCCCATAATTGCACTACCGCTGCTAATGCGAGCGGAACTGCAATTAACCAGATGAAAGCGTGCACAAATGGGCCGATTTGCACGAGATTTGCCGCAGCCTCTCCCAAAAATATCTTGAGATAAGCGGGCAATAAAAGCATTTGAGCAATAAGTAGCGCCGGAGTTGCTGCCAATAATAAACGGGCGTCAGCACGCCCCAAATGTGAGAAGGTAACAACGTAGTCGATGCAGGGAGTGAGCAATACAAACAGGACACCCAATCTAATCATAGGGTCATCGGGTAAAAACTGGATCAAGCACGCAACGAGTAATGGAACGATAATAAAATTAGTGATCAGCAATGCGCTCAGGAAGCGAATTCGAGTGAAGGCGCGACCTAAATCGGCCACAGGAACTTGAAGAAAAGTGACAAAAAGCATTAACGCTAAAGCAGGATTGATTGCGCGTTCCAGCACACTCATGCCCGGTACCATTAGCGCAATTACTGCGGCAACGATGACCGCAACAAAGTAAATTATGACCTGCTGATTTTCCAGTTTTTCACGAATGTGTTGCATAGCTTGATTCCATTGTTATCAAATACGCCGCTTGAATGACTGTGTTCCAAGGCGGATTTGCTCAGACCGTTTCAGTACGATGGTAAGGCGTCCTTACGGAGAGTAGTTTGTTCAAATGTGCGATCATGATAAATGAGATTATTTATCATTTCAATATTTGTTGAAATATTGAAATGATGGCGGGTCTTTTTTTGTAACACCCTATTTACGTAGTGAGCATTGTTATATGGAACCATCTCGTATGATGGCAGAGCAGCAGGCGCTTGCTAGCTTTGCGGCCATCGCCCAGGAAACCCGGCTGCGTATTATTCGCATACTCGTCGTGGCAGGCGCAGACGGCATGGCGGCGGGAACTATTGCAGAGCAGTTAGGAGGGGAGGCACCTTCCCGAATTTCATTTCATTTGAATCAGCTTGAGCAAGCGGGTCTTATCGAAAGCAGGCGGGATGGACGATCCATTATTTACAGTGTGATTTTTTCAACATTAACTGATCTGGTTGCCTTTTTAATGCACGACTGTTGCCAGGGGCATTGTAAATATTGTGATAGAGCAATTGAGTTATTTGCTAAATGCGAAGGGCGTCCGAGTGATTAGCGATCCATGGCATGCTTAGTTTTTCAGATCAGACAAGGCATCAACAATGGTGCATTCAGGGGCTCGGGCACCGGGACAACAACATTGGCAATCCTTTGCCATTTCCTCCAGCGCATGTTGAATGCGCTGAAGCTCGACAATCTTTTCGTTCACTTCATCTAAATTACTATTCACCAAGGCCAACGCGTCCGTACAGGATCGCTCCCTGTTTTCCGCAAGGCTCAACATCTCGCGGGTTCGCTCCAGGTTGAATCCCAATTTACGGGTTTTCAGAATAAATGAGAGACGTTTTTGATGGGCAGAATTATAGAGGCGATGGCCGCCTTCAGACCTGAATGGTTTTTCCAGTAGCCCCAGCTTTTCGTAATAACGGATGGTGTCAATCGGGCAGCCGGTGGCAAGTGAAAGTGCGCCAATCCCAAACATAATAAATCCTTTGTAAAATACTTGAACCTGAAGTTACTCCAGATTTTACGCTAAAGACTCCTGTGCCTTCATCAAATTTTTGGAGTTTCCCATGAACAATCGTAAATCAGTATGGTTAGTGTTGACAGCGGCTATTGCATGTATCGGATGCTGTGCAGTTCCCCTGTATTTGATTATTGCTGGCGCATCATCAGCAAGCTTGTTGGCCATTGTGAGTGGATCGAAGAGTTTTGAGCTGCTTCTGTGTCTTCTGCCTATCGCATTCCTTAGCATAATTTATATGGTGGCTCATCGCAAAAAACAGTGCTGCCCTGAACCTGCTGATAAGTGCAGTAACAATCAGTGCAGCACCGCTAGCATAAAAAACGCAGAATAACGCAGAAATATTCTGATGGCTGGCGCTATGTTGATTTTTTCTTAAAACTTCATCCGCTGAATTCTCACTGCATTCATAATCGCCAGTAGCGCTACGCCGACATCAGCAAACACAGCTTCCCACATGGTGGCCAAACCACCGGCACCCAGTATCAATACGATGGCTTTTACACCGAATGCGAGGGAAATGTTTTGCCAAACAATACGTTTGGTTTGTTTACCAATGGCAATTGCGGTGGGAATCTTGCTGGGTTTGTCATCTTGAATGACAACATCGGCGGTTTCGATAGTCGCATCGCTGCCTAAGCCACCCATCGCGATGCCAACATCACTGAGTGCGATTACCGGTGCGTCATTGACACCATCACCTACGAACGCAACGGTTTCAGTTCTAGCTTTGATTTCCTTTACTTTGTTAACTTTATCTTCTGGCAGTAAATCACCAAAGGCATTGGTGATACCTAATTTTTGCGCGACAAATTGCACCACAGAACTTTTGTCACCGCTGAGCATGGTAATGTTGACGCCGAGTTTTTTCAGTGTATCTACCGTTAATTGCGCATCCTCTTTAATGCTGTCGGCGATAGTGATGTAACCTGCGAATTTATGGTCGTAGGCAATAGCGATGACGGTATACACAATTGTGGCAGGATCAATGTCGTATGTGACGGCGTATTTATCGAGCAACCTGAAATTACCTACCAGTAACTCTTTGCCGTTGATTTCGGCTTTCAATCCATGAGCAGATATTTCTTCAACATTATTTAATTTAATGGTGCTATCAATATCACCTACAAATTGATGAATGGCTGTTGCTACAGGATGCGTACTCTGGCTTTCCAGTGCATTGACCATTTTCAGGATTTCGTCTCGATTGAAATCAGGTTTGAGATTTACCTCTTGTACTTTAAATACACCCTCAGTCATGGTGCCGGTTTTATCCATCACTACGTTTTGAATGGTAGAGATAGTGTCTAAAAAGTTACTGCCTTTGAATAAAATGCCATTTTTACTTGCAGCGCCTATGCCGCCAAAATAACCGAGCGGAATACTGATTACCAAAGCACATGGGCATGAAATCACCAGGAAAATCAGTGCGCGGTACAACCATTGACTGAATACATATGTCTCAACAAAAAAGTATGGCAACAGACAAATCGCAAAGGCCAACACAACCACAATTGGTGTGTATATTTTGGCGAATTTGCGGATGAACAATTCAGTGGGGGCTTTTTGTGCAGAGGCGTTTTGCACCAACTCTAAAATTCTGGACAGTTTACTGTCGGTATAGTCTGCGGTTACTTTGACTTGTGATACCACATTAAGATTAATCATACCCGCTAGAACAGTTTCGCCTTTTGTTTTAGTGTCGGGTTTGCTTTCACCGGTCAATGCGGCGGTGTTGAACGATGCCGATTCAGTTAAGAGTTCACCATCCAGGCCCAATTTTTCACCTGCCTTGAGCTGAATAATGTCGCCAATACTGACTGTTTCAGCCTTGAGAGTAATTGCTTGGTTATTTCGTAACACTGTTACTTCGTCGGGACGCTGATCGAGTAATGTTTTGATATTAAGCTTTGCCCTTTTGACGGCGAGAGTCTGGAATACTTCCCCTACAGAATAAAACAACATAACGGCAACACCTTCCGGGTATTCACCAATAGCAAACGCGCCGAGTGTTGCAATACTCATCAAGAAAAATTCGGAAAATACTTCACCTTTCCTGATGCTGTGATAGGCCTCTTTCAACACGGGTAGACCTACGGGAATATAAGCAGCGATATACCAGCCAGTGCGCAGCCAACCGTTAAACCAGGATTGGGGCAGATAG
>CAXAVL010000289.1:0-5024 GCA_963971905.1 uncultured Cellvibrio sp.
TCCCCAAACGACCGTAAGCGCTATCACCCGGTTGCGCCGCCATACGCTTCACCACTTCTTTCTGCAGCATAAAGTGCATATCTTGCACGCGATTGGCATAAGTGAGCAGATGAAAAATCAGCGGTGTTGAGATGTTGTACGGCAAGTTGCCAACAATGCGCAGCGGCTGATCGTTTTTAATTAACCGTGCAAAATCAAATTGCAGCGCATCTGCTTGGAACAATTTAAAATTCGGGTGATGTTCGAATTTAACTTTCAACCAAGGCACCAAATCGCGATCCAGTTCAATCACACTCAAGTTATCGCAGCTGTCGGCAAGCAATTGGGTAATGGCGCCCTTACCTGGTCCGATCTCTACAATCAGATCATTTTTTTGCGGATGTACCGCGCGCACGATTTCGCGAATAATGCCGTGATCGATCAAAAAGTTTTGCCCAAAACGTTTGCGCGCCTTGTGCTGTGATTCCGGTTGTGACTCCCGTTTTGAAAAAGAGTGCATCGTTTTTTTCATAAACATTTTCCAATAATTAGCGCGCGTGTTTTGCTTCAACCATAGCTAGAGCGTAACTTAATGCAGTGCGTAAGCTGCCCATATCGGCTTTGCCTGTGCCGGCCAAATCCAGCGCGGTGCCGTGATCAACCGAGGTGCGTGTGATCGGCAACCCCAGCGTAATATTCACCGCCTGCCCAAAGCCTTTGTATTTTAAAACCGGCAAACCCTGATCGTGATACATGGCGAGCACTGCATCGGCGTTATCCAAATATTTTGGCGTAAATAACGTATCGGCTGGTAGCGGGCCAATCAGATTCATTCCCCGCGCGCGCAGCCGTGCCAACACCGGCTCGATGACTTCAATTTCTTCGCGCCCGAGGTGACCGCCCTCACCGGCGTGCGGGTTTAAACCACACACCAAAATACGGGGCTGAGCGATACCAAATTGGGTTTGCATATCGCGCTGCAAAATTTCCGTCACTTGCGTGAGTTCGTCTTCGGTAATTGCCGCTGCAACATCTTTCAGCGGCAAATGGGTAGTGGCCAATGCCACACGCAAGCCCTCGGTAGCGAGCATCATCACCACTTTGTGAGTGTGCGTTTTTTCCGCGAGATATTCGGTATGGCCACTGAATGCGATACCGGCATCATTGATGATACTTTTTTGTACCGGGCCAGTGACCAGCGCTGCAAAATAACCAGCTATGCAACCTTCGATAGCAGCATCCAGCGTGTGCAAAATATAAGGTGCATTTTTAACATTCAGTTTGCCCGGCACAGCGGACTCAGCCAACGCGATAGGCAGCACCGCCAATTCACCGGCCGCACTCGGGCGTGGCGCATCCTGCAGATTGATTTCGCGTAGTTGCAACGGCAACCCCAACTGTTGCGCGCGCGCTCGCAATAATTGCGGGTCAGCGATTGCCACCACCTCATAGGGCAGGGCTTGCTGCGCCAGCATCACGGCCAAATCTGGACCTATACCGGCGGGTTCACCCGGAGTTAGAGCAATTCGATATACAGAGGTCATGCTATCTGCGCCTAAAAAAATAAATAAAATACTATGCTAAAAAACACAGCGGCTAAAAACAGAATCGCCCATGGCAATCCAATTTTTAGCCGCCGATAAAACCGTTAAAAAATCTACAGGCTTAGAGTTTAATTTCGACGTAAGCCTCTTCGCGGATTTGGGTCAGCCACAATTGAAACTCTTCGTCAAAACGACGTGAGCGCAACACGTTAGCCGCTTGGTTGCGTTTCATTTTATCGCTCATATCTTCTTTGCGGCGTTCGAGAACTTGCAAAATATGCCAGCCAAACTGGCTCTTGAAGGGGCGAGTAATGCCACCGATAGAGGTATTGCCCATTGCCTCTTCAAACTCAGGCACAAACATCCCCGGAGTGGCCCAACCTAAATCGCCACCACTCAACATAGAGCCAGTATCTTCTGAATGCTCACGGGCGAGCTTGCCAAAATCTTCGCCTTTTTCAATACGCATTTTTAAATCCAACAGTTTCTGACGCGCTTGTGCATCGTCCATAATTTCTGAGGTTTTGATCAAAATATGGCGGGCATGAGTCTGCTCAACTAACTGCTCGCCGCCGCCGCGCTGTTCAATATTTTTGAGGATGTGAAAACCGGCGCCGCTGCGGAAAGGCTTAGATACTTGCCCCTCGCGCAACTCAGCCATTTGATTGCCAAACAACTCCGGCAGTTGCGCCAGTTTACGCCAACCTATATCGCCCCCCTGCAGCGCCGCTTGATCATTGGAATAACTAATCGCCATCTGGGAAAAATCACTGCCCGATTGCAGCTTTTGGTAAATATCGTTGACTTGCTTTTCAGCGGCGGCAATAGTGTCTGCATCGGCACTGCTGGACACGGCAATTAATATATGGCCGATATGAAAATCCGGCGAGGTAGCAAACTTGCCATCGCTAGACGAGAGAAAGTTATTAATATCTTGTTCAGTCACTTTGATGCGGCTATTCACTATGCCCTGCTGCAAATGACTGATAGTCAACTCATTGCGCATTTGTTTGCGCAGACCCTCGAGCGTCAAGCCTTGCGTTTTCAAATCAGCTTCAAGTTGCGCCAAGGTAATTTGATTTTTTTGCAGCACCCGACCAATTGCCTGATCGATTTCTGCTTCATCGACTTTGATTTCGTAACGCTCGGCCATGCCCAATTCAATACGCTCGATAATCAGCTGCTCAAGAATTTGCTTGTTGAGCACATCCTCTGGTGGCAATTGCTGGTACTGGCCTTTCAAACGCTCCAGAATCGACGCCTTGCGATCATTCAATTCACTTTCCAGCACTACATCTTTATCACCCGATCCAGTGATACTGTATTGCTTTGCGCCAAACCGAGTTGGCTGGTCGCCAGCAGCACACCGCCTAACAATAATGTCCAACCCATGTGCAAAAGATGTGGCCTGCTTTGGTTCTTACTCATAATTCAATCACTGTTTTATTGTAGAGATGCTTCACGCTCACCATAACCAAACATGGCTTTGTCGAGCAAGTTACTAATACGTTGACTCAAATTGCCAAAACCGCGCAACTGCACTTCGATAAACACACCGCGGTCATAGTCATTACTGCTGAGGTTTTCCATAAAATCGGGACTAAAATCGAAATCCACCCACTGCCGCGCGAGAATACGCACGCGGTAGCAGCAATCGGTATATTCGAGCCCAGCAAAGGTGTCGAGTTCCGCATTGTACGTAAAATCGTAGTTAGCACGGGCAATTAATGCCCATTGGTTGGAAACTGGCCAGAGTGTGGTGATATCGATCTGATTCAGGTTTTCGCCAATATTCGGGGTAGTTTCCAGTGGACTGAGCGAAACCGGATCGCGACTATAGCGGTAGCCAACGTTCAAAATCCGATATTGCTCATCCATGTAATTCAAACTGGTGCTGACGGTATTTATCTGCTTTTGCTGATGGTCGTAAAGCACGTCACTGCTAATGCGCAGATGATCGCCAATCAGCGTACTCACCTGTCCTGCCACCGCCGAGCTAGTGCGGGTATTGGCATAGGCGTCATCATTATTGAGGATGCTGACTTCCCTGTCTTCAAAGTAGCTAATCTGACCGATACTCAAGCGCAAGCGCTCTATGCCGGTATCGCTCTCTACAAAACGGCTGGTTACACCCAGTGCTAAGTGATTGGTATCATCGATGCGATCACCGCCCGAGAAGCGCGAGTCGCGAAACAGTTGGTTGTAGGTAAAAATCAGATCCGATGTATCAAAATTGACATAGCTAGCTGCGGATGTGAGGCCATAGAGTGCGTCCTGATTTTCATAATCGCGATAGAGATAAAATGCACGCGGCTCCAGGGTTTGGGTAAATGCGTCGCCAAACAAGGTTTTGTCACGCTCAAAATACAAACCCATATCCAGTGAACCTTGCGGCGCTGAGTATTGCTGGCTGCTGTCCACATCCGTGCGCAGATTGGTCGCCTCTAACTCGTAACCAAGGGTTTTCAGACCCACGCCCGGCTTTATATAGCCGATGGTAAATTCTTTATCCCACGTGACTTTGTAGTTAGTGCGCAAACGCTCTCCGGTGATCAAATCCGCTTTGTAGAGCGCATTGGCGGGATCTTCTTCAAAATAGCGATTCATGCCGAAATGAGTGAATTCATTGTCCAGCTCGATCAACCAATCATTGATGCGGTATTGGCCATCGGCATGCAAGCGTGGTAATTCGCGGTAAGGCAATTGCGAACTGGTCAACAAGCGAAACTCTTCGGCTTTGGCGCCCAACTGCCAATGCTCACTGCTGTAAGTGGCGGCGGCACGCTGGCGAATATAGGCTTGGCGATTTAGATCAACCGCGCTGCCATCGACATCGCGAATATAATCGGTATCGCTAACATCGGTGTAATCAATTTCAGTCGCCCATGGTTGGTTGCGCCCGCCGGTTTGCTCCAAGCTGTATTGCCAACGATCTTTGCCGAGATACTGTTGATCGATTTCATCGTCAGCGCGGCCAGTATCGCCACTGCGATCGTTGTTCAGCACACTGCCACTCAGTTCTGTATCAAAAAATTCGGACTTGTGGCGCAACTCGGTCACGAGCATATAGCCGTGATCAGAGAGGTAGCGCGGCGTGATAGTAGCATCGTAATTGGGCGCGATATTCCAGTAAAACGGCGCGGAAAACTCGCCTATGCCGTCACTTTCATCAAAACCTATTGAGGGAAACAAAAAACCGGTCAGGCGATCAGGCCCCACTGGAAAACGAAAGTAAGGCGCGTAAACCACCGGTACATCTTTGATATGCAAACGCATATGCTTGGCGGTGCCGTAGTGTTTGTCGTTGTGCAGGGTGATATTTGAGCCGCGGATTGACCAGGTGTTATCGCCCGGCTCACAACTGGTAAAAGTGCCCTGATCCAGACTGATTACCGCATCGCCAAATTTTTGCAGGCTTTCAGCACGGCCGCGCACGCGGGTTTCGTACAGCACAAAACGGGCGTTATCCAAGCGGGCATTGCCGGTATTGGTATCGACATA
>CAXAVL010000290.1:0-5014 GCA_963971905.1 uncultured Cellvibrio sp.
GTGAGTTGCGCGCCGAATTTTTGGTGCAGGAATTTATTAAAGAGGCCAATGGCAGCGATGTGCGCTGTTTTGTGATTGGCGATAAAGTGGTCGCGGCCATGGAGCGCACCGCGCAAGAGGGCGAGTTCCGTTCCAATCTGCATCGAGGTGGCTCGGCGAAGGTCACTAAGCTCACGCCAACCGAGCGACGCACCGCGATTAAAGCGGCACAAACCATGGGCTTGCATGTGGCAGGGGTGGATTTGCTCCGCTCCAGTCGTGGCCCATTGGTGATGGAAGTGAATTCATCGCCTGGCCTTGAGGGGATTGAAGGTGCAACGCAAAAAGATGTTGCGGATGCGATTGTGCAATTTGTTGAAGAAAATGCGCGGCCCAATGCGAACAAGGTTCGCGGTAAGGGGTAGGAGTGAATTCGGGGGTTTTTAAGCCCCCAATTTCAAATGCGCTTCTAGCTGAATGACGGTGCCATCGAAATAAAATTTTCCATCGCGGAAATGGTTTTCTAATTGTTTGGATGTCATCGGTTTGGCGTAGAGGAAACCCTGGGCTTGATCACAGCCTTTGTCGCGCAACCATTCGGCTTGTCGCTCGTTCTCAACACCTTCGGCAACAACTCGCATCTGCATGTTGTGCGCCAGGCCGATGATCGATTTTGCAATTGCGGCATCGTTATCGTCGTCGTGAATATCATTGATAAAACTGCGGTCGATTTTGAGTTTCTGAATCGGAAAACGCTGTAAATAGGCGAGCGATGAATAGCCAGTGCCAAAATCGTCGATGGCGAGAAACATGCCCATCTGGTTGAGTTGATTGAGCTGATTGATCGTCTCGCCGGCATGTTCCATGGCGCAGCTTTCGGTGATTTCCAGCTCCAGATATTTTGCTTCTAAGCCTATGTCGGTGAGAATGGCTTCGACTTTACCCGGGAAGTTCTTTTGGCGGAATTGGCGTGGCGATAAATTTACCGCAATCTTGCCGACATACTTGCCCGCATCTAACCAGATTTTTTGCTGTCGGCAGGCCTCGCGCAGCACCCACTCCCCAATCGGCACAATCAAACCTGTTTCTTCGGCGAGCGGAATAAAGTGTGCGGGTGATATTAGGCCGCGGTCAGGGTGTTGCCAGCGCACCAGCGCTTCTACACCCATCATCTCGCCGGTTTTTAAATCGACTTGCGGCTGGTAGTAGAGCACCAATTGTTGTTGCTCTACGGCGCGGCGCAAATCGTTTTCCAGCAATAAATAATTCACTGCAGTGGCATTCATGCCTTTGGTATAAAACTGGCAATTGTTTTTGCCCGCCTCTTTTGCCTTGTACATAGCAACATCGGCATTTTTTAACAGTTCATCTGTATCCATGCCATCGTCAGGAAATACGCTGACACCAATACTGACTGTAGTGGAAATACTGTGGCCGCTTATTTCCAGTGGCCGCGCCAATGTTGTCAGCAACTTGTTCGCGACAAACACTACGTCTTCCAAGTCGTGAATACCTTCGAGTACTACCACAAACTCGTCGCCACCCAAGCGCGCTACTGTATCCATATCGCGCACCCCTTCATTCAGGCGCATAGCGATGGCTTTCAGCAAAATATCGCCCGCGTCGTGACCAAGGCTGTCATTGATGTTTTTGAAGCGGTCGATATCGAGCAGCATCAAAGCGACTTTAGAGTCGCTGCGACGCGCGCGTGCCAAGCCGTGATAGATGCGGTCGTAAAACAGTGAGCGGTTGGGCAGGGAGGTCAGCGAATCGTGGAAGGCCATATAGTTGAGGCGCGATTGCTGTTCACGCAGCGCGTTTTCCGCCAGCTTGCGCTCGGAAATGTCGGTACCAATGGTACAGACACCAAACACATTGTTTTCTTTATTGCGCAGCGGAAACTTAACCATCAGGTAGGTGTGTTGGCTGCCATCTTTATGCATTAAATTCAGCTCGACCTCGTAGGTCTGCTGTTTGGTTTTGGCGGCTATGTCGATTTCCCACATGGATTGGGCAACGTCTTTGGGGTAAACATCAAACACGTTTTTGCCGACAAATCCGGATTCATCGATATTGGCCATTTGTTTGAAGTGCTCACTTGCCAGCACTACATTACCATCCAAATCCTTCACTGAAATTAGCGCGGGGGAAAAGCGCAGTATCGCATTCAAATAGGTTTCGCTCGCCCAAAGTGCCTGTTCGGCAAGGCGAAACCGCTCGGCTTGCTCTTCGTGGTGCCACATGTCGATGACTTGTCGCACGAGCAGTGAGCTAAATGTCCATACCGTATCCAGTTCACTCACTACCTTTTGCAGTTGCGGTAATTGCTGGGTGGACTCCATATAAAACACGGCGATGGTTTTGTTCTTTTCCAGAATTGGATGCAAAAAGCAGGAGTTGGTGCCTTTTTGGATAAAAAGGGCGCCGAGTTTGCTAATGACCTGCTGATCCAGTGCGCAAGGGTTACCGGAATCAAAAACCTGATGAATGTGTTGGTGAGGTAAATAATTTAGACGGCTAAGTGAAGTCGCCACGCCGCTAACAAAGGGCGCACGTGGGCAAGATGAGGCAATGGCTTCAACATACAGATGGCTATCACGTTCAACAATTAATACAGCGCGGCTTATGGCTTCTTTGGTAATAACCAACTTCACCAACCGCTCGGCAATTTGTTTGTGATTTAAATCGGTAAAAAGTTGCTGAAACTTTTTGATTAATTCTATAGCAGTGTTCTTTGACTGCGCTGCTTCATTATTTTGCATAATCGCTCAATTTGGGTGATCGTCGCGCCATTTAGTGCATCTTCCCATAGGATAACCCTGTTAAAGGCGGTAGATCACTATCACTAAAAACCTAACTTTTGGCCGCTCTTCCGGTGCCTGCATTTCCCAAATTTCTATATCGAATCAGCACTTTACAACAAAAAAGCTTATTGGAGATTTTTTTTATGATAAATACATCGGGGGCTTACCACCATTACGGAAACTTTATTTAAGATTGGATGGAATCAATACACAGGTGTTTCCAAACTTCCCAATGGATCGGGACATTTTGGGTGAAAGATGAAAATCGCGCCAATAATATGTTTTCATAAGAATGCGTAAAAAACAGGCATAGATACAAAGTGATGACAAGGGGGTGGTAGCGGGAGGCTCGCATTTGTTTAACGCTGCGCTAACATTATATTGATTATCAATGGCATTTCAGGGGAATCGCATGCGCCATCTTGTTCCTTTTGTGGGTGAACGAAAAGTTGTTCGCGCCAATGATGAGCAGGCTCGCGTCAAACGCACGGAAGGGCGGGTGATCGATGAAGTCATCGGCAATGGCAAAGTAGAAAGTAGTTGGGATGATGTGGTGCCCGATGGTTGGGTCGATAAGACCAGACCCAAACCCTTGCTGCCACCAACCGCGGCTGCCCACGGATCTATAGCAATGCCGCGCGCGCATGTGCCGATTAAGGCGAACCCCCAGGCTGCCTCAAGCCCCACTAAAAAAACAACGCCTGCTAAGCCGCCTTCATCGTCAGCAGTGACCTTTTCAGATTCCGCCAGTATGGATTGGGTGCGGATTAATAATGGGCGCGGTTTGCGTGTGAATATCTATGGCACTATCGATAATGATCTGCGCCAGGAGTGGAGCCGGTTGTTAAACGATCCTGAATCGGCGGATATCAAAGAGTTCGAGTTCAACCTCAGTGAAGCGCCGTCATTAAGTTTAACGGGCTTGGGCATGCTGCTTTTATTTAAAGAACGCAAAGGTTCAGCGCGCGATGCAATCAAGTTGTGTAATTGCAATAAAAATGTGATCGAGTTATTGCAGTGGACTGCTATGGATAAATATTTTGCCATTGAAGGCGCGCAAATCCCACAGTCTAAATAAGTTGCGATTACTTACAAAAAAGCCCGAGTTGCTCGGGCTTTTTGCCTGTTTTCAATATGCGTTACAGTGTTTTTAATACCCCAATCAGCGCCTGCATTTCGGTATCGGTACCGATAGTAATGCGCAAAAATTGATTGATACGTGGTTTGTTAAAATAGCGCACTAGAATTTTGTGGTCGCGCAAATACTGTGCAACTTCAGCAGCATTTTTCCCTACCGGTTCGGTGAAGACAAAATTGGCTTGCGATGGCAAAGTCTTGAAACCGAGTTTATCCAGTTCGCTTACCGTCCAAGCGCGGGTGGCGATAATTTTATCGCGACAGCTTTTGAAGTAGGCATCATCTTCAAACGCAACTATCGTCGCTGCTTCTGCCAAACGATCCAGTGGATAAGAATTGAATGAATTCTTAACCCGATCTAATGCGTCGATTAAATCTTTATTGCCAACTGCAAAACCTACGCGCATACCCGCAAGTGAGCGGGATTTTGACAAGGTTTGCACCACCAGCAGATTGGGGTATTTATCGACTAGCGCAATCGCCGTTTCCGCACCAAAATCCACGTAGGCTTCATCGACTACCACCACCGACTCAGTGTTGTTTTGCAGCAAGGCTTCAATGTCTGCGAGCGGTTTGCCAATCGCTGTGGGTGCATTGGGGTTGGGGAAAATAATGCCGCCGTTGGCAATTGCGTAATCAGAAAAGTTAATCGTGTAATCATCGCGCGTCGGAATAGTGTGTGCGGTGATGCCAAATAATTTGCAATAGACCGGATAAAAGCTGTAGCTGATATCGGGGAACAACAGCGGTTTGTCCTGCTGGAAAAAGGCCATAAATAATAGCCCCAGCACCTCATCTGAACCATTGCCGACAAACACTTGCTCTGCCGTGACATTGTAGTAGTTGGCGATGGTGTTTTTCAGTCTTTTCGAGTTGGGATCCGGGTAGAGACGCAAACGGTCGATGGCGTCATGGTTGATTACGTTGATCACTTTGGGCGAGGGCGGGTAGGGGCTCTCGTTGGTGTTCAACTTGATCAAACCATCAATTTGCGGCTGTTCACCGGGCACATAGGGCTCCAGTTCACGCACCACCTGACTCCAAAACTTCGACATGTTTGCTCCTCTCGGCACGCATTAAAACGGGTGGGCAGT
>CAXAVL010000291.1:0-4920 GCA_963971905.1 uncultured Cellvibrio sp.
ATGGGCTGGGATGAGTCGGGTGATTTCTTTACCGTAGGCACAACGACTGCCACCGGATCATCAACCGGCAATATCTCATACTCGTTTGCCGACTTCAAATGCGCGGCAATCACGGCAACGTCAGGAACCCTGGCTGGTATTACAAGCCTGGGTCTAAACGCCGGAGCCACAATTACCGCCGGAATTTTAGATGAAGATGACATGAGTTCAAACAGTGCCGTCGCACTGACCACACAACAGGCCGCGAAAACCTACATAGATAATAACGCACCCGAAGCAGGCGTTAAGTTTGCGTTTGAATCCACGACAACGGATACGGATCAAGGGGCCGGAAAGGTCTGGCTAAATCATGGAACCCCGTCGAGTGCCACGGTTGTCTACATCGATGATGTCGAGGCGGGTGGCGTTTCTGTCAACGCCTGGGTTGATACCTGGGATGATGTTAGCAATACCGTAGCGCGAGGTTATCTCTACATAGCTTCTTACGGCACGACGAATGCCATCTTGGTTTACAAGGTGTCGGGATCAGTCACGAGTGCCTCGACTTATTCCAAGGTGGCGGCAACTCATGTTCTGACAGTCGGCACCATCTCGGATGGCGATAGCATAGGCTTGACGTTTGTTCCCAGCGGAGCGGACGGCAGTGGTGATATGTCAGATGTTGTTGATGATACCTCGCCGACTTTGGGCGGCGATTTAGATGTTGGAAGTTACGACCTCACCAGCGCGTCAAATGCGGATGTTGACATCAACCCCCACGGCACCGGCAACGTGGTCTTAAAGACAGACCTTGTTTCAATTGGTGGCGGTAGTGAGGTCGGCCACATTTCATCCAACAGCACACAGGATCTAAAACTCTCCACCAACAGTGCGACAAACTCCGGCACTATAGTTATCACCGATGGCGCGAACGAAGCGATCACTTTGACGCCAAATGGCACGGGCATCGTTGATATCCAAGGTTCAATGAACAGTTCAATTTCATCAACGGGCAAAGCAATCGTCTTTGGCTTCTAAAGGAGAATCAAAATGGCAAGTGAAGTAATGAGTTACTCGTTGACGGCGGGAGTAACCGATTCAGAGAGCGTTTTAATCAACGGCGTCGATGGCCATACCTACGTGATTGTCTCCATCATCTGCACTGAGACGGCAGGCGCAGCCGAAACTTTGGATCTCTATATAGACGAAAATGGCGGTGGAACTGACTTTGAAATCCTGAGCGATCAGGCTATCGGAGCCAACGAGACGTTTGTCTGGAATGATCGTTTTGTCATCACTGACACTGATCATCTATGTGCCGCCACGGCAAGCAGTGCAAATGTTGATATTGTGGTCAGCTTCTTAGATCAGACGAGGTAAATTATGAGCGGTATACTTACTGATAATCTAGGTCGTGCTGGGGGTTTGATGAAGGCAGCTGCGGCTGGTGGCGGATGGGCCTTTGTATCAGCCGTTACAGCAAGTTCATCTGCCACAGTAGCTTTCACTAATCATGCATCAGGTTACGATTATGAATATGTCTTTGAGAGCATTATCCCTGCAAGTGATAACGTAGAACTACGGGCAGAAGTAGGAGTAGCTGGGCCTACCTACAGAACAAGTGGTTATCAAACATCTAGAACTTATATCTCCAGAGACGGGACATCTGTAGGTGTTGGCTCTATAAACGGTACGATTGCACATTTTGCATTAGCAAATGGTATAGGAAATACATCCACAGAGGGCATCAATAGATTTGTTGTTATGTTATCTGATCCTGCTAACAGCGGGAACTACACACAGTTAAATGCTCAAGGAACTATTGAGGATACGGGGGGTGATGTTAATAACTCCATGGCTGGCGGTAAATACCACTCGACAGCGGAAGCAAACACCGCCATTAAGTTCTATTTCAGTAGTGGTAATGTTGCCTCTGGAACCATTACGCAGTACAGACGGAGTTTAAGTTAATGGTTAGATTTCATAGTACGCAAGATGGTCGTGTTCAGTTTTCTCAGTCAGAAGAAGATGCAGCAGATGCAGCAGAGCTTGAGTGGACTAACGGTCAAGCAGTAAGGGATGCCCTCGCAGAAATCAATCGCCTTGAAGCTGAAGTAACTCAGAGGAGATTGCGCGATTCTGTCCTAACCGCTGATGGCAAAACCTGGCTAACTAACAAGGAAGCCGAAATTGCTACGGAACGTGCGAAGCTCTAGCCTGACTAAATTCATCCGCGTCGGTAACGTCCACTACCCCATTCCCTCACAAATAAAACAAGCAGAGCAAGCATTTCGCTGGCGGCATGAGGCGTGGCTAACAGAGCTGAGAAAGAGAAGAAAACATGGCCGGGCAAGGAAGATTGCATAATGAAGGAAAACGAATGATGGAATATTTAAAGGCGCATTGGAAATGTATCGCCAGCGGTTTTGCGGCTGGTCTTATTGTCGCGGCGATGTTGTTAAGTTGAGCCGATATGATGGTGGCTTTCGATGGACCCGATTACAATTGGCGTTGCGGTAGCTGGCGCGAAGGCTACGTTCGCGCTTGCACGCAAAAGCATTGAGCTATGCTCCAGCGCGTTGGAAACCGCCGACGACATCAGCGGAATTGCTAAGCATTTAGATGCCGTTTTTCACGCACATGGTCAAGTGGCGGCGGCGGTAGAGAAGAAAGAAAAAGAGAAACCCCTTACCCCGCTGCAAAAACTATTCAAGAAAAAGCAGGCTGCCGAAGCATCCGATAGCGAAGAACTTTCCGACATCATTACGATGACGATTGAAAAGAAAAAGCTCGACCGTCAAATCTGGCGGCTTGCGTTGGAAATTGATGCTCGTCACGGTGAAGGAACGTGGAAATCTTGCCTTGATACACGTAAGGCCCGAATCAAGGCCCGTCAAAACGCGGAGGAAGTGGCCCGTCAAAACGCGCTGAAGAAAGCGAAATCCGACAAACTCTTTTGGCATAAGGTGGCCGTAGAGGTGGGGAAGGTGATTATCCTTTGTGCCGTGGCGGCGGCAGTTGGAGCATTTTTGTACTGGGCGTCAACCGCAAATATTAGTCAACTAAGGTGATGGCTATGGACGGCACTGTAGACATCAAGTTGCTGATTACTTTGGGCGGCGTGTTCGCCTCGATCATCGGGACGGCGGCTGTCGCGAAATCCCAAATCCAGAGACTGACAGATCAGATTAAGCAAATCGAAAATATGATGCGTCAAATGGACAGCCGTACCGATAAGCTAGAAAATGATCTTAGCACCCAGATTAATAGACTCGATGTAATCGCTCATATGATGAGCCCGTTGGAAAGAGAAAAATATCACAGAGAGTCGGCCACAATATTGGCCCGACTTGAAGTGCTGGAACGAACTCAGACTAAGATCGAAGGCCGTGTTGGACTCAATGGCCCAGAGAAGTGAAAATTGGAGAAGTGAAAATTGGACAAGATTCTACGGTGGTTTGAAAGCTCCATAGGGGGTCGAAATGAGGTATTCAATCTCGATTACGGTAAAGTCATTATTCTTGGCCTTCTGCTTTATCATATCTTTTGGCAGTAGTCCGGCCCAAGCTGACGACAAGGTGTTTGCAGGTTGGATCTTAAATATGTTTCTCAGTGGGAAACTCACGGAGTACACGCCACGAGGGGGTATGGCCGAGTGTCTAAGCATAAAGCGAAAGATTATGCGGTCACAAGGACACCTAAATGTAGGAGCTAGGTGGGAGTGCCGGAAGGGCAAGCTGGTCTTACGGAAGTACGACACAGGTGTGACCGGGGAGAAGTGGCTCCCCGTTGAACATTTAGGTAATGACTAAAGCAGTAAGCATGAGCGATGGTACAGCCATTGCCATGCCTATCCGTAATCTTATCAGCATAATCCTAGCTGTCTCTATAGGCGTTTGGGCCTACTTCGGAGTTCAAGAACGTCTGAATCGGCTAGAGACCTTTGAGAAGTTGGTTCAAAAAGATTTAGATCAAGGGTTAAGAGAGCTTAAAGGCGACATAGAGAAGAACAATGAGTTTCGCGTCAAATACCCTAGAGGGGAACTTGGGCAGGCGTCTTCGGATCAAGAACAATATTTACTCATTGAAGTGATGGCAAAGCAGGTGGAAAAGATCCAGGTACGGTTAGAAAAGGGGATGAGTAACGGCGTGAATATCACGCGGCTTCAAGAGGATGTTAAGACGCTCCGGGCAGATGTTGAGACACTCAAGGACAAGCAGCGTGGGATGCTGATGAACGGCGGTAACAAGTGATGATTAAACTAGTCATCCTGATTTCCGGCTTAATGCTGGGCGCTTGCCAAACAACAGAGATTGCAACCAAAGAAAAACCAACAGAAGAATACTGCGGCGCTAGTCCAGCAATGCACAGAGATGGAATGCACACCATCCTTATGAAGGCAAATGAAGACATTTCATTTAGAGATCTTGGCGAAATAGATCACCTCGTTTTCCTAAACTCTTACAATAAAACTCCGCCACCATCTGACATTAAAGCTGATAGGATCAGGTTCTATTACAAACTTGGAGCGAGACAAATTTTCATGGTGATGACGGTCCAAGACTGTGTATCACGAGCAGGGCCAGTGGCTATTTACCAGGCTGAGGCGTGGTTGCAAGGAATTATTTTAGATCCAAGCCAATTTTTGGACGACGAAATCAAAATTTAGAATCAAATTGTGGGGGCAATTATGGCTGGATTAACAATGTTGATTCTGGGGTTATTCCTGAGTGCCTGTCGGGTGGAAATACCCGTGGATATTAATAAGATGATGATGACTAATGCTGATCTACGCCAGCAAGAGCGTGAGCTTGATCGTGCTTTTTGAACACTACGACGAGATCCCATTAAGCTCCTGGCCGTACCGTTATTTCCAACCTTCTGAAGTTGCCTGTAAAGGCACTGGTCAAATCTTTATTAATTCTGATGCACTTTGTGGT
>CAXAVL010000292.1:0-4846 GCA_963971905.1 uncultured Cellvibrio sp.
TTATCAGTTCATCGATCTAGATTTGAGACCCGATGTTGACAGCATTCGCCAGCAGCCAGCCGCTAAATTGCAGCGCTCGGCAACTGCCCAGATCAGTGAATGTAATCCCTCCGATTTAAAACAATCTGAACATTGGCGCTTGGCTTGGGTGCCACCCGGTTTTGCGTTTGCGGGTCAGCGTCAGGTGCGCGACCATATTGACATGATGATGTATACCGACGGGCTAACAACATTTTCGGTATTTGTTGAATTGGCAACTGGTGCTATTCCGGAAGGTGTTGCTTCTCGTGGCGCAACCCTGGCGGTAATGGATTCCTTGGTGTATCAAGGCAAAAATTATCGCATCACCGTAGTTGGTGAAATACCGGTCGTCACCGCGCAAAAAATTGCGCAGAATATAAATGGGCTCTAATTCCCTTTAGTAGTCTGCACATTCAAGGTAAGCGTATGATTCTCGAAACTGGTCGCATAGTGGCGATAGAAGCTGAAGGCGTTTGGGTGGAAACCATCCAGAAATCGGCCTGCGGTTCCTGTAAAGCCGAAAAAGGTTGCGGGCAAAGTCTGATCAATAAGTGGGATGGTCACACAGCGTATATTTGGGTACTGCTGGAAGGGCGCAAGCCGGAAACCTATCACTTGGGTGATGAAATCCAAATTGGCATTCCCGAAGACGTTATCGCCAAGGGTGCGTTACTGGTTTATATGCTGCCTTTAATCACCCTGCTGATTGCTACCGCCGTGGCCCATCACCAATTTGCTCACGAAGGTATTACGACACTCAGTGGTTTTGTTGGGTTGCTTTTAGGTGGGTTGATTGTGCGCTGGCACTCATGGCGTAGCCGATTGGATCGGAATCTGCAGCCAGTATTGGTCGACGATCGAAAGCCACTGCATTTTTACCAAGCGGCAGGGCAACACTAATATGTTGCGCGTGAATGCGTCGATTGTCATTCCCCTGAGTGAGATTGAGTGTAACGCCATGCGCGCTCAGGGTGCGGGTGGGCAAAATGTCAACAAGGTGTCGAGTGCGATACATTTGCGGTTTGATATCCCTAAGTCATCATTAAGTGAATTTTGCAAAGCGCGATTGCTGGCCTTGGGTGATAAACGCATCACCAGTGATGGCGTGCTTATCATCAAAGCCCAGCGGTTTCGCACCCAAGAGCAAAACCGTGAGGATGCGCTCGCGCGATTGCAAGAAATTATTATCGACGCAATAAAAATTGAAAAAATGCGCCGTGCAACCAAGCCAACCTTTTCTTCCAAACAGCGCCGGATGGATGCAAAAACCCAACGAGGGTCGATCAAATCGGCGCGTCAAAAAGTCTCGTTGGATTAGTGCAAACAGTTTTTATTTAGCCAGCAATCCCGCCAACTGTGTTTCCTGCGCGATACTTTCTTGCCATAACTGCTGTTGTAGATCACTGATATTTTCACCGCCCCCATTCATTAACCAATGCACGAGTGCTTTAGCGACATCTGGGTAATGGCGCGGACCAGCTGGCGGTTTCAGGGGCAGCCATTTACTTAAGGTTGCCACATCAAACTGTTTAGTGGCGTGGCCATAACCTAATTTTTCCAGCGCTACAGCGTTGGACTTTTGTTCCATTTGTCCGGCAACGGGCTGCACTAATATCTTTTTACCCAAATGAATGGCTTCGCTGGGCAGTTCAAAGCCGGCACTGCAAATCACCCCTTCACATCTGTGTAAATCCATTTGAAAACCTTCGCGGGAGAAGGGGCGAACATGGATGTGCCCTTCGTCATAAGCTGCAGGCACTGGTTGATAAATAAAAAAATCGTAATCGGGAAATTGGCGCAGCTGCGGCACTATATCGTCGAGCCCTGCAAATGGCAGATAGACTAAATAATGTTTTGGTGTAGAGACATTGGGGTAGTGAGATGGCTCTACCAGTGGCGGCAATATGGGCTGATTGAAGTGATGCCAGTGCAATCCAATTGCTTGCGTGACGGGTGCAAAGTTATGCATGAACCAGTCGGTGATAAAGTTGCTATCGGCTTTGGGGATATCGTAAAAAAAAGCATTTTGATGTGATATGCCGATTACTTTTTTGCCCGCACGTTTTGCTGCCCAAGCGGATACCGGTTCAAAATCATTGATAATAAAATCGTAACCTTCTACGTTAACTTTTTTGGTGTCTTGATAAAGTTGGGCGATGTTAGAGGTCAGTGCGGTTTTTACAAATAAAACCTTTCCTTTTTCGGTGGCAAAGGTAAGCCCGCGATAGCATTGGAAATCGCCAAAGGCTTCCATATCAAAAAACTTGTCACGCTCCCGGCCTGAAAAAACCCAATCAACTTGTGCGCCAACATCGGCAAAGGCTTTAGCCATAATGCGCGCGCGTGTCGTGTGGCCATTGCCAGTGCCTTGAACTCCGTACAATATTTTCATGCGGTCTCGCTCTTTGGTTGAATATCGAGTGGGTTAATCATCACTCTGCTAATGCAATGCAATAATTAACGAGTGCAAATAAATGCCCCAGAAGGCGCAGGCGCTACCTAGCAGTGCTCCGGCGACTAAATCTGTCGGATAGTGTACGCCGAGTAATACGCGGCTCATGCCAATCGCGCTGGCCCAAATAAAACAAGGAATCGCAAATAATGGATAAAAATTAAAAATCAAACAGGCAAATAAAAAGGCAGCAGCTGTGTGCCCCGAGGGAAAACTGAATTGATCCGATGGTGTGATCCAGGCTTGATAGGTGGTGATTTTTACTGCTGGGCGATCGCGCTTGATCACGTTTTTCAAGAGCAAATATAAGCTGACATCAAAAATATAGGCGATAATGCCGGCCCAGAAAAAATGTGTGCCCGCAACAGGTTCGAGGGCCAATAAACAGAGGGCGACAATTAAATAGAGTGGGCCATCGCCGGTCTGCGAAATGAATTTGACGGAGCGGCGATACTGAAAGCCTTTAGTCACATGAACCCACAAAAAAGCGAGGGTATCCAAGTGATGGACGCGCTGTAAAAAAGTGTTCATGATTCACCGCCGTGCTAAATAGTTGCAGATGAAATCGCACAGGCAATCTAATTTTTGCTTGCGCCATCTATTAGTAACATTGCTGTGTGACTATTGTGTGAATATGTAATTAATCTGTAGTGACAACCCAGTGGAGGCAATGAATGAGTAAGCCAGGCAAAACCGGTATCGCGCGCGTAATAGATGCGTTTGGTTATTCGATGAAAGGGTTTGCTGCCAGCTGGAGGTACGAGGCTGCCTTTCGGCAAGAAGTAGGGTTGGCCGTTATTTTGATCCCTACGGCGTTTTGGCTTGCGCGAAATCACATAGAGTTGATTTTATTGATCAGTAGTGTGTTTTGGGTATTGATGGCCGAGTTGGCCAACTCATCAGTTGAAGCGGTAGTGGATCGCACAGGCTCTGAGCGCCACGAACTATCCGGGCGTGCTAAGGATATAGGCTCAGCACTGGTTTTTATGAGTTTGGTGTTGCTGGCTGTTGTGTGGGGAATTATCGCGTTTAATCGCTTTGGTTGATTTTAGTAGTAGTGATCCCTTTTAAAGCCTCGGCTCAATTGTCGGGGCTTTTTCTTTCGGGTAAAACAGCGCGCTTGATTGCAGAGCATCTCTGTTTAGGGTAAATTACACCAATCGGTTAATTATCATATTTATATGCCCTATAAGAAATGCTATGAACGAAGAATTTTCAGTAAACGAACACCCTCATCGTCGCTATAACCCGCTCTCGGGTGAATGGCTATTGATTTCCCCCCATCGCACCAAGCGCCCCTGGCAGGGGCAGCAAGAACAGAATCAATGGCCGGAAAGTCCGCCCCATGACCCTGCTTGTTATCTTTGTGCGGGAAATGCGCGCGCAGGAGGGGAGGTTAATCCCCGTTATAAGACCACATTTGTATTTACCAACGATTTTGCCGCTTTAATGCCCGCGGTGCCTGATGCACCCCTTAGCCGTGATCCGCTGTTTCAAATTCAGGCGGAGCATGGCACGAGCAGGGTGATTTGTTTTTCTGCCGATCACAGCAAAACCTTACCACTGCTGAATGATGAGGAGATGAGCGCGGTTATTAAGACTTGGATGGCGGAAGCTGAAGATCTCGGTACAAACTACGCCAGTGTGCAGATTTTTGAGAATAAAGGTGCGGTGATGGGCTGCTCAAATCCTCATCCCCATGGTCAAATTTGGGCGCAATCGCAATTGCCTACGCTGGTTAGTAAAGAGGATCAACAGCAGCGCGCCTATCTTGATCAGCATTCAACTCCTCTGCTGTTGGACTATGCGCTGAAAGAGTCCGCCAATGGTGAGCGGGTGGTAGTCGAGAACGATGATTGGCTCGTGGTGGTGCCATTTTGGGCGGCTTGGCCCTATGAAACCCTTCTGTTGCCCAAGCATAAGCTCGCGCGCATCACGCAACTCAGTGCTGCTCAACAGTTAAGTCTTAGTAATATCTTGCGCGATATCACCGCCCGCTACGACAACCTGTTCGAATGCTCATTCCCCTATTCGATGGGGTGGCACGGTGCACCCTTTATGGTTGATGACACAGCGCATTGGCAGTTGCACGCACACTTTTATCCGCCACTATTGCGCAGTGCTAGTGTACGTAAGTTTATGGTGGGGTATGAAATGTTGGCAGAAACCCAGCGCGACCTGTCCCCTGAGCAAGCTGCAGAACGTTTGCGTCAACAAAGCCCTATTCATTTTAGACTGAGGTAAGACGAGCATGAAGACTCTCTCCAATGCTCGTGTGAGCGAATTATTTGAACACTATTTTGCCGTGGCGCCAGTGGCGGTAGTCAAGGCACCGGGTCGGGTGAACTTGATTGGTGAGCACACTGATTACAA
>CAXAVL010000293.1:0-4845 GCA_963971905.1 uncultured Cellvibrio sp.
GGCGGTAAAGTCACCGGCGAGTTAGCGGCGCCAAAAGCCTTTTTTGAGGCGGCTAATGCTATCGATATGCTCGCCATGTTCGCCCAGGAAAATCGGGTCGATGAAACGGGCAAAACTCACTATCAAGTTGATATAAATCTGTGAAATTAAGTCTGTCGCAGTGGCTGATCTGCGCCCTATTGTCCCTTGGCGGTCAATCTGGTTGGGCCGCATGGCATGGCGATACGCAAGATATTATGGGCACCAAAGTCAGTGTTGCACTTTGGTTAGAGAGCGATGAAAAAGCTGAGCAAGCCGTCGCGGCGGTAATGGCTGAAATGCGCCGTATCGATGCCTACTTCAGCCCTTATATCGAAACCAGCGAACTCTACCGCGTCAATCTATTAGCGCCCAAAGCCAGCGCCGACAAGCCAATCAGCATCTCCCCCGAGTTGGCGAAAATTATCCAAAAAGCCAATTATTACAGCACCTTAAGTGAGGGTGCGTTCGACATCACCTTCGCATCCCTCGGGCGCTACTACGACTACCGCAACAAACTTTCCCCCAGCGAACAGCAGCGTGAAACGCTACTGCCCGCGATCAATTACCGCCTGATTCATCTCGACGCCAATAACAATACCCTCTGGTTTGAGCATCCCAAGTTGTATATCGATTTGGGTGGGATAGCCAAGGGTTATGCGGTGGATAACGCGATTGCGATTGTGCAATCGTTTGGCGTGCAGCACGCGAGTATCAGCGCCGGTGGTGATAGCCGCGTTATAGGCGATAAACTTGGTCGCCCCTGGATGGTGGGCATCAAAAACCCACGCGCCGACGCCGTGGCTATCACCCTGCCACTGGCGGATGTAGCTGTCTCTACCTCGGGTGATTACGAGCGTTACTTTATCGATAACAAGGGCGAGAGGGTGCATCACATCATCAACCCGCGCACCGGCAAATCCACCAATGGCATCAACAGCGTCACCATCATTGGCCCGCTCGGGTTCGATACCGACCCGCTCTCAACCACCGTGTTTGTGCTGGGCGTAGAAAAAGGTTTGGCGCTAATCGACAAGCTACCGGGCTTTGATGCGGTGATCATTGCTGGCGATGGGAAAGTGTTTTATAGCAAAGGTCTTGCCAGCCCTCTTTAGGCTCTATTTGTGACGCATTTGTCGCGCCAATCTATGCTTCCTACCTCCCTTCTGCTCTAATGCTCGCGCCAATTTTGGCGCGTTGAAGCTTGTTATATTTGGGAGTCTTCAACAATTCAGGCCGCGTTAAATAAACATCAAGGAGTTGTTATGAAATCTGTATTAGGAGCATTACTGACAAGTTTATTGTTGGTTGCTTGTGGTGGTGGAGGTAGTGGTGGAGGAACTAGCGGTGGATCAGCTGGGGCGAGTTCCCCCGGAACCATCAGCAGTGGTTGCGGCAGTGGCGGCAATATTTTTATTGACTGCCTGAACAAAGATTGGGGTGCCTTTCAAGTTTGGGAAAATAATGCAGCGACTGGTCAGGGGCAGGGCTATAAAACGGAAAGCAACGCAAGCAATGTACAGTGGAAATTGGTGGACTCTGCAGCAGCGGGGCATGGAAAAGTAATCGAGGTGAGTTTTGGGAATAAAACCGGCTACGAGAGCCAGTTTTATGTGAATACCGATCCAGTTGATCGCAGTGCTTATGCAACCGGCAAACTCAGCTTTGATATCAATGTACAGAGTTATGGCGATGCTTATGATTACAACAAAGCGCAGATGCTTTTTGATGTGATCGTAGAGTGTGTCTGGCCTTGTCTCTCGCACTCGGTAAAAGTGCCGGTCAATATATTAAATCAATGGCAAACCGTCGGTATTAGTATTGCTGATTTGGTGCGCGATGGATTGGACTTGAAACGGGTTGATACTGCACTGTTGATTCGTCCTTCCATCGATCACGGTGCGCAAACCGGCGTTAAATTTCAGTTGGACAATATCAAGTGGGAAAAGGGTACCGGCAGTGTCGCAGCCCCCAAAGAGGTCTATGCCGAGCACTTTAATACCCTTGCCGCCGCCGATAATTGGAAGTTTGTGTCCTATGAAGGTGGGGTAACTGAAATACACAAGCATCTTTCACAGGGCTTGGGTACTTTCCCTGAATGGCGAACCAGTTTTGATCACTGGGCGCTTGAAACTGTCTTAGCTAATGCGATTAGCATTAAGAATAAAAAAGTCAGCATGCAAGTTAAGCTGCGTTCAGCGATAGTATCTGGATATGCCAGCCCTATTGAATTTGCCTTAGTAGCAACTGATAGTGCAGGGCGCACAGTTTCCACCGAGCGATTCAGCAGTAGCGGAATGATGGACGTTGAGTGGTATACGCTGAAGACAACTCTGGGTAGTAGTTTTCCCAATGGGTTTAATGCGGACAATGTGAAAAAATTAGGTTTTCATGTTTATGCCACAGGAACCCCCTTCGCTTACGGTTATATCAATATAGATACTATCCGCATCACGGAATAATCTTTTGCTCCTAAGTGCGTTATAAAAAACCGGTGGGCAGGAAAGCTGCACACCGGTTTTTTTATGTTCAGGATTAAGTGTACCCCAGACGAAGATTGGTCCATTGCACAGGACGACGGGTTTCCAACCCTACTTACAATCCTCCTAAAAACGACTAAGCTTGGATTCTTTAGATGAAAATTCTATGGATTGGGCAGTATTTGAACGTTATTGAAGCCTGTATCAAAAAATAACTCAGGCGCCAGATCAACTGTGCTCACTGTCACATCCAAGAAACCGTTTGGCTTCTAGAATGATTCGTTTATTGCGGCGACCAATGCCAAGATCGCGCTTTACCCGCCATGGACAAGGCATAGAGCCTGTTTATAACGAGAGTCGTCCACTCAGAAATCGGAGAGAGAGCATGATCCATCCCCTGCGCCAGTGGTTTCATCTGGTAATGTTGATTCCCCTGCTATGTTGTTCTGTTGTATTTGCACAAGCAGACGTGCCGGCCCAAAGTGCAAATCAAGTGGAATCTCTGAAAGAGTCAGTGCTGACTCTTAACCGCGATTTGTTAATTCTGGAAGAGGAGCTGCTCTATCCTGCCAGCAGTCAGGTTGCCGTTTATGTGTCTATGGATCTCGGCAATTATTTTGCGCTGGACGCAATCAAACTGGAGATCAATAACAAACTGGTCGCCAGCGAGCTATACACCGAAAAACAAACCAAAGCGCTGTTTCGCGGTGGTGTGCAGCGTTTGTATATCGGCAATTTAAAAGCCGGTGAGCATGAAATCAGCGCATTCTTTACCGGGCGTGGCCCGCAGCAGGATTACAAGCGCGGCGCTAAGCTTGTGATTAACAAAAATCAGGAGCCGGTGGTGTTGGAACTGCGCATTGTCGATTCCACGGCGCAATTGCAGCCTGTTTTTGAAATCAAACAATGGCAGATGTAATGCGCTTGCCGCTGGTTAGTCTGCGCTTTTTTCTACTGTTAACAGTAGTGATTATCACCGCACCTGTAGCAGCAAAAGAAAAACCAAAAACCTCTGTAGCCGATTTACGCTACGGCGTAGCGCTCTATCATTACTATCAGCAAGATTACATGGCGGCGCTTGCCGAGTTAATGGTTGCCGATACCCGCGACGGAATTCAGGGGCATGGCGATAATCCGGAACTAATAGCTGGCGGTGTAAGCCTTGCGTTTGGTATGCAAAATCATGCAGAAAATGTATTCCAGGAGATTTTGCAAGACGAGAGCCGCCCACAATCCGTGCGTGATGCCGCTTGGTTTTATCTTGGCAAACTCTATTACACCCGTGGCGATTGGAATGCAGCTGAGCAAAGTTTTGCGCGTGTCAGCAATGAATTTAAACCTGCGTTACGCGCACAAATGCAGGCGCTGCAAATCAATATCCGCATCCGCAATAACAATTACGCTGATCTAACGCTGAAAAATATTGACGCCGATGAATTGCGTTCCTGGAGCCCATATACTTTCTACAACCTGGGCGCGGCTCACGCACGCGAGGGAAATTTCGCCAGCGCGCAACAATTTTTTAGCGAGCTGAGCGATATAGACATCACAGATAACCCAGTGCGCCGCAAAGAGCAGTGGGCGCTGCAAGACAAAGCTTACACCGCCATTGGTTACTCCTACCTCGCAGAAAAAAAATACGCAGCCGCAATTCGTGAGTTCACCAAAGTTCGCCTCAACGGTGTATTTGCCAATCAAGCGCTACTGGGTTACGGTTGGGCTGCGGTTGCGCAAGAAGAATATGATGTTGCGCTCAAGCCTTGGCAATTATTGCGCACGCGCAGTTTGATGTATCCCGCCGTACAGGAATCGCTGCTGGCCTTACCCTACGCCTATGAAAAATTAGGTGCAGAGGGTGAGGCGGTTAATGCCTATCAAACGGCAGAAGAATTATTAACGCGTGAATTGCAATTAATCCGCGATATGCGCGCAACCCTCACCGAAGGTGAATTACTCACCTTGATTGGCAGTGAGCCGCTCCCTGCGGAAGAGGCAAAAACAATTTTGCGCAGCAATTCGCCGGACAATGGCGCACTTACTGCGGTTGTTACCGACGACGGGCAAAATTGGCTGAAGTTAGATCGCACCAGCATTATCAAAACCCGTTCCGCCTATCTCAATGAATTGTTTGCTAAAAACACCTTTCAAACAGCAGTGCTGGATTTGCGCGATCTGTTGCGGGTGCAAACCCTATTGCAAAACTGGCTGCCCAAGCTCGATGCCTACAGCGAGTTGCTCTTACAAAAACAAGCGGCACGCAGCCGTCAGGAGCAACAAATTGCGCAAAATACTGTTGCACAACAAGAACAAACGTTACGCGCAGAGCGCGATCGACTGGCGCAGCAGT
>CAXAVL010000294.1:0-4822 GCA_963971905.1 uncultured Cellvibrio sp.
CTAAAATTCGCCCTTTATCGATTGCTAGTGCGCAATTTTCCAATACCCGATTTTCTGGGGTCACGGGAATTATCCAGCGGGCTTTTACAATCAGGTCGATTAAGGGTTGCTCGGGTGTGGGCGTCAACATAGGTGTAAGGGCTAGCTTGGGTCGCAAAAAAGAGGCGCCCAGTATACTGCAAAGACTCTGCAGGGCTAGGGCAGATTTGCAGCTGCACCTATGGGGTTTAGTGCCTTCCTTTTATGGGTTAAATCGTTGGTGTTTTCAGTGTGATGGCGTTGCGCCAACTGCCTATGCCGTAGAATTTATGCTAACATCGCGCCCCTGAATTAAGCGTTAGATGCATTTTTAGCCAGTTTTTTGTTTGGCAAGTAGTAGGGTAGCGGTTTTTGTCTCTTTTTGATTGGTGCGCATAATAGGCGCTACCTGTCTAATTGGTGCAGTCGCAGCTCATAACTAAAGCCTTAATTAAGCCCGTAGCTTTAATAAGAAAGGAAAGCTGTATTCCCATGGTCGAATTCGCCAAAGAAATATCACCAGTCAGTATCGAAGACGAACTCAAACAATCCTACCTTGATTACGCTATGAGTGTAATCGTAGGTCGTGCTTTGCCAGATGTGCGCGATGGTTTGAAGCCTGTGCATCGTCGCGTGCTGTTTGCGATGAGCGAACTGAATAACGATTGGAATAAGCCCTATAAAAAATCTGCCCGTGTGGTGGGTGACGTAATCGGTAAATATCACCCGCATGGTGATACCGCTGTATACGACACCATCGTTCGTATGGCGCAGCCTTTCTCATTGCGTTATATGCTGGTTGATGGCCAGGGTAACTTTGGTTCGGTCGATGGTGACCGCGCAGCGGCCATGCGTTATACCGAAATCCGTATGGCAAAAATTGCCCATGATTTGTTGGCAGATCTGGATAAAGAAACCGTTGATTTTGTGCCTAACTACGACGGCACCGAACAAATTCCGGCAGTCATGCCGACCCGAATTCCCAACCTGTTGGTGAATGGTTCTTCAGGTATCGCCGTAGGTATGGCGACCAATATCCCGCCGCACAACTTAAAAGAAGTCGTGCAGGGTTGTCTTGAACTCATCAATAACCCCGATATCACCATCGAAGAATTGATGGAGTTTATTCCCGGGCCGGACTTCCCTACTGGCGCCATCATCAATGGTCGTGCTGGCATTGTGCAGGCTTATCGCACCGGTCGCGGCAGTATTATTGTGCGCGCTAAAGCTGATATTGAACGCGATGAAAAAACCGGCCGCGAAACGATCATCGTTCACGAAATTCCTTATCAGCTGAACAAAGCGCGTTTGATTGAGCGTATCGCTGAGCTGGTAAAAGAAAAGAAAATTGAAGGCATTAGCGAACTGCGCGATGAGTCTGATAAAGACGGTATGCGTATCGTTATTGAAGTCAAACGCAACGAGTCTGGCGAAGTACTGCTGAATAATCTGTTTTCGCAAACCCAGCTGCAAACCACTTTCGGCGTCAACATTGTTGCGTTGGATGACGGTCAGCCCAAAATTCTCAACCTTAAGCAATTGCTTGAGGCGTTTGTTAAACATCGTCGCGAAGTGGTTACACGTCGCACCGTGTATTTGCTGCGTAAAGCCCGTGAGCGTGGCCATATCCTTGAAGGTCTGGCGGTTGCCATTTCCAATATCGATGAAGTTATCGCACTGATCAAAAACTCTGCTTCTCCTGCTGAAGCAAAAGAAGGTTTGATGGTGCGCGGCTGGAATGCAGCAGAAATGGCGCCTTACCTTGAGCGTGCGGGTGAAGATGCCTGCCGCCCGGAAGATTTGGGTGCTGAATTTGGCATGCGCGATGGCCATTATTATTTGTCGGCTGCACAAGCGCAGGCGATTCTTGAATTGCGCTTGCACCGTTTGACCGGTATGGAGCATGACAAACTGCTCGCCGAATACGACGAAAAATTAATTCAAATTGCTGAGTTCCTTGAGATTCTGGGCAATGCTTTACGTTTGATGGAAGTTATCCGCGAAGAGTTGACGCAAGTCATCAACGACTACGGCGATAAACGTCGCACGGAAATTGTTGCTTCTAGTATGGATCTGACTAACGAAGATTTAATCAATGTTGAAGATCGCGTAGTGACTATTTCCCACGGTGGTTACGCGAAGAGCCAGCCGCTAGATGACTATCAAGCACAGCGTCGCGGCGGTATGGGCAAGTCTGCAACCGCAGTGAAAGATGAAGACTATGTTCAGCACTTATTGATCGCCAGCACTCACGATACGGTGTTGCTGTTTACTAATGCCGGTAAAGCGTATTGGTTGAAGGTGTACATGATTCCAGTTGCGGGTCGCCAATCCCGTGGTCGTCCGGTGATTAATTTGTTGCCATCCTTAGATGAAGGCGAGCGCATCACGTCGATTCTGCCGGTTAAATCTTACGATGATGACAAGTTTATTTTCATGACTACCGCTAACGGCACAGTGAAGAAAACGGCTTTAACCCAATTTTCGCGTCAGCGCAGTGTTGGTTTGCGTGTGATTGAATTGGACGAAGGCGATACCTTGGTAGGTACTGCAATCACCGATGGTTCTTGCGATGTGGTGTTGTTCTCCAGCTCCGGTAAAGCGGCACGTTTCCGTGAATCACAAGTGCGTGCAATGGGTCGTACTTCACGCGGCGTGCGCGGTATTCGTTTGGCCGAAGGTCAGCGTGTGGTTGGCATGGTTATCCCGATGGAAAACGGCCAAGTACTTACCGTAAGTGAAAATGGTTATGGTAAGCGCACTGAAGTAGGTGAATTCCCGGCAAAAGGCCGTGGCTCGCAAGGTGTGATCGGCATGCAAACTACCGAGCGTAATGGCCAATTGGTCGGTGCGGTACAAGTATTTGATGGCGAAGAAATCATGTTGATTTCCGACCAAGGCACTATGGTTCGTACCCGTGTTGATGAAGTCTCTGTATTGAGCCGTAATACTCAAGGTGTGCGCCTGATTAAATTGAAAGAAGGCGAGCGTATGCAGGGCTTGGAGCGCATTGAAGAAAACGTCGATGAAAATGCCAAGCGTGAATTGGCGCGCTCTGAAGCAACAGAAGGTGAAGAAGCGCTTGACGATGGTGTAGCTGCGGATGATGTGGCGGACGACATTATCGATGACGCCGCAGATGATGCGAGCGACCAGGAGTAATTAACCGATAGGTAGTCGACCTATTAGTAATCGAGTGAGTAGATGAGCACAGATCAAACTGAAGCAGAAAAATTACTTGCGCTGCGCAATAAAATCGATGCGATCGATGAAGAAATCGGTCGTTTGATTTCGGCGCGGGCAGAGTGCGCGCAAGAAGTGGCCGATGTAAAAAAAGCAAATCTGCCGGAAGATGCCAAGATTTTGTTTTATCGCCCTGAGCGCGAAGCGCAGGTTTTGCGTAAAGCCATGGAGCGCAATAAGGGCCCTCTTAGCAATGAAGAAGTTGCGCGCTTGTTTCGCGAGATTATGTCGGCATGTTTGGCGCTGGAGAATCCCATTAAGGTCGCCTATTTGGGGCCAGAGGGCACCTTTACTCAGCAGGCATCGTTAAAACATTTTGGTCACTCGGCCATTGTGCTCCCGTTTTCTGCGATCGATGAAGTATTTCGCGAAGTGGAAGCGGGCGCAGTTAATTACGGCGTAGTTCCAGTTGAGAATTCGACAGAAGGTGTAGTGAACCACACGCTCGATAATTTTATGGGTTCTAACCTGAAAATTTGTGGCGAAGTTGAATTGCGTATTCATCACAATTTGATGGTGTCTGATGTTACTAGCGTCAACAATATCACTCGCATTTACTCTCACTCCCAATCACTTGCACAATGTCGTAAATGGTTAGATGCACACTATCCCAAAGCCGAGCGTATCGCAGTCAGCAGTAACGCTGAAGCGGCCAAGCGTTTAAAAGGTGAGTGGAATGCTGCAGCTATCGCAGGATCCATGGCAGCAGAGCGATACGGCTTGAAAATGATTGCTGAAAAAATTGAAGATCAGCCAGATAACTCCACGCGCTTTTTAATTATTGGCAAGCAAGCGGTTCCGCAAAGCGGTGTTGATAAAACCTCGATTGTTGTTGCTATGCGCAATGAACCGGGCGCGCTGCATAAATTGCTGGAGCCTTTCCATCGTCACAATATTGATTTAACCCGTGTGGAAACTCGCCCTTCGCGCACTGGCGCATGGACTTACGTGTTTTTTATCGATTTTGCCGGTCATGTTGATGAGCCATTAATTAGCGATGTGATGAAAGAAGTCGCTGGCCGTTGCGCCGATTTGAAATTGCTCGGCTCCTATCCCAAAGCGGTATTGTGATTATTTATGTCCCAACCCCTGATCAATAAATTTGTTGTTGTTGGTATAGGTTTGATTGGCGGGAGCCTGGCTACCGGCTTAAAGCAGCGTAATGCGTGCAATGAAGTAATCGGTATTGCGCGTAAAGCGGAAACCTGCACGGAAGCGGTAAATCATGGTGTGGTTGATCGTGCCTATACCTCGCTACAAGAAATTGCGGGTGAGCTGGGGCAGGGTGACGTTATTTTTATTGCGGTACCCACCTTATCGGTCAATGCGGTTTTGGAAGAAATCAAACACTGCGTTGCCGATACTGTCACCATCACCGATGGCGCTAGTGTAAAGGGCAGCGTGCAGCGTGCAGCCGAGGCTGCTTTTGGTCAGGTGCCATCACAGTTTGTACTTGGGCACCCTATTGCGGGCTCAGAAAAAAGTGGTGTTACAGCAGCCAACCCTAATCTGTATGAGAATCATCGCGTTATTCTAACGCCTCTGGATAATACCGCAGCTT
>CAXAVL010000295.1:0-4813 GCA_963971905.1 uncultured Cellvibrio sp.
TTATTTGGCGAGCGATGCATCGGCATTTACCACCGGCACTATCAATGTGATTGATGGCGGCTGGAGTAATTAATTTTTTGGAGACTTTAATATGAAATTACTTCGTTACGGAATTGCGGGTCATGAGCGCCCGGGAATTTTGGATAGCAAGGGTAAAGTACGTGAATTGGACTCTGTGGTTTCCGATATTAACGGTAAAACGCTGAGTGAAGAATCGTTGAAAAAAATTGCCAGCCTGGATATCGACTCCCTCCCTATTGTTGATGAGCCTGTGCGTTTTGGCGCGTGTGTTAATGGTGTGGGTAAATTTATTTGTATCGGTTTAAATTATGCCGATCACGCGGCAGAGTCAGGTGTTGCTGTGCCAGCTGAGCCAGTGGTGTTTATGAAAGCAACCAGTGCGATTACCGGCCCGAATGACAATGTAATTAAACCGCGCAATTCCACCAAGCTGGATTGGGAAGTTGAATTGGGCATAGTGATTGGCAAACACGCGAGCTATGTAGCTGAGGCGGATGCTATGGATCACATCGCCGGTTATTGCGTGATTAACGATGTATCCGAGCGCAACTTTCAATTGGAGCGTCCGGGCGGGCAGTGGGATAAAGGCAAAGGTTGCGACAGCTTCGGCCCCATTGGCCCTTACTTAGTTACTAAAGATGAAGTGCCCGATCCACTCAAATTAAATTTGTGGCTAAAAGTAAATGGCAAAACATTTCAAAATGGCTCTACCGATAAGATGGTATTTGGTCCCGCTTTTTTAGTGCATTACCTCTCGCAATTTATGAGTTTGCAGCCGGGCGATGTAATCAGCACCGGCACACCACCAGGTGTCGGCCTTGGGCAAAAACCACCTGTGTATTTAAATGAAGGCGATGTGATGGAGTTGGGCATTGAGGGAATGGGGGTGCAAAAGCAGGTTGTGGTAAACGCAAAATAACTAATCCCAACAATTAAACCAGGCTTACACGAGAGCAACTCAATGAAAAAACGTAATCAATTTGCAGTTTTGGGTTTTATCGCCGCCGCTACTTTTTCAGCAAATTATTCTGCGCAGGCTGAACTCAATTCCAATGTCTCGCTTTATCAAACACAGCCATTGCCCTCATGGAATATTTTTATTGAAAATTACGAGCAACAAAAAATGCTCAGTGGCGACTCAGTTGTGTTGCCAAAAGGCGATGTTAAGGCACAGCTTGGTAAAAAAGATGCAGAGCAAGATGCATTGGTATTTAGCTGGAAAGATACCTGGCGTGCGGGCTTGACACTGGAATCCGGCGACCCCTTGGATTTAACCGCGCATATGAAAACTGGTGTGCTGGCAGTCGATTTAAGAATTAACGAGCTGGCCAAAGGCGGCGTATCTTTCAAAATGGAGTGCCAAAAACAGGACTGCGATCGCATAGTGCCGTTTACCATGGCAGCGCGGGATTTGGTTGGCAAAGGTTGGCAAAAAATTTATGTGCCGCTCAGTTGTTTTAAACAAGAGCAAGATAATTTTTCGGCGACGACCATGCCTTTTGCATTGGAAGTGGGTGGCGCTGGTGAAGTGGCTGTCGCCAACGTGCAGTTGCTGATTCATACTCCAAAAAGTGTGACCTTGGTTGAATGTCTTGATTACAAAACCGTTTCAGTTACACCCAGCATGTTAAATGAATGGTGGTCAATTGATTGGTGGTTGCCGCGTCACGAGCAAAAACTGGCCGATGCAAAAGCCATTAAAGCCAAAGGAGGAAAAATTGATTTGCTGTTTATTGGCGACTCCATCACCCAGGGTTGGGAGAAAGAAGGCGCTCCTGTATGGGAGAAAAATTACGCAAAACGCAATGCCTTTGCCATCGGCTTCGGCGGCGACCGCACAGAAAACGTACTGTGGCGTTTGCAACATGGCGCGGTTGAAAACATGTCGCCCAAGCTGGTAGTGATGATGATTGGCACCAACAATACCGGGCACCGTCAGGAAAACCCGGCGACTACCGCTGCCGGTATTAAAAATCTGCTCAATGAATTCCAGCAGCGTTTGCCCGATGCAAAAGTGCTGTTGTTAGCCGTTTTCCCGCGCGATGAAAAGCCAGAGGGTGAGTTGCGTCAAATTAATAATGGTGTCAATGCAATTATCAAAGGCTTTGCCGACAGCAAAAAAATATTTTTTGCCGATATCAACTCTGTTTTTTTGACTGAAGACGGTGTGTTAACCAAAGAGATAATGCCGGATCTATTACATCCAAATGAAAAGGGTTATGAGTTGTGGGCACAGGCCTTAGAGCCCTATTTACAACAGCTGCTTAAATAGTGAATTGTTTTTTAATCTCTCCCAGCCCCTCTTGTTCAAAGAGGGGCGTTAACCTCCACTCTTTTATACAAATAGTTTTGCAGTTATACCCAACAGCGCACAAACGCCCAGCAGTCGGATAATACTCATCTTTTTATAAAACAATAATCCACTTGCGATTATTCCAATTGCCAGTGCGATTTTATCGAGCGATTGAATCCATCCACTATTGACTCCTTCTGGCCAGAGGGTGTGAAACGCAAAAAATAGCGCAAGATTAATAATCACACCCACCACGGCAGCAGTAATGGCAGTGAGTGGTGCGGTAAAATGCAGATTGCTTTTGGTGGATTCGACCAAGGGGCCGCCCGCTAAAATAAAAATAAACGAGGGTAAAAAAGTAAACCAGGTCACCAGTGTGGCGGCGATTGCGCCCGCTAAAAATAGCGATTCGCCGCCGAGAAACTCCTGTGTGTAAGCACCGACAAAGCCGACAAAAGCGACCACCATAATTAAGGGGCCGGGGGTGGTTTCGCCCAGCGCTAAACCATCCATCATTTGCGCAGGGCTGAGCCATTGGTAGTGGGTCACAGCACCTTGATACACATAGGGCAAAACCGCGTAGGCGCCGCCAAAAGTGAGCAGCGCGGCCGTGGTAAAAAATAATGCCATTTGGGTAAAACCGTGTTGCCAGCCAAAGAGCGAGTTGAGCAATAACATGGGCAAAACCCAGAGCATTAATCCGCTGCAGATGACCAATATCAAACGCGACCAGCGAAATATTGCGTGCGCGGGAGCGGGGCTTGCATCGTCGATAATCGCTGCGCCGTAATGCACTTGTTTGGCTTGATGTTTGGCGTTTGCATTAAATAATTGCGGCGCAAATTTTCCACCCAGCCAGCCGATAATTCCAGCACTCAATACAATTAATGGGAAGGGTAAGTGCAACGCAAAAATCGCGACAAAGGCGGCAACGGCGATCCCCCATAGCCAATTATTTTTTAAACTGCGCGAACCAATACGCTGCGCCGCTTGCACTACAATTGCAGCCACCGCCGGTTTAATACCATAAAAAATTCCGGCAATCAGGGTGAAGTGGCCATAGGCGATATAGAGCCAGGAAAGAAAAATAAGAATAAAGAGTGACGGCAAAACAAATAAAACCCCCGCAATAATCCCACCCCAGGTGCGGTGCATTAACCAGCCGATATAGGTAGCGAGTTGCTGTGCCTCTGGCCCAGGCAGGAGCATGCAGTAATTGAGTGCGTGTAAAAAGCGCTGTTCAGAAATCCAGCGGCGCTGTTCGACCAATTCCTGATGCATGATGGCGATTTGCCCGGCGGGGCCGCCAAAGCTGATAAACCCCAGCTTTAACCAAAACTTTAATGCTTGCCAGAGTGTTATCGGAGCGGGAGATGTATTCACGTAGGTGCCTTGTTAGTTTGGTATGTTCTAGTGGCGCATCATAACAAAAATGGTGTTGCTTAATTATAGGTGTAATGAGGTGTAATCCCGCTGTAATAATCCCGTCATATAGTGCAGGCCTTCTTTATCTGGCGAGAATTTTTATGTCCCCAAAATCCCATAAACACATGCATTACAACGTGGCCTTGGTTGATAAGTTATGGAATTTGAAACGTTTGTGCGAAACCCATTTGAAAATGCACATTCCGTTAAATATGGTGTTAAAGGATGAAGAGTATCGTACCGAGTTATTAGAAAAGGCCTTGTTGGCTAATAACGATGAGCTGACCCAGTTGGTGTGGGATGTGCGCCATATGGAAGATGCGATAGTCACCGCAACCCACACCGGGGATGAGTTTAAGCCGCGCAAAAAGGTGCGGCACAGTATTAAATTGAATTTTATTGCTGCAGCAGCTTGCTCATTATTGTTAATGTTGAGTGGCTATTTATTACGCTCCTTTTTGCCATTGGATGCAGGTGAAGTGTTTGTATTGCAAGCCATTACTGACACTCGTGTCACCTCGGCGGTGAAACCTGTGGCTGTGCCTAAGTACGTGCCCGGTAGCCCGGTGGTACGCGCAGACAAGCCGCTGTTTCGCGTTCACGGTTCCAATACTGTTGGCGAAAAGTTAACGCCGCGGTTAGTGGAATCTTATTTGATGGCCCGTGGTGCAACGGACATCAAAACTGAACAAGGGCAAGGCGCAACTGAAAAGGCGATAACCGCTCAGCTAAATGGGCGCATAGAATTTATTGAAATTCATGCGCACGGATCGAGTACGGCGTTTACCGATTTGTTGCAAGGCAATGCCGAGTTGGGTATGTCATCGCGCCGGATAAAAGAACAGGAAAGGGAATTGTTGTTGGCTAAAAGTGGCGATCTAACAGAAGCAGGTAGCGAGCATATTATTGGGCTGGATGGTTTGGCGATTATTACCAACAATAAAAACCCGCTTACTAAACTTTCAATTCCCCAGTTGGTTAAAATATTTTCTGGCGAGATAACCAATTGGTCCGCCTTGGGTGGTAGGGATTTACCGATCAATCTCTATGCGCGAGATGAAAATTCCGGTACTT
>CAXAVL010000296.1:0-4757 GCA_963971905.1 uncultured Cellvibrio sp.
ATTGAAATCATTGATGAAAAAACCGAATTTGTAATTGCCGATCCCGCCCAAACCACGGCCTGGTGGATTCCTGGGCGCGCTTGGAATCGCTATGAATATTTGTATAACACTACGGCGCTAACAAAAGTTGATCGCGCCCACACACCCTTTACGTTCAAACTGCCCTCGGGAGTGCACATCAGTATTCACGAAGCGGCATTGACCGATTACGCCGCAATGGTGTTAGATCAGCAGCGCGACGGCATTTTAAAAGCTGATCTCACCCCCTGGTCGGACGGCATTAAAGTGAAAACCCAACTGGGTTTTACATCCCCATGGCGCACCATTCAAATTGCCGACAATGCGGCGGGCTTAATTAATTCCAGTTTAATTTTAAATTTAAATGAGCCGAATACACTGGGCGATGTCAGCTGGGTAAAGCCGGGTAAATACCTTGGTGTTTGGTGGGGCATGCACCTCAATAAAAATACCTGGGGTTCGGGGCCAACACACGGTGCCACCACCGAAAATACCAAAGCCTATATGGATTTTGCTGCGCGCTATGGTTTTGATGGCGTCTTAGTGGAAGGCTGGAATCAAGGTTGGGACGGCGACTGGTTTTATAACGGCGATGTATTTAGTTTTACCCAGCCCTATAAGGATTTTGATATCGCCGAAATAACCCGTTACGGTTTGCAAAAAGGCGTGCGTTTGGTGGGCCATCACGAAACCTCTGGTTCAGTGACCAATTATAAAAACCAAATGGCGGATGCTTATGATCTCTATAAACAATACGGGGTCACCCAAATTAAAACCGGTTATGTGGCCGATGGCGGCAAAGCCAAACGTATCGATGAAAAGGGCATAGCCCGCAACGAATGGCACGATGGCCAATTTATGGTGGGTGAATATTTGCGTTCAGTTACCGAAGCCGCCAAACGCAAAATCAGCATTAACACCCATGAACCCATTAAGGATACCGGTATGCGCCGCACCTATCCCAACTGGATTACCCGAGAGGGCGCGCGCGGTCAGGAGTATAACGCCTGGGGTTCTCCGCCCAACTCACCCGAGCACACGGTGATGCTGCCCTACACGCGTATGTTGTCCGGACCTATGGATTACACCCCGGGTATTTTTGATCTGGCGCCCTATGGTTTGGATGCCGAAAACCGCGTGCAATCGACCCTTGCTAAAGAGTTGGCGCTCTATGTGGTGCTTTACAGTCCCATCCAAATGGCGGCGGATTTAATTGAAAATTATCTGCAGCCAGATGGCAAAACAATTAAGCCCGCCTTTCAATTTATTCTCGATGTACCCACCGATTGGGAAACCTCAAAGGCGCTTGCCGGTGAGGTAGGGGACTACACGGTAATCGCGCGTAAAGAGCGTAATGGGCAGGATTGGTATCTAGGGGCAATTACCGATGAAAACGCCCGCAATATTGCTATCGCTTTAGATTTTCTTGATCTCGATAAACAATACGAAGCGCAAATTTATCGCGACGGTGCCAAGGCCGATTGGAAAACCAATCCTTACGACATGGTGATTGAAAAGAAAATGGTCAGCGCTAAAGACACATTGAATTTTAAATTAGGCACCAGCGGCGGCGCCGCGATTCGTTTTAAAGCGCTGGCAAAACAGGGCAAGCCGGTGGTGTACCAAATTTTTACACGCCTCTATGGCAATACCAACACCACCAATAAACCCTGGGGCACCATTGAAGACAATGGCGTGGGAAAATTTAACGATATTAATGAAACTGCACTCCAATCAATTAAAGAACTGGGGGTGACCCATGTGTGGTATACCGGTGTGCCGCACCATGCAGTCATTCGCGATTACACCGCCTATGGCATCAGTAACGACGACCCGGATGTGGTTAAAGGCCGCGCCGGTTCGCCCTATGCGGTGAAAGATTATTACAACGTAAATCCCGATCTTGCGCTTGACCCTGCCCAACGATTGCAAGAATTTGAAGCGCTCATTGCCCGCACCCATGCCCAGGGCATGAAGGTGATTATCGATATAGTGCCCAATCATATCGCGCGCTCTTATCAATCACTGAGTAAGCCTGCTGGCGTAGAAGATTTTGGTGCGCGCGATAACACAACCGTTGAATACGCGCGCGACAATAATTTTTATTATGTGGTGGGTGAAGCCTTTCGGGTTCCTGAACCAGAAAATAACTATCGCCCACTGGGCGGCGAAGCTCACCCATTGAGCGATGGCAAGTTTGTCGAAGTGCCCGCGAAATGGACGGGTAATGGTTCGCGCCTTGCGCAGCCAAAATTTGATGACTGGTATGAAACCGTCAAAATTAATTACGGTGTGCGCCCCGATGGCAGCAAGGACTTCCCACTTTTGCCTGCAGACTATGCACAAAAAGATGTGCGCGCCCACGCCCAATTTTGGCAGGGAAAAAGCGTGCCTGATTCCTGGATTAAATTCCGCCAGATCGCCGAGTATTGGCTAGATAAAGGCGTGGATGGTTTTCGTTATGACATGGCTGAAATGGTGCCGGTGGAATTCTGGAGTTATTTAAACTCGGCCATTAAAACCAAAAATCCCAATGCCTTTTTGTTGGCCGAAGTCTACAACCCAGCCGAGTATCGCAACTATATTCGCTTGGGAAAAATGGATTACCTCTACGATAAAGTAGAAATGTACGATAGTTTAAAAGCGATCATCCAAGGTAAAGCCAGTACCGAAGTCATCGCCTCAGTGCAAGCGGGTATGAGTGATATTGAAGAACATATGCTGCACTTTTTGGAAAACCACGACGAGCAGCGCATCGCCAGCCCGGAGTTTGCCGGCAGTGCTGAAAAGGCCACGCCGGCGATGGTGGTTTCCGCGCTGATTAGTCGCTCGCCAACTATGATCTATTTTGGGCAAGAAGTCGGTGAGGCGGGAGCTTTGGATTTAGGTTTTGGCGATCCGTCGCGCACCAGCATTTTTGATTATGGCGGTGTGCCCGCACACCAACGCTTTATAAATGGCGGCAAATTTGATGGCGGTCAATCTACTGCTGCTGAAAAATCATTGCGCGATTTTTATCGGCGGTTGTTAACTCTCTCGGCACAAGAGCCGGGTTTTGCCGGTGACTATGCTGAACTGCACACCTACAATCGCGCAAATACCAATGGGTATGACGGCACAGTATTTTCATTTGCGCGCTGGAATGCGCAACAGCAGTGGTTAGTGGTGAGTAATTTCAGTGCAACTGAAATAAAAAACTTCGAGCTGCAAGTGCCTGCGCACTTGATAAAAATGTGGGACCTGAATGAAGGCAATTATCCTTTGGTGTCTCGCTTGGAAAATATTTCTTTTCCAGCAAATTTGGTGGTGAAGAATGGCGCCGCGAGTCTGGTTGTTCACTTGGCGCCACTGGAGTCGAAAGTGTTACAACTAAACAGTCGTTGATTGGGTTTGTTCTGATTGAATACGTATGTAATGAGTTGGTGGTTAAAAATGGTTTGGGTATGCTGCTCACATAAATAAAAAACGCAAACGGTTTTTTTATGCAGCCTTCTCACTACATTCACTCCTTAACACCCTTGCGCGGTATAGCGGCGCTTTGGGTTGTGCTCTTTCATATTGATGTCAGCCTTTTTTATCGCGATCTGGGTGCATTGCTGCCGCGCACCAGCACCGGAATTTTTTCGCAGGGTTATCTGTGGGTTGATTTTTTCTTTTTGCTCAGCGGGTTTATTATTGCGCATGTGTATGGTGCTCGCTTGCAAGCAGCACATAAACCCGCGGCGATTAAGGAATACCTTTGGGCCAGATTCGCGCGTATTTATCCACTGCACTTATTTACCCTCCTGTTATTAATCTTGTCTACTCCGTTTATCGCTTACTTTTTCCCGCAAGTGGTTGATGGTAGTTGGGAAACCTATTTTGCCGCGAGTGCAATCCCGTCGCAGTTATTGTTTGTCAATGCCATGAATCAGCATGTTTATCTCTCGTGGAATATGGTTTCTTGGTCAATAGGCGCGGAGTGGTGGACTTATGTTGCGGCGCTGGTGTTGGTGATTGGGTTGTGGAAAAAGCCGGTGTGGTTAATTTTTTCTGTAGTCGCGCTCGCGCTTATTGGTCTATGCCTGCTGGTTTATCTGTTGCCGGGACGAAATTTAGATATCACCTTTAACTACGGATTTTTACGTTGTCTGTTTGAATTCATTATCGGTTTGGGTGTGTATCAGTTTTATATCAACAGTTGGGGCAAAGCCTGGTTAAAGTGGGACAGTGTATTTGTATTGTTAATGCTAGCCATTGCTTTGATGTTCCACTTTCAGGTTGTTGATCTATTCATTGTGCCGGTGTTTGTGCTGTTACTGTTGGCGGCTTCTTATAACCATTCACGAATTTATACTCTGCTGAATAAGCCTGTGTTTCAGTATATTGGAACCATTTCTTACTCTATTTATTTAATTCATGGCCTTTGGTTTTTTGTATTTTGGTTTACCTTTCCGCTAATTAAAACTGATTTTGCCCTTGAGCAATTGCCGGCGCTGTTCAAGTTAATTTATGTTGTCGTGTTTTTGGTGTTGACTCTAATTTCAGCGCATTTTTCCTATCGTTATGTTGAAGTGCCGGGGCGCCGCTGGTTTAGGCCGCGCGCGGTGCGGAAAGAATTATCTGCGGAGCTTCAGCCTTGATTTTTCGCTAGCGTTAAAAGTGTTACTTTTATTCCACTTTTGCCCCTCTGCATACGTATGCAAAGGGGCTTTTTTTTAGCCTGAGTTTTTGCATACGTATGTAAATTGCGGATGATT
>CAXAVL010000297.1:0-4730 GCA_963971905.1 uncultured Cellvibrio sp.
TGGCCTTCCGTTGTTTCGGCAAACGCGACCAGATCGCCGGTTTTGGGGGTGAGTGTGACAATCAGGTTGCGGTAGTTGCTATCCGTCACCGCATAGGGGTCGAGTAGGCGCGCGGTGACGATTTCTAGCTCGCCACGGGTTTCGCGACCAGTCACCTCAAACTTCAGTAGAGCGCCGGTTTCCAGCAAAATCTCGCCCCGATTTTGGGTTTTGAATTTGGTGTATTCCGCTACGGCTGCCGGTGATGGCGCAGCATGGGTTTGAGCCAGAGCGTTTGTGCCCATCATGATTAAACTAAGCGCGGACAAACGAACAAGGGATTTCAACATAACGATATTCCTTCTATTGGAATTAAGGCGTCACAGCGTGAAAAAAGGGGGCTTGCGCCCCCAAAGGGGGTTAGCGTTTGTTCAGTACAAAGCGTTGCGCGGCTCCGCCGGTACACCACCACTGGTGTACTTTTGGTCCTATACCCATATCTACATCCAGGCATTTGCCTGAGTGCGCGGCGACAAATTCCACCTCCAGCGGAGTCCAAGTGATGACCTTCATTGTCCAGGTCTGCGCGGCTGAAGCGTTGCAGTCGTATTGCTGTACCAGGGTGCCGTCGGCCGTACCTGCGGCTGTTACATCCACACATTTACCGCTGTTAAGTGCGCGCAATTCCATTTTGTAATTGGTTAGGTCAGTCAGGGTGAAGGTTTGCGCGTTAGTGCCGTTGCAGGTGAACACCTGCAGTTTTGCGCCGTTGGCAGTCGCCGCCGCTGGGATATCGAGGCATTTGCCGCTGGCTTTGTTTTTGATCTCGTAGGTGCCGAAGCTGCCGACGTAGCGTGGTTGCTCGCGCATCAATTGAGCAAAATGGGCGCCGCTGTAGGTCTCGCTATCGATGCGCCAGTTGGCCTCTCCCTGTTTGTCGATATCAAACCAGTTGAAGGCCTTTACTGATGGGAACTTGGTGATCAAGTCATTGCGGAAATTGGTCATCCACTGGAGTTTATTGCTGCCGCTGGCGACACCCATTTCACCAATTACCAAGGGGCGACCAGTTGACGCCAAACGGTTGTACCAAGTGCTCATTTCAGCGGCAAAACTGCCGCCGTCGCCGGAGTAGATATCCAAGCCAAGCCAATCCATATAGCCGGGGATATAAATATCATTCAGCTGCGGGTCACCCGCGCGCTTGTTGGCGCAGCCCCAGTTCACTGCCCAGAGCGAGTGGGCAAAACTGACATTGGTGGCGCCCACTGCGCGGAAGCGGTTGACTACGTGTTTGTAGGCATCGCGGAAACGCGCCCAGGTTTCATTGTGCTTGCAGGGGGACCAGTCGTACCAATCGCCGTTGGCCTCATGGAACAAGTCGATGACCACTGGGACTTTTTCGGCTTTGAGGCCATGGGCGATGTTGTCGATGATGTCGTTATGCTCACCGTTGAGAATCTGTGCGATTACATTGCGGTCAACGCGCTGATTATCGGCGGCGGTGCGCCACCAGCATTTACTGTTGTCGTGCAGTGCCAGCTCGCCGTGGAATTCGAGGTTGATGTAAGGCACGCGCCCCTGAGCTTTGATTTTGCTGATCTCTCCTGCCCACAGGTAGTACCAGTTTTTACTGCCATCAGGGCGGAAAACCTCCGGGAAAATCTTACCAAAGTAGGGTGCGGCATTGCCGTACCACTGCTTGTTGTCTTCCCATTCGGCAGCGTTGGTGATTTTATCGCCGCAGGAGTTGTTAGCTGTCCAATCGCGATCTACAAATGCGCCCATTAATATGCGGTCGCCAGCGGGAATTCTGTTGGCTTGCGCACGGGCAAGGCTGGGGATGAGGCATAAAGTAGCAATGCTGGCACCCAGCCAGCGGGAGAAAATGAGGGGAAGTTTCATAGCGTCACCTGTTATTGATTATGTTGGTAGTGGCGAAAGGGTACGGCCTCTCGTAATGCCAGCTTCGGCTGCTAGGCAAGGTTGCGCACCCCGCTTGGCGCTAGTGTCCAAACTGGCAGTGGGTGTGCCAGGTTCGAGTAAAAGTGGCACTCAAAATGCGCAAACCCCCGGTTTATTTATGTGAACAGGGTCAGGTTTTATTTGGCTACCAGGGCACTTTGTTCATACACTCCCCTCTAAACTGGGTATTAGCGAACCTGGTTATTTTGCTTCGCCCGTTTCACCACAGAGGGAATGATTATGAAAATTGCTCTTAAAACGCTCGCGCTATTGGTCGCATTAGTGCTGATTGCAGTACTAGCATTGGTATTTTTAGTGGATGCCAACCGCTTTAAACCGCGCATTGAAGCGCTGGCGCAGGAGCAGGGCGTTGCGCTGCAGATCAACGGGGATTTGGGCTGGAAACTCTGGCCGAGCATTGGTGTTGCGGTGGCGGATGTGAGCGTCGCTGCGCTGGATACCCCCGCACAGCCCATTGCGCAATTGCGCCAAGCCAGTTTGTTGCTGGCGCTGATGCCGCTGTTCTCGGGGGATTTTCAGGTCGATCACATTTTGCTGGATGGCGCCAAGGTGAACTTGGCGATGGATACCAACGGTAAAGGCAATTGGGAAGCGCTCACTCAATCCAAAAACAACACTAAGCCCAGTGCGCCCGCCGCGGTTGATGCTGGTGAAGTGAGCCTCAAGCTGACCGTTGAACGCATCAGTCTGGTCGATAGCGCAGTCGATTATGCCGATGCCAAAAGTGGGCAAAACATTGCCCTGCACGACATCAACCTGACGCTGACCGATGTAAATACCCAAGGCAAACCCTTTGCGCTGGATCTCGCTTTTGCGCTGGCGTTGACACCTGACGATGCGCCGCCCCTCGCATTAAAAGCGCAATTGAAAAATCGCGTAACACTCGATGAAAAACTCACCCGCATCGGTTTGGATGATGGTGAATTGCAATTGCAAGCCGATGGAAAATCCTCCGCCAAATTGGCCTTGAACTATTCGTTGAACCTGAGCGATGTGCAGCAAAATCTCGCCTATCAAGGCCAGCTAAAACTGCAAGACACCAACGCGCGCGATTGGTTAGCGGTGCTGGGTACTGAGTTGGAAACGGCCAATAAATCTGCTTTGAGTAAGGTGAGTTTATCCAGCAACCTGGCGGGCGATAGCAACAAAGTCGCCTTGGACAATGTGAATTTACAGCTGGATAAAACCCGTTTTAGCGGCTCGCTCGCGGTGACGGATTTTGCCACCAGCGCCATTAAGCTGGTGTTGCAGGGCGATAGCCTTAACCTTGACGATTACCTGCCGCCACCCGCGCCTGAGTCGGCCAATACTCCCAAAACCGCGAGTGACGATGTGCCCCTGCCATTGGACGCGCTGCGCGGCTTGAACTTGGATGCACAGCTCAAGCTGCAAAGCCTGCGCTATAACAAGCTGCAACTGGATAATATCGCCCTAGGTATCAAAGCGAAAAAAGGCATCATCGATCAAACCCTCACCGCCAGAACGTATGAAGGCGATATCAAATTCACCAGCAATACCGACGCGCGCGGCGATAAAGCAGCGCTGAAATTTGATGGCAATGTGAAAGGCGTGGAGTTGGCGCCGCTGATGAAGGCGCTGGAGGCTAACGAAAAACTCGGTCTGTCTGGCGCTATTCAAGTGCAAACCCAGGGCACCGCGCAGGGTGCCAGCGTGAATCAGTTAATGGCATCGATGAACAGCACGGCGGCTTTTTCCGGCGCGCAGGTGCGTTTATCGCCGCTCAATATTGAAGAGCAATTTTGCAAGTTGGTGAACCTGGTTACACAAAATCCCGCCAAGGTAAGTTGGGATGATTTTACTGAGCTGCGCCAGTTGGATGGCAATCTAGTCTGGCGCGATCACGTCATCACCCTGAGTAGTTTTAATGCGGGCGTGTCGCAGTTATTGCTCGCCAGTACCGGGGTAATTAATTTGCTGACCGACCAATACGAATTTAAATTGCCGCTGAAATTGGCCGATGCCAGCGCCGCCGCCAGTATGAAAGGTTGCAGTCTCAGCACGACTAACTACTGGGTAGATCGCAGTTTATCGCTGCTGCGCTGCAAAGGATCATTGGCGGCAATAGACCCATTGAAGGATTGCGGTTTTGATAAGAGCGCACTCACCTCGCTCACTAAAGATTTTGCCGAATATAAATTGCGCGAAAAACACGGCGCAAAAATCGATGCGGCAGAACAAAAATTAGAAGAGAAAAAACAGGAAGCAAAAGCGCAGGTGGAAGAGAAAAAGCAGGAGCTGATTAACAAACTGCAAAACAAGTTGTTTAAAACTCCCAAGTCAGCGGCGGCTGCATCGGTTGCCAGTGAAGCTACCGCACCCGCGACTGAAACAGCACCGGAAGAAACGGCGCCAGCAGACGCAAGCGAATCGCCAGCTGCCGAGCAGTGGCCAGACGATAGAAACTAGCAGCGCAGATAGTCGCGCAACAAACTGCTAGAATTCGCGCCTGCCCATTATTGCTGCGAACGCGAACTGCTATGACCTCTTCTTTTTCCGCGCCTGTGCTCAAATGGTTTGATCAGCACGGGCGCAAACATCTCCCCTGGCAACAAGACATCAGCGCCTACCGCGTTTGGCTGTCGGAAATTATGTTGCAGCAAACCCAAGTCACCACGGTGATTCCCTATTTCGAGCGGTTTATCGCGCGCTTTCCAACGGTTCAATCACTTGCGGATGCACCAGGAGGGTTGAGAGGGAATTTAGGTGGTTCAAGTGCTGAAAAAAAGGCAAGTGATCCTGATCCT
>CAXAVL010000298.1:0-4721 GCA_963971905.1 uncultured Cellvibrio sp.
CTTTGAACATTTTGAGCAATCAACCACTTACCAAAAAGCCAAAGAGCGCGATGCGATTTTTATTACCTTGGCAAAACTGCAACCACAATTAGCCGCGCGTATCGACTTCGCCAATACCAGCTTTTGGGCTGCCGCCAACAATACCGACGTGATGAATATTATTGAGCGTTCACGTGTGCGTGTGTGGCTGAAAAATAATTATTTGCAGTTTGATAAGTTGGAACAAGAACCAGCATAAAAAAGGGCGCGATTTTATTAAGTGGTATTCCAACAATAACTACTCTACCGCAACCACTACCACTGCTTTAGCTGGAATCTCCAGCGCCAGCTTGCCATTGATTGCTTTTGCACTATATGGAGCAGGCTTAATAGTCTCGGGGGCAGAAAAGGTATTGTGTGCATCCATCGCTGATGCCGTTAATACTTGCCCGCTAACACCCGTAATTTGTACCCCGGCTAAATTAACATCCACCGTTTCCGCTTTGTGAGGGTTGGCATTTACCAGCGCCAGATAAATTTTTCCATCTTTGGCGCGTGCAGCGGTCGCACTGATCGCAGGAATTGATGCATCGCCCAGTGTGTATTGCGGAACATTGTTTAGTTCCAGCGGTAGCGATGTAGCATCTTGAAACGGTACATACATTTTAAATACGTGATAGGTCGGCGTCAGAACCATTTTGTCTTTTTCCGTCAAGATCATCGCCTGAAGTACGTTAACCATTTGCGCAATAATACTCATGTGCACGCGGTCGGCGTGTTTGTGGAAAATATTCAAATTTAAACCAGCAACAACTGCATCGCGCAAACTGTTTTGTTGATAGAGGAAGCCCGGATCATCATCGCCCGTTACGTCGTACCATGTGCCCCATTCATCAACATAGAAACCGACTTTTTTCTCGGGATCGTTTTTATCCATTACTTTTTTATTGTTGATAATGAACTCATCCATTTTCAACGTGTTGACCATAGTAGACATCCACTCAGCTTCAGGGAATTTCAGTGCAGCGCCTTTTACTGACCAATCACCGGTAGGCAAGGTGTAGTAGTGGAAGCTCACCGCATCCATTCGCAAACTCCAATTGGGTTTTACGTTGGCAGTGAGATGATCGGCCCATTCGGTGTCTTCAGTATGGCCACCGCTGGCTATCAATACCGGCGTGTTATCTTTTGGTGTCTTGAGGAAGCTGGCGTACTGCTTGTAGAGATGGGTGTAAAACTCGGGGGTCATATTGCCGCCGCAGCCCCAGGCTTCATTACCAATCGCAAAATAATGCACGCGGAACGGTTTATCGCGGCCATTTTTGCGGCGCAATTCTGCCAAGGTAGATTTGCTATCCGAGGTCATGTACTCCAACCACTCCGCCATCTCCTGTGGGGTGCCGGTGCCCAAATTGCCGTTTACATAGGCCTCAGCACCAAGCATTTCCACCAAATCAAAAAATTCGTGGGTTCCTACTGCGTTATCTTCGATCACGCCGCCCCAGTTGGTGTTTACTCGCGCAGGGCGCTTACCACGCGGACCAATGCCTTCACGCCAGTGATATTCATCGGCAAAACAGCCACCCGGCCAACGCACCAGCGGCACTTGCAATTCTTTCAGCGCGCCGACTACATCATTGCGCCAACCTTTGGTATTGGGGATCTTGGACTTGGGGCCAACCCAAATACCTTCGTAAATACCGCGCCCCAAATGCTCGGCAAATTGGCCATAGATATTTTTGTTGATGACGGGACCAGGCTTGGTGGTATCAACACTGATCTGGGTGTCGGCTAAGGCCGTGAAACTAATGCTTAGGCCAAGGGCGGCAATAAGCGGCTTGATGACTCGCATGGATGTCTCCTATTTGTTGTCATGGAGTAGTGATTGATCGGTGAAAATCTAATACTAGCCCATGCCAGATCATATTGTCATACAAGTTAACCTTATTTAACTAGCGCGCTGACAACCTCTGTCAGCTCAGTGATTGAATTAATCAGGACACTGCTGCGATCTACGCAACACTGTGTTTAAATACAGCATCAACCACCAATCACCAACCTCTATGCGTAAAATTATCCACTGTGATGCAGATTGTTTTTTCGCTGCAGTTGAGATGCGCGACGATCCCAGCCTAGTCAATCGCCCGATTGCAGTGGGCGGCAGTAGCGATCGGCGCGGAGTTATATCAACGTGCAATTACGAGGCGCGACGCTACGGCGTGCACTCGGCTATGCCCTCCAGCACAGCAAAACGTCTGTGCCCGGATCTACTGATATTGCCGCATCGCATGGAAGCCTATCGCGAAGCATCGGATAAGATGCGCGCTATTTTTTACGAATACACCGAACTGATCGAGCCGCTCTCATTGGATGAAGCTTTTTTAGATGTGAGCGATGCAAAAATTCATCGCGGTAGCGCAACATTAATTGCACAGGAAATCCGCCAGCGCATTAAAGATGAAATCGGTATTACTGTGTCTGCCGGTATCGCACCCAATAAGTTCCTCGCTAAGATCGCTAGCGACTGGCATAAACCCAATGGGCAATTTGTTATTCCGCCCAATCAGGTTTCCGCATTTGTTGCGCAATTGCCCGTAAAAAAAATCTATGGCGTCGGCAAGGCGATGGCGAACAAACTGGCAGAAGCGAATATTTTCACCTGTAGTGATCTGCAAAAGTTTTCGATCTTTGACTTATCGCAGCGCTACGGCCAAATGGGTTCAAGGCTTTACAAGCTGAGCCGCGGCATTGATGAGCGGGAACTCACAGTAGACCGACGCCGCAAATCCTTGAGCGTGGAAAACACCTTCTCGCAAGATCTACCCAGTCTGGAAAACTGCCTGCACGAGCTGCCGCCACTAAGCCAACAATTAGCAATACGCTTGCGCCGCGTGGATGATGACTACAAAGTAGTAAAACTTTTTGTAAAACTTAAATTTGCAGATTTCAGCATCACTACTATCGAGCGCAGCGCCAGTGCGGTGTCGTTAATAGAATTACAAAGTTTATGTGCAGAAGCTTACCAGCGAAAAAACTTGTCTGTGCGGTTGATCGGTGTAGGAGTGAGGTTTATTGATTTGCGGGAGAAGAATGGTTTTTTTCAATTGGAACTATTTAATAACAACAATACCTATGCCGCAGAAAAATCCTGCTACGAGCTGAATGATGTATTCAGAAAGCCTAATAGTCTAGTCTTTAATAGTGGATTGGCCTGAGGGTGAGCCAGATACTCGTCCCACCACCGGGAAAATCCCACAAGTTAGGGAAAGGAATATATGGAAAGTCATCGCGTTTATAAACGAGCAATTGCCCGTTAAATAAATAGGCGAGCTTACAGCCGGTAAATGCATCACTCATTTCATTCGCCTCGCCTCGCCTATTTATTTTGCTACGGATTCTTAGGTTTTATTAATTTTCATACAAAGTTTCGATTATTTTTGCGGTAATCCGCCCTTCTGCTTTCAGTTGACCGCTATTTACATTAGCGAGAAATATAACGTTTATATTATCTTCAGGAATACGCAACATATCTGACTGGAAGCCGTACATTCGGCCAGGGTGCCCGATGGTATGGCGCCCTCCAACATCCTCTATACCTACACCAAAACCATAGCCAACAAAAGGCACAAAACCATTGGTAAATTTATGTGGTGTGATGAGCTGCTGATAAGACTCGCTACTGATAATTTTTCCATTATGTAGCGCCTCGCTCCACAGCAACAAATCCTCAACCGTTGAATACAATGCTGCGGCACCTTTGTAGGTAAACATATTTGTATCAATTTCTTGATACGGTTTTTCATCCCTTATGCCATAACCTGTCGCGCCATGTTTATATTGAGCATTGTTGCCATAGAGCCCAGAGTTTTCCATTCCCAAGGGAGAAAATAGGTGTTTTTGCATGTATGACTCAAGCGGCAAGCCAGCGATTTTTTCTACAATAAGGCCCAATACAAAATAACCATTATTACAATAATTCCATTTCTCGCCTGGATCAAAATAGGGTTTATTTTTTTGAATATAGGAAAGATGCGCATCGACAGGAACTTCTTGATCAACAGGGAAAGGAAAATCTTCGTCTTTTTCCTGCTCCCACATTCCGGATGTATGATCTAATAAACTTCTTATGGTAATTTTCTCGGCATTAGGCAAGGCCGGGAAATAATTATTTAATTTATCATCTAGCGACAACTTCCCCTGTTCAACTAACAGCAATATGGATACCGCCGTAAATTGTTTGGTAATAGAGGCCGCCCTAAAAACGGTTTGCGTATCATTGGCAGTATTGCTTTCTACATTGGCGAGACCAACACCACCTTTCGCGATTATTTTTCCATCCTTTGAAATCAAGTAGGCAAACCCAGGCATATTCTCGCTTGATAAAGTCCCGAGGTATTTCTTCACCTCCGCAGCATGGTATTGATTCTTTATTTTTTCACTCGCCACAGAGTTATTTTTATGAGTAGTACAAGATGCGAGAAATAGCGCAAGGGATACCACTAGAGAAACAATGACTGGCGAACACTTTCTTACTGTATTTATTTTCATAACCCGATCCTATGGTTGTAATTAGCCCGCATATTAAATCACCATCCACTAGTTAACATAATAAAAACAACGTAAAACTACCGCTATACAACAATGTTGACTTGAAAAATATAAAAAATAAGGCGGCTTATCGCCGCCTCAGACTGCTGACAAACCCCTAGCCAAACGCTGGGGGTTTTTATTTAATGGCAGCA
>CAXAVL010000299.1:0-4716 GCA_963971905.1 uncultured Cellvibrio sp.
CCCCGGGAGCCATAGCAATAAGCCCAGTATCAATACAGGCATCTGCCAGGTTAAAAGATACTGGCTGTAACGCGAATAGAGAATGCCTAATAAATAGTAGGGCGTGAAATACACCAGTGATTGCAGTTGGTTAATATTGGAATCGGGGCGGTGGATAAACAGCGCGATTAGCGTAAACAGCAGCAACCAAAAGATTTGCCACGGGAGACCGGCGTGAATATAGCGCAGGTGCAGCGGCGAACAGGCAAAGGTCAGCAGGATAAACGGCACATACCAGTGGGGATAGAGCACAAATCCGTTGCGCAGCGTGTACCAGCTATTGAGCAATAATATGTCTATGCCGTGGCCGTCCTGCGCCCAGCCGACAATACGAAACCCCAAGCCAATCAATGAAATAGCAAGAAACGGCACCAATACCAAGCGCAGTTTTTTGCCCATGAAGTGGCGGTACTCAAAGCCTTGATAAAACACGCGATGAAAGAAAAAACCGGAGATAAACACAAACAGACCGGTGCCGCCGCGCAACACATTCTCTAGCAGTAAAGGAAAACCTTTTTCCGACAAAAAAATAGAATGCCCCAGCACGATCAGGGCAATTGCCAGACCGCGCAGGTAATCAAATTCAATCAGCCTTTCCTTTTTTAAATCCAGTAGCGAACCGCGCATTAAATAGCGCAAGCGCTTTTGGGTTCAGGGCGATAAACGCCGACATTCAGCTTGCCTGCATCTTTCAAATTGGCTGCATGCAATTGGCTCATCACACCTTTTTGACAGTAGAGATAATACTGGCGGCTCATATCCAGATTGGCGAAGTTGTGGTTGAGCGAGTAGAACGGAATGGTGCGCACTTCGACACCGCTCACTGTCAGCGGATTGGCTTCCTGCTCATCCGGGTGGCGAATGTCGATAATCACATCCGGTGCGTTGACTTCGCCCACTACTGGCACGGATAAGTCCGTATCCAGCTCATCGACGATTTCATCGATATTTTGCGCGCGGCGCTCGGCAATCGCGCGCTCTAATATCGCCATATCAAACTTGCTTTCTTCGTGTTCCACCTTGTGCATTTTTGCGCGGGTGGTCGGGTTCACCGAGATTACACCGCAGTATTCCGGCATGCTCGCAGCAAAACTCTCGGTGCCGATTTTGCGCGAAAGGTCGATGATATCGCCTTTGTCCATAGTAGCGAGCGGGCGCAGTACCAGCATGTCGATGGCGCGATCAATCGCATTTAAATTCACCAGCGTTTGGCTGGACACCTGGGCGACACTTTCACCGGTGACCAGTGCGGGAATTTCCAATGACTCCGCCACTTTTTCGGCGGCGCGCAGCATCATGCGTTTGAGCGTAACTCCCATATAGGGGTTATCCACTTTCTCTAGGATTTCTCTAACGACATCTTCAAATGGCACTGTGACAAATTTAACGCGATGGGATGCGCCGTATTTATTCCACAAATAATAGGCCACTTCTTTTACGCCAATTTCATGCGCCCGCCCGCCCAAATTAAAAAAGCAATAGTGCGCGCGCAGGCCGCGTTTGATACACAAGTAGGTGGAGACGGTGGAATCAAAACCGCCAGAAATTAATGACAGCACCGGGTCTTGTGCGCCGAGTGGATAGCCGCACATGCCCTGGGTTTTGCTGGTAAGCACCCAGAGGCGGTCGTCTTTCACTTCAAGGTACACGGTGACATCGGGTTTATGCAGGTCAACGCCTTTAGCCGCTGAGTGCTGCAGTAAACCACCGCCGACGTATCGCTCTATCTCAACTGAACTGTACGGGTGCTTGCCTACACGTTTAACGCGCACGCAAAACGTTTTACCGGCAAGAGCGTCGCGCCAATGGGTTAAGGTTTGCTGAAAAATCGCGTCGAGATCACCTAGCGGGTAGTCATGCAGCACCGAAAAGTTGGCGATGCCGGGGGTGTGTGCCAGAACTTCCGCAATTTGTGCGGCGGTGCTGGTATCGACATTGGGGCAGCGAATTTCGATTTTTTCCCAATCGCGTTGCACATCGATATCCACGCCCACATTGCGCAACAGCAGGCGCAAATTATCGCGCAATTGTTTGATAAAACGCTTCCGTACGGGGGGACTTTTAATGATGATTTCGGAAAATACTTTAACAACAATATGCATGGGGAATTGCGCCTGACAGGATGCAGCGAGTGCTGACTGGATAAAAAGGCGGCGATTATAAAGCAAGATTCAACAAAAAGCGGCCAATCTACGTGATTGGCTTGCATCTGGATCAATAACACCAAAAAAATTTAAATCTTTACCTTTGGACATCTTGAACAATACTCAACAACCATCCCCCATTTTTCAACAGTGCATTGTTTCAATATAAATAATGTTGGCCGCCTAAATGGATGGGCATTTTTCGGTAATTGAGAGGTAACAATGAGAAAGTTCAAGATAGGGCTGCGTCTGACACTTGGTTTTGGCGTGCTGGCGCTGATTTTGTTAATGCAAGGTATGTTTGGTTTGGGTGGCATGTCGAACATGAATAACCAGACCAAGGAAATTAACAATATCTGGATTCCGACTTTAAACGCGATAGGGGATTTAAATCTAGCGCTGATGCGCTACCGCGTGAATGCTTTGCGATTAGTGATCGATGCGAATCCAGCTGCGGTCACTAAAGCTGAAACAACGTTGCAGGTGCGCGCGCAAGAGCTTGATCAGACCATTTTGGCCTTTGAGCGCGAGATTACTGAGCCGGAGGAGCGGCGCGTTTTTGATGAATTGGTAAAGGCCAAGTTGTCTTATATCAAGAGTACAGAGCGAGTATTGTCGGCCATGAAGGCTGGTGATAGAGCGGCAGCTATTGCGCTTGTGGATACCGAGCTCAACGTTGTCTCTGATCAGATGGTCCAAATGTTGTTGAGTTTGGGGAAGATTAGTCGCGATGGTGCTGCGCAGGCGGCCACTGAGTCGGACAATGCCTACGCCAGCGCCCAAAAAATAGTTGTTGGCAGCATCGTTATCGCTTTGTTGGTTACTATTGTTCTGGCCACTGCGGTCACCCGCAGCATCATTACGCCTTTGCAACAAGCGGTAATCGCCACTGAAACGATTGCGAGTGGCAATCTCATTCAGAATATTTATGCTGAGGGTAAGGATGAGCCAGCGCAGTTACTCGCGTCACTTGCTTTGATGCAAGACAATCTACGCACGACTATCACGCAAATTGGTAATTCTTCGGTGCAATTGGCGTCTGCTAGCGAGGAGTTGAGTTCAGTGGCAGATGATGCTTCACGCAACCTGCAGCGGCAGAACGATGAAATTCAACAGGCCGCCTCGGCCGTGACACAAATGAGTGCTGCGGTAGATGATGTGGCGCGCAATGCGGTTAGCACGGCGGAAGAGTCGAGCGAATCATCGCGCCTGGCACATGAAGGGCGCGATAAGGTAAAACACACTGTTACCGCCTTGAGATCAATGACCGACGAGTTTAACCGTACGTCGGCATTGATCGGCGGTTTAGCGGATCAATCAAAAGATATTGGTAAGGTCTTGGATGTTATTCGCGCTATTGCCGAACAAACCAACCTGCTTGCGTTGAACGCGGCTATTGAAGCGGCGCGAGCGGGGGAAGCTGGGCGAGGTTTTGCCGTAGTGGCGGACGAGGTGCGCGCTTTGGCGCATCGCACTCAGGTATCTACCCAAGAAATTGAACAAATGATTAGCACCGTTCAGGGTGGAACCGCAGCCGCAGTGCACTCAATGAAGAACAGTGTGGAGCACGCGAGTAAAACCTTAACGGTGGCCGAAGAGGCCGGTGGGGCGTTGGAGCAGATTTACCAAAAGGCCGGGCAGATTGGCGAGCGCAACCTGTTAATCGCCAGTGCCTCTGAGGAGCAGGCTGCCGTAGCGCGGGAAGTGGATCGCAATATCGTGAATATTAGCGATCTCTCCACCCAGTCGGCTGCTGGAGCCAATCAAACCAGCGCGGCAACATATGAATTGGCACGTCTGGCTACGGACCTTAATACCTTGGTGTCGCGTTTTGTTATCTAATTATTAGGCCGCATCAAAAGCCCCGCCGCTCACCAGCCGGGGCTTTTTGATTTTTGTCGATTCAATCCAGCGCTGGTTATTTCGCGCGGGAAATAAGTTCTTTCATCATCTTTAGCTTGGGCGTCACCACCGGTATGGTCAACATAGTGCTGGCGATAGCCATTACCAGTAGTGCGGTAAATGTTTCACTGGTGATGATCTGTTTATCGAGCAGCACATTGGCGAAGATGATCATAATCAACGCCTTGGTTTGCAGTAGCCAGCCGATGATTGAGGCTTCGCCCTTTTGCCAATTGAGAATCTTACCGGCGGCGTGAATGCCCACCAATTTCCCTGCGACTGAGGCAATCAACAGCATAGCGGCAGCGATAAATACGGTAGTGCCACCCACCTCCCAATTGGTGCGCAGGCCGGTGCTGAGGAAGAATACCGGCATAATGATCATCAGTACAAAATGGCGCAGCTTGTCCATATCTTCCTGATTAAACCATTCGGCATCCATCACTGCGCCCGCTAAAAATGCGCCCACCATATAGTGCAGCCCAGCCCAATCTGCAGCCAAGCCACAGATAGCGAGCCAGATAAAACCGGAATACCAGCGGTCTTTCTCTTCAATCGCCACCATCAGTTTGCGAAATAAATAAGCGGCGAGGGCAAAGCCGATTAGGAACATGCCTTGGCGACCGACGCG
>CAXAVL010000300.1:0-4623 GCA_963971905.1 uncultured Cellvibrio sp.
AAACACAGGCCGCCCAGCGGTGTCACCGGCCCCAACCAGCGCGGCGCGCCCATGGCCAGCGCGTAGAGGCTGCCACTGAATAACAGGGTGCCCAGTATAAAGGCTAAGCCGCTTGCTTTTAACCCTGATGTGTCAGGTTTATAACTGAGCCACAGACCTACCAGCAACAGTGCCAGCGCGTGATACATCTGGTACTGCACGCCGGTTTTCACCACATCCAGCATTTCCGGAGCGAGCAGTTTTTTCAAGCCATGTGCAGCGAATGCGCCGATAACAACCGCAAAAAAGCCGCTAACAGCGGCGATTATCAAAAAAAGTCGCGCCACGATAACACCTTTAACAATGCATTTATAAATGGGCAGATAATAAAAAAGCCGCGCTAAGCGCGGCTTCTGTACATGCTAGTCAGTAAGAAGATCAGGCTTCCAGCATCATAGTTTTGACTTTATTCATGGCATTTTTTTCCAACTGGCGAATGCGCTCAGCAGAAACACCGTACTCAGCGGCCAAATCGTGCAGGGTCGCTTTGTCGTCATTTAACCAGCGGCGCTGCAGGATTACACGACTGCGGTCATCCAGTTTATCCAGCGCTTTCTCCAAGCTGTTAACGTTGGATTCTTCCCAATTGGACTCTTCCAGGCGCACTGCAGGATCGTAGCGGTTGTCTTCGAGGTAATGCGCCGGTGCGACATAACCATCGTCTTCGTCGTCTTCACCAGCATCAAAACCGGCGTCATAAGAGGCTAAACGGCCTTCCATTTCGCGCACTTGTTTAACATCCACCCCCAAATCTGCCGCAACAGCGTGGGCCTCATCGTTGCTCAGCCAAGCCAAACGCTTTTTAGCGCCGCGCAAATTAAAGAACAGCTTGCGCTGGGCTTTAGTAGTGGCGATTTTGACGATGCGCCAGTTTTTCAGAATAAATTCATGGATTTCGGCTTTAATCCAATGCACAGCAAAGGACACCAAACGTACACCCTTGTCCGGGTCAAAACGCTTAACGGCTTTCATCAAGCCGACATTGCCCTCTTGCACCAGATCACCCAGCGGCAGACCATAACCGTTGTAAGAGCGGGCGATATGTACCACAAAGCGCAGATGCGCCATAACCAATTTACGGGCTGCATCGAGATTGCCATTGGTGACCAAATCGCGCGCCAGTTCTTGTTCTTCCTCAACGGTGAGAATAGAGAAGCTGCTGACCGCCTGAACATAGGCATTCAGGTTTGCACCGGGGGCGAGAATGCCGATGGGTTGCAGACTTGTGCTTGTGCTCATGTTTACCTCCAATTTCAATATTGCCCGAGTGTATCACCCGCTTATTGGTTTCGCTAGCACCCAAAAAGTTCACTTTACGCGGATGTTGCACCTTCAATTGGCACGATAAAAAGGATCAATCAACGCGGCTGAATCTGATACAAATGCCGCGCCACTGAGATCCAGGCGCCCGCCAAACCGGTTAAACCCGCCAACAGGATTAATTGCAGGCTCTCAATAAAACCTAAGCCCTGTAAACGAAAACTACTTTGATACAGATCAGCGAGCTGGGCAACTGGCGCCGATAACCACCAAAATCCTATCGCCAACAGGATCGCGGCCAGTATTCCACCACCCACGCCAAACCAAAGCCCAGTATAGAGAAAGGGGCGACGCACATAGGCATCGGTAGCACCAACCAACTTAACCACCACTATTTCATCGCGGCGATTTTCGATCGCCATGCGGATGGTATTGCCTATCACCAACAACACCCCCAAAGCCAACAAACCGGCCAAGGCAACCACAAAGCGCTCAGCAACCGTAATAAATTGATGCAAGCGTTTAACCCAGAGCATATCCAGACGCACATCGGCCACCAGCCGGTCAGCCACTAGCGCCTGTTGCAGAGACGTTAAGGCGTCGGGTGTATTGCCGCCGATTTTAGGTTTGATCAGAATGACCGCCGGCAGCGGGTTTTCATCGAGCTGATTAGCCAGTTCACCCAGCCCCGAACCCAGCTTGAATTCTTCCAGCGCCTGTTCAGGCGAGATATAAGTCGCCTGCGCTACATCCGGCCGCTGCGCCCAACGGCCACGTAAATCTTGCGCCTGATTGGCGGTGGCATCCTTTTTCAGAAACACTGAAATCTGACTGGAATCCTGCCAGCTTTGGCCAATCTGCTGCACATTATTAAAGACGACAAACAAGGCGGCAGGCAGGGCGATAGCAATCGCAATGACCAACCAGGTCATCAGGCTTTGCAGCGGTGTACCCAGCATGCGCAACAGGCTTTCGATCGCCGAGCTGCTGTGGTGGGCACTCCAGGCATCAAACTTGTCGCGCCAGGACATTTGGCTTTGTATTGCGCCCTGGGGGCGGATGTTGTCAGCGCGCGGGGGCACTTCGCGGCGCGGACGGTCGTTACGTGGAGTAGCACTGGCACCCATACGATTAGGGCGGCGCTCCGGTTTGGAAGGACGATTCGATTTCACCAGAGCACCCCGTCATGAACCAGTTTGCCTTGCACCAGACCCAACACCCGTTTGTTCATGCGTTTGAGCAGTTCCACATCGTGGGTCGCGATCATTACCGTGGTGCCAACTTCGTTGAACTGGCGGAATAATGTCATGATTTCGTTGGATAATTCCGGGTCGAGGTTACCGGTAGGTTCATCGGCAAGTAATAACGTAGGTTTGTTTACCACGGCGCGGGCGATGCCCACCCGCTGCTGCTCACCGCCAGACAAAGCCATGGGATTGGTGCGCTCTTTGTCGAGTAAATCCACCTTGTCCAAGGCGGCGCGCACCCGCTTGCCAATTTCTTGGTGGGGATAACCGGCTACTTGCAGCGGCAGCGCGACGTTGTCGTACACAGTGCGATCGAACAGCAGCTGGTGATTTTGGAACACCACACCTATATTGCGGCGAAAGTAGGGCAACTGGCTTTTGGGCATACGCGCCAAATGATGGCCATCAACAAAGACATGGCCGTTAGACGGTTGCTCCATCAGCAGGATGAGTTTCATCAGTGTGCTTTTACCGGCACCCGAGTGGCCGGTGAGGAACAGCATTTCGCCCGACTCCACTTCAAAGTCCACCCTTGCCAGAGCTTCGTAGCCGGTATCGTAACGCTTGCTTACGGTTTCAAATCGAATCACAACAAACCCTGTTTTTAACTATTTAAGATGCGTCAACTTGGTTAATTAATCGTTGTTTAATTAACCTTTACTTAACTGACATCGGCCTGATTAAACAGCGCCTTGATAAACGGTTCCGCCGCAAACGGCTGCAAATCATCAATCGCTTCACCCACGCCGATAAACCGTACCGGCAGCGCAAACTTTTTACTCAGCGCAAAAATCACCCCGCCTTTGGCAGTGCCATCCAACTTGGTCAGCACCAAACCGGTCACACCAGCGGCGTCGCGGAAGGTTTCGGTTTGATTGACCGCATTTTGGCCAGTGCCTGCATCCAGCACCAATAAGACTTCATGGGGCGCGGAGCCATCGACTTTGGCCATCACCCGTTTGACTTTGGACAACTCATCCATCAAATGGTTTTTATTGTGCAAGCGACCGGCAGTATCGGCGATGATCACGTCAATTCCACGCGATTTGGCCGCTTGTAGCGCATCATAAATAACCGAGGCAGAATCTGCACCGGTATGCTGGGCGATCACCGGTACGTTGTTGCGCTCACCCCAGACTTGCAGCTGTTCGACCGCCGCCGCGCGGAATGTATCCCCCGCCGCGAGCATGACTTTTTTACCTTCATTTTGCAGGCGCTTGGCGAGTTTGCCGATGGTGGTGGTTTTACCCACGCCATTTACACCCACCACCAGAATCACATAGGGCTGTTTGCTGCTATCGATAAGCAAGGGTTTTTCCACCGGGCGCAACAAATCGGTGAGCTGTTCACGCAGGGCTTGGTAGAGTGCAGCTACATCGTTGAGCTGTTTGCGTGCGACGCGACTGGTGAGGCTATCGATAATTTCTGTTGTTGCCTCCATGCCCACATCGGCCACCAGCAGCTGGGTTTCCAGCTCTTCGAAGAGCTCATCGTCGATGGTTTTACGGCCGAGAAACAGATTGCCCAAACCTTCGGCAAAGTGGCTGCTGGTGCGGCTTAAACCCTGTTTGATACGGGCAAAAAAGCCGAGCTTCGCTGGCGCTTCAGCTGCTACCGATTCAGGCGCTACTGCTACTGGTGCAACCGCAGCAACCGACTCTTCCACCGCTACTTCAGCAGTGGTAGTTTCAGCCGCTGCAATGGCGACGGGCGGCTCATCGGCAGCTGGGGTGGCGGTATCGGGCTTTTCAGATTTTTTAAACAGATTAAAAAACATAATGTTGGTCTGGGGTGTGAGCTAAAGAGCGGTTAACGATTAGTTGGCGCGGCGCGCATGCAGATTAGTGATTCTGCAAATTCAACAAAGCCGCTATCCTACCACTTCTGATCTATTCATAGAGAAATGCCTTGTCCAAACCTGTCGCAAAAACAAGCGTTAAAAACCCTAAAGCCAGCAACCAATTGCGCATCATTGGCGGCCAGTGGCGCGGGCGCAAACTCAGCTTTCCCGATGTGGATGGCCTGCGCCCGACCGGCGATCGCATTCGCGAGACACTGTTTAACTGGCTGGCGCCGG
>CAXAVL010000301.1:0-4506 GCA_963971905.1 uncultured Cellvibrio sp.
CCGCAGCTTGGCATATCGATTTGGTTACCCGGATGTGGCAAACCGTTGGTGCAGAAGTGTTGAGCATGTCAGTTGTCGAGCACGATGAAGTGTTGGGCGCAACCAGCCACTTGCCACATGTGATTGCCTATTCATTGGTAGATACGCTGGCCGAAGATATAAAAAACCCCAATATCTTTCGTTATGCCGCTGGCGGTTTTCGCGACTTTACGCGGATTGCATCCAGTGATCCGGTAATGTGGCATGACATTATGCGGGCTAACAAAACTGCAATTTTGCAATCGATGGATTTGTTTATCGACAACTTGTCGCGCTTGCGTAGCAGTATTGAGCATGAAGATAGCGATTATTTACTCAATGTATTTAGTCGCGCAAAAGAGGCGCGCGATGAGTTTACGCTTTTGTTGGCCAAGCGCCATGCCGCACAAAAAGAAGATTAATTTGTGAGCGTCCAAACTTACAGGAATAAACTTAGAAACAATTAGTCATTAAACCTTGCGTTCAGGCTCTATATAATCGCGGCTGTTTTTACATCACTCGTGTTAATCGCCAACGCTGTACTTATCTGGTAACTATTGAATGTCAAATTACAACTTGACTCACCTCAAGCAGCTTGAAGCTGAAAGTATTCATATCATCCGCGAAGTTGCTGCTGAGTTTGATAAACCGGTCATGCTTTATTCTGTCGGCAAAGACTCTGCGGTAATGATGCATCTCACCATGAAAGCATTCTTTCCCGGTAAACCACCATTTCCTATGTTGCACGTAGACACTACGTGGAAGTTTCGTGAAATGATTGAGTTTCGCGACCAGCGAATCAAAGACTTGGGTTGGGATCTGATTGTGCATATCAACCAAGAAGGTGTTGATATGGGTGTGGGGCCATTTACTCATGGTAGCGCCAAACACACCGACATCATGAAAACCCAGGGCTTGAAACAAGCGCTGAATAAATATGGTTTTGATGCGGCTTTTGGTGGCGCTCGTCGTGATGAAGAAAAATCTCGTGCAAAAGAGCGCGTATATTCTTTCCGCGATAAAAACCATCGCTGGGATCCTAAAAATCAACGCCCTGAATTGTGGAATATTTACAATGGCCGCGTAGATAAGGGTGAAAGTATTCGTGTATTCCCTCTGTCTAACTGGACTGAATTGGATATTTGGCAGTACATTCATTTGGAGAATATCCCCATTGTTCCGCTGTACTTTGCAGCCAAACGCCCAGTGGTTGAGCGCGACGGCACCCTCATCATGGTTGATGATGACCGTATGCCGATTGGCCCAAAGGATAAAGTTGAAGAAAAAATGGTGCGTTTCCGCACACTCGGTTGTTATCCATTAACCGGAGCGGTTGAATCCGAAGCGACCACCTTGCCGGAAATTATTCAGGAAATGCTGTTGACGACTACATCGGAGCGTCAGGGCAGGGTAATTGATCACGATAGCTCCGGTTCAATGGAGAAGAAAAAGCAAGAAGGCTATTTCTAATCGTACTAACACCCTTTTGTAAAATTTTAGTCATTACAACTTACTGATTGCAAAGAGACCCTTATGAGTCATCAGTCCGAATTAATTGCGCAGGATATCAACGCCTATCTCGCGCAACATGAACAAAAAGAATTGCTGCGCTTTTTAACCTGCGGCAGCGTAGATGACGGCAAGAGCACCTTGATTGGCCGTTTATTGCATGATTCAAAAATGATCTATGAAGATCAATTGGATGCAATCCGTTCTGACAGCGTTAAACACGGCACCACCGGTGAAAAAATCGATTTGGCGCTACTGGTAGACGGTTTGCAAGCGGAGCGCGAGCAAGGTATTACTATCGATGTTGCGTATCGCTATTTTTCTACCGCAAAACGCAAATTTATTATTGCGGACACTCCGGGTCATGAGCAGTACACGCGCAATATGGCTACCGGTGCTTCTACTTGTGATCTTGCGATTATCTTGATTGATGCACGCTATGGTGTGGTTACTCAAACTCGTCGCCACAGTTATATCGCTTCATTGCTGGGCATTAAGCATATTGTTGTTGCTGTTAATAAAATGGATTTGTTGAATTTTGATCAAGCAGTGTTTGACAAAATCAAACAAGATTATTTTGATTTTGCGGCGAAATTAGGTATGAACAATGTCATGTTTGTGCCTATCTCTGCATTGGATGGCGACAACGTGGTGAATCGCTCAGAGAGATCACCTTGGTATCAGGGTCAAACCTTGATGGAAATTTTTGAAACTGTGCCTATTGCGGGCGACAAAAATTATTCGGATTTCCGTTTTCCCGTACAGTACGTCAATCGTCCCAATCTCAACTTCCGTGGCTTCTGCGGCAATGTTGCATCTGGTGTAGTGAAGGTCGGCGATGAAATTCGTGTACTGCCTTCTGGTAAAACAAGCTATGTAAAATCCATCGTGACTTACGATGGAGAATTGCAGGAGGCATTTACTGGCCAAGCAGTCACATTGACACTCACTAGCGAGGTTGATGTTAGCCGTGGTGACATGCTGGTATTAGCAAAAGACTCAGTGCCACAATCCAATCATCTTAAGGCACATGTTGTATGGATGGCAGAAAAAGGCGCTCAAGCGAATTCCGAATACCTGTTTAAATTCGCCAGCAAAGTGGTGAGTGGATCGATTGAGGCCATCAATTATCGTATCGACGTAAATACGCAGGAACATTCAATAGTTAATCAGTTGCAGTTAAACGATATCGCTGTAGTTGATGTGTTATTGACTCAACCTGTTGTTGCCGATGAGTACGATAATAATCGTGCGATCGGTGCATTTATTGTGATTGATCGCCTCACTAACATCACCGTAGGCGCTGGTATGGTTATCGAGCAGCTGGAGTCAAAAGCGACAACGCTGACTCAGTACAGCGACTTTGAAATCGAGCTAAATGCACTTATTCGCAAGCATTTCCCTCACTGGAACGCCGCTGATTTGAAATCCCTGATTAGTTGATATTTCTCAAACCTTAATAAAGCCCTAGTGAGAACTAGGGCTTTATTTTTCCATATAATTCTTTAGTCGATCACATGTAGACTTCACCGTGTAACGTTATTACTAGCGTGCGGTTGCCGCCGTGATTGCGATGCTCACACAAATAGACGCCTTGCCAAATCCCTAAATTTAACTGCCCATCGGTAATGGGAATATTTAGGCTTGCTCCCAAAATGCTGGCTTTTAAATGTGCTGGCAAGTCATCACTACCTTCATCATTATGTAAATAATAGTGGTCATCTTCCGGTACTGCGCGATTAAAAAAGCTTTCAAAATCTTTGCGCACGGTTGGGTCGGCATTTTCATTAATTGTTAATGATGCTGAGGTGTGTTTAATGAGAATATTCAACAGGCCGATTTTGTAATTGCTTAACTCGGGCAACCGCCGCAGGATTTCGTCGGTAATTAGATGAAATCCTCGCGTGCGAGCAGCTAAATGAAGTTCTTTCTGTATCCACATAATACTATTGCTGTTTGGTTGATAGAGAAGGGCACTCATCGGGAATATGGCCGATAACCTTTGAGTCTGCGCAGGCGCTACAGGCGTTACTATACGTTTTTTGCTCTGTTGAGGGACAAGGTGTGGTTACGCAGCGGACATTGGTATCCTTTGTCGCACAAACCGGCCGATAATCTCTTGTGCATATGTGCGGTCGATTTTCAGGGCAGTGTGTCAGTTCTGCTTTAGGTGTATTTTTTGTAGATGTAAGTGATGAAGCGCAAGCTGTGAGGCTGATGGTGATCACAATGAGTCTGAGTAGGTATAACATGGCGGATTCCTAAAGTTATTTTTTGCTTAATGCACTGCCACTAAACGTAATGCCGCTCCAGCCAGATTGCATAAAGTTACGAATATTTTGATGGTCTTGCGCATCGGGATGTTGCAGTACATCAACACGGTAATAATCCCCAAAACATACCAATGTTTGAGCTTCTGTTAGATTGTGTAACTGAGCGAACGAAAATAATTTACAAGAACCGGAATTTTGTCCCGCTTCATTCTTAAGTGAGCCGTTTTGAAATGCGGTGGGCGTGAAATCGTAATTTTCTTCAATCACCGCAATCGTGTCAGCAAAGTGAACAGTGTTGGGAGTTGAATTAACTTTTTCGATAAATTTATCAATGTTCATGGTTATCTCACGTAATTCAAAAGAGGGTCAATGAGGCGGATTGCGGGCATTTTACCCTTCGGCAGCGCAAATTAATAATTGTTATTCCCCTCTGCTGGTTGTTCTAGGGCAATTGCGCTATGGTTGCATTAAACCCCTAGAATTGGTTAGTGAATGTCATGGCGAAAAAACGTCCGATCTATATCCCTTTTGCTGGGCCTGCATTATTGGAAGCGCCGTTATTAAATAAGGGGAGTGCGTTTACTGAACGTGAACGGCAACAGTTTAATCTGGAGGGGTTGCTTCCCTACAACATTGAGACGATCGAGGAGCAGGAGGCGCGGGTCCTGATCCATCCCCCGAGCGACCCCACGGCGGCGCAGGCCGA
>CAXAVL010000302.1:0-4415 GCA_963971905.1 uncultured Cellvibrio sp.
CCCACTGTCGCCCACGTAATCGGATCAACATCTACGCCCGGCACTGCACGAGCAAACTCACGCCAAGCAGTCGTATCTGGCGTAGTTTCAGGGTTACCCCAGGCAATAAAGTGGAAGTTACAGTTTTCATTGTCGATCGGAACGATGACTGCTGCGACGTTGTATGAAGTGTTAGGCGGAATCAGCGCGTAGTAAGGTGCGACATACTGAGTGATACGAATGTAGTCATGGGTTGCAGCGTTCGCGATAGGACGACGAATCGCAGCGTAATGGAATCCATAATCAGTTTTCGCAGACTGCATACGCGGGGACTTATCAGTTGATGGACGGTACCAACCTTGATCATCCGCAGCCGCACTTTCAACTTTTGCAGGAACCATGTCCGAAGAGTGCAATGATGAAGAATGAGCTGAGTCAATCTGACCTTCTAGAACTTGAGCCCAGTTACATGGTAGGCGAATTTTGAGGATAGAGACTTGCACATCTTCATTAGGTGCAAATGCCGGCTTTTTAAATTCCGGCGCATCGCCCTCACCCAGCCAAGCCCAAAGGAAACCACCCCACTCCACAGTTTTATAAGCTTTGTGCTTCACTTTTGAACACATAGACTTTTCTGCTTCTGGTGGTTCTGAAGCCATTGCTACAGCGTTACCTTCCACATCAAACTTCCAGCCGTGATACAGGCAGCGGATACCACAATCTTCATTACGACCGAAAACTAAAGACGCAAGACGGTGAGGACAAAGCTCATCCAACAACCCTACTCGGCCCTCGGTATCGCGGAATGCTACATAACGAGATCCCAAAGCTTCAACCAGTACTGGAGTGCCATCGCATTCTTTAACTTCTTCGAGCAAACAAACCGGAGTCCAATGCTGGCGCATAAGCTTACCCATCGGGTCGGTCGGCATAACATGAGTTAACAATTCATTTTCTTGTGGTGTAAGCATTGTGCATTTCTCCGTTTTATTTTATTTCGCATAGCTACAAGCACCCTACGTCACTGCTTGTAAGCCAAATTTGTAATCATGTTTCTATTCGACGAGTCGACAAAACATGTCGAGGAGGTATTAACAGAAAATCAATTCCCATGTTCGATTACCTCAGCGGAAGAAATAATAGACATCTAATTATCGACAGTCAACATTATTAGCAATCTAATTATTATTGACTGAAAATTATTAGATTGCTAATATTGATCCAGGTCATAAACATCCCGATTTAAGGATTGATGACACCATATCCATATATAGCGACACCCAGAGAGAAGAAAAATGAAACTGAAAGTGACTGCTCGGCGTACGCTTACGCCAGAGATTGAAGAATTCACGTTAGCCCCTACTGATGGGCAACCGTTGCCGCCCGCTGAACCGGGTGCGCATATTTCTATCACCACGCCCTCTGGAGCTCATCGTTATTATTCATTGGTTTATTCTGGTGACAACCCAAGCGCTTACACTGTTGCGATCAAAAAAGAGCTCAATTCTCGTGGTGGATCAAAGTCGATGCATGAGCAGGCAACAGTATCGACGGTTCTGGATGTAGAAACGTCTGATAATGAGTTTCCTCTCGGTCCGAAGCACGATGCTTTGTTAATCGGTGGCGGTATAGGTATCACACCGATTTACTCTATGGCACAAAGACTAAAAGCAGAAGGTAGAAAATTCCGAGTTGTCTATTTAGCTCGCTGCTATGAAAAAGCAGCATACGCTGATGAGCTTCAGGAACTTTGCGGAGAAGCCATCACTATTCACTATAGCGAAGGCGATAATGCAACTATTTTTGATTTTTGGGACTTGCTGATGACGCCAACGCAGGAGCATATCTATTGCTGCGGCCCAACTTCGCTTATGGAAGAAGTGAAAGGCGGTACGGGACATTGGCCTGATGGCCGAGTTCACTTTGAGGAGTTCATGCCTGTTGAAATCATTAAAGATAGTGATACCGAATTCACCATCGAACTCGAAAAATCAGGAGAAACAATAACCGTTCCCGCTGATCACACTATTCTGGAAGCGCTGCGTGCAAATGGGCACGATTTTTCCAGCTCTTGTGAAACCGGCACCTGTGGTACCTGTAAATGCAAGTACACGGGCGGTGAAGTTGATCACCGTGACTTAGCTTTAATGGATGACGAGAAGTCCGACACAATAATGTTATGTGTCTCCCGAGCGAAAGGTGATCACCTTGTCCTCGATATCTAATCCAATACGCCTAGGCGTAGCGGGTTTAGGGAGAGCCTTTGCGCTATCGGCCCCCGCTATCCATGCACACACAGGGGTTACCTTAGTTGCTGGCGCGGAGCCAAATTCCGAACACAGGAGGTCATTTGAAAAGACTTTTGGTGCAAAGACCTATGCCGATGTTAGCGACCTAGTAACAGACCCTGACGTGGAAGTGGTCTATGTATCCACGCCTCATGGATTACATAAAGAGCATGCTTTAGCCGCTATAAACGCCGGTAAATCCGTCCTTATCGAAAAGCCGATGACTGTCACATTAGAAGATGCGTCATCACTAATTGAAGCGGCAAAAAAGGCGGGAGTACAGATCATTGTTGGTCCTAGCCACAGCTTTGATGGTCCGGTTAAGCTCGCGGAAGCTTTAATCGCGAAAGGTAAGATTGGGCGCGTAAGGATGATACATGCGCTCTATGCTACTGATTTCTTATATCGCCCAAGAACAGCGGCAGAGCTTTCAACAGACTTAGGTGGAGGTGTAGTGTTTAGCCAAGCCGTCCATCAAATCGATCTCGTCCGCCGACTCGCTGGTGTTCCCGCTCAGCGTGTTACCGCCAGAACTGGTGGAGCCTGGGATGCTGATCGACCGACCGAGGGCGCCTACAGCATGCTGATTGATTTTAGCGAAGGTGTCTTTGCCAGCTTGACGTACTCAGGCTACGCTCATTTTGATGGCGACCGGCTAATGGAAAACACTGCTGAATTAGGCATATCCAAGTCAGATGAATTCAAGAGCGCCCGTAAAATACTGGAATCCGTCCAGGACGAATCAGAGTTTAAGTCATCACGCGGATTTTCATCACTCGAAACCTGCCCTCAGGCTCAAACTCACGAGCACTTTGGTCAGGTTTTCGTATTCGGCGACCGCGGAGACATTCGCCTGACACCGAACGGAGTGGAAATTACCGATACGAATGGACCCGAATTCTACCCCGCACCTTTTAGAACCGCCCGAGCAGAAGTATTTGACACGCTTTATGCTGCACTTCGTGAACAAACGACTCCATTGCAGGATGGCAAATGGGGCCGAGCTTCACTCGAAATCTGTCATGCACTACTTACCAGTAGCGAAACGGGTGACACAGTCACACTTAATTACCAAGAAGGATAAAAAATGTCTAAGCTCCAACTTTCCCTAGCAATGGGTGATTATGATCGAACTCGCCCCATTCATGATGGACGGGTACAGATCGACGGTGTCGATCCGATCACTTTTCTTCAATCACCAGAAGAGATGTTCTTCAACGCATTTCGCCACAAGACATGTGATATTTCAGAAATATCATTGAGTTCATATTGCGTTTCGTTGACTCGAGAGAATCCTCCATACATCGCAATTCCTGTTTTCCTTAGCCGTGCATTTCGCCACTCCTCCGTTTATATTCGTGCGGATAGAGGAATAGAAACACCTCAAGATCTCAAAGGTCGCCGCATCGGCATCGCGGAATACCAACTCACAGCAAACGTATGGGTTAGAGCTATTCTTGCAGATGCAGGTGTCACACCTGACCAGATAACCTGGGTACGCGGTGGAATGGACAAGCCTGGTCGCCCTGAAAAGATCAAACTTGATCTACCAGACAACGTAACTATTGAGAACGCTCCAGAAGGCGCTACCCTAAACCAGATGCTAATCGACGGGGAAATTGATGGTTTTATCGGCCCTAGATGGCCACGCTGCTACCACGAAGGCCACCCTCAGATCCGCCGCCTATGGCAGGATGGATTTTCTGCGGCACGCCAATGGCATCAAGAAACCGGGTTGTTCCCAATCATGCACGTTCTAGGCGTACGTCGCAGCTTGGCTGAGCAGCACCCCTGGTTACCAGGCGCTCTACTCAAGGCCTTTACTGAAGCTAAAACAATGGCACTTGATGCCCTATCAGATACTTCAGCAACCAAGGTTACAATGCCATTTGTCGAAGATGTTTTGGGCGTAACGCAACAAATGTCCAAGGATCTTTGGTCATACGGAGTCGCACCGAACGTCAAAACGCTAGAATACTTCCTGCGCAACCACTACGAACAGGGACTGAGTTCAAGACATCTTTCTGTAGATGAACTGTTCCACCCTGCAACTACCGAGGTCTATTCTCTGTAGATATATTTAGTTACAAACGGTAAAGAAGCAAACCAGCCAGGTCACTCCTCGCTGGTTTTTTACCCAATGTTGAA
>CAXAVL010000303.1:0-4367 GCA_963971905.1 uncultured Cellvibrio sp.
GGCGGATGGTGAACACTGCCAACTCCAAACGTGGTGGGGTATTGGCCTCTGGTGCATTTATGACAGTAAATGCTCACGCTGGCCGCACCTCGCCAATCAAACGTGCCGTGCATGTGCGTCAGGATATGCTGTGCCAAAACATTCCATTGCCAACGTCATTTGAAGACAACACCGGGTTACGTGACAAAGCCGCTCTTGACGCTCAAACCGCGTTGGAAGCTGGCAACCTGACTACCACCCGTTTCTACGATATGCAAACCGCAGTACCGGGAACTCCTTGCGCACAATGCCACAACGCAATTATCAACCCGCTCTTCGCAGTTGATGATTTCGACCACTTGGGCATGCCACGCGCATTGAGCAACGGCAAGGTTGTACAAAAAGCATTGGATCTGAACGGCAACGAAGCGCGCACCAATTTGGTTGAAATACCAATGGTTAATAACGGCGGGCGCTTGTTTGGTGCCAATGGCGTAGGCACAGTTGGCTTCAATGAAGTGAATAATGAAAAAGATACTGGTTCACCAGGTCTTTCATTCACCGGCTCTAAAGATTTAGGGAAAGTGATGGTAGCCAATAACCTACCCGGTATAGATGCGTGTCTGATCCAAAAATCATTCCGCTATGCAACCGGTTATTCACTGAGCAGACAATTCCAGGATGACACACTGGAAACTCCGCTTACTACCCAACAGCAAGGGCAACTGGCCTGTGTATCCGATGCACTGAAAACCAGACTCTCTGCGAGCAATCGCAATCCAAGAGCCATGCTGAAAGAACTGGGGATGTCTAACGTAATTCGTTTCCGTCGCTAAGGCTTAGTGGGTGGAGCACTGCTCCACCCCGTAGCTAGACAACCAAAAACAGAATTCTAAATCCAAGAGGTTTGGTTATGAAAAAAATTGATAGCAAATTTCGCCACTTACCCGAGGAAGATGCACTCGAGGCGATGGAACATCACAAAAAACTCGAAGAAGGGCCTGCTGCACTGAATGCATATTTGAAAGAAGATTATTACAGCGGCAACAAACAAATCCGTGAAGACTTTGTCAGAAAAGATCGTCGCCGTTTTCTTGACCTGATTGGCAAATCCGGCATCGCAGCAGGGCTGCTAAAAAGCTCTGCATTAGTGGGCGGCATTTTGGCCAACCGTCATGTGCTCGCGCAGGACGCCACCAACAAACGTGTCGTATTTTGCTACTTGAACAGCGGTGCAGCTGCGGGTCAGTGGATGCCAACTAGCGCAAGCCAGATGAACCAGATTACCCGCCCCTATGGTCCACAGGGTTACGCGGTGTCCGACATATGCCACTTCCGTCAGGTGGATGTAATTACCTCTGGTCACGCAACTGCGATGAACTCTCTGGGCGTGACAGATTACAACTCACCCACCATGGACAAGCGTATTGCATCGGTACTGGGCAGCAGCACGCCTCGCTCATCGATTTATTTGGGTGCAAAAGCTACAACCAACGGCACACTCTGCAGCAACATCGGCCCCTGCCAGGACAATCCCACCCAGGCACTCGCCAGTATCTTTAGTGGCACTGGTGGCGGCGGTGGCGGAACAACACCTGATACAACTTATGCCTTGTCTTATGATGCGCAATTGCGTGCACTTGATTCCATCAAGAGCAAACTTAGCACGCAGGAATATGCACGTTATCAGGAACATATCGATTCACTGAAGAAAATCAAAACCAATACTGCGAATGCAAATAGCAGTAGCAGCAGCGGAACAACTACGACCAATTGCGGCAGCAACATCACCCCAAGTTTGGCTAACATGCAGGCTACCGGCAAATCACAAGCCGATATTATTGTCGCTGCGCTTGCCTGCGGCATTACGAAAGTTGCAACCCTGCAATTGGGCAACCACCAAGGTGACTGGACTGGCCACAATACGTCCTGGAGTCAAGACGCGCACCAAGCGTGTCACGGTGCACCTAATAACAGTGCATTTGTTGAAATGTGGCGCTACCTGAATGATGTGCCCGCTTATTTGATTGATAAACTGCGCAAAACATCGGGCCCGGATGGTCAACCGCTCATCAATTCCACCGTAGTTGTACAAGTAACTTGTATGGGGAACGGCATGGATCACACGTCAGGTAACGGTCCATTTATTGTTGCGACGCAAATGCCAGGATTTGCGAGTGGTTTTTCTGCGCGACAAGGTGGCAATGTGTATGACTTAAACGGTGCAATTCCAAAAGGCATGGGCTTGGCTGGTATTAATCTCGGCAGTAACACCTTAGGTCTTGTGTAATTTTTAATTGTTTGACAAGCAATACTAAAACGCCTTCTACTGCCCTGCTTTAGAAGGCGTTTTATTCTGTAAAGAATTTATATTTAATTGAAATATCAACTGATTCGAATTCACATCTGGTAAAGCGAAATGATTAATACGAAACATTATTCTAAAAATTTTATCGGATGCACTCTCTGCCCCAACTGTGGCAGCACCGCACAACAAGGTTTTGATTTCAAAAACTTATACTGCTCGGCTTGCGGCACACAACATTTTTCACTGGGCGATGTCCCCTGTTTATTTCCTGCAGGCAATCACCATACCGTAATCTGGCAACACCAAACTGCCACTATGCAATATATGGCATTACAAGGATTAGCTGCCTTAGAGGAATCACTATCACGCTACGATCTAACCAACACCAGCCGCCAACGACTTACCGATATTCAAACCGCCAATCAAATTAATCTGGAATCGATTCTCACACTGCTACAAAAACTCGGAATTAATCCTGCTCCAAACGAACAACTAGGACAAATGAACCCCGGTGATATCAGTGAATACTTTGATCTCATTTTTCGTGATTGGGCCTGGGACTCAGGCTTAACGCCAAACCAGGAAAACGCATCGGCACTGCAGCGAACCATGCAGTTTATTGCAGATTTACCCACAAAACCGCAACGAATCTTGGTGCTGGGTGCAGGCGCAGGAAGATTGAGCTGGGATATTCACAGCCAATTAAAACCTGAATTTACTGTCGCACTGGATAGCAACCCACTGTTACTGGCAGTGGCAAGTGAGCTTATCTACAACCAGAAACCACTGAACTTTGGTGAATTCAAAAATTTTCCGCAGATTAATTACCCCGCCACCAAAAGCTGGACGCTAAACCCTATAGATGACCCTGAAAATTTGCGCAGCAGTTGGCTTTTAATGGGCGCTAATGTTTGGCAATTGCCATTCATCAAACAGACTTTTGATTTAATTATTACACCATGGTTTATTGATGTTAACGGTGGTGATGTAAGAGATTTAATTGGTTTGATACATGGGCAGTTAACAGATCATGGTCACTGGATAAACTCCGGGCCACTCTTATTTACTCGCCACCTGCCCACGCAACTCAAATACACAGCGTCCGAAATAAAAGAATTTATCGATCTTTCAGGCTTTGCGTTTTGCTCCGAAGTAATAGAGAACACAGGCTATTTATTATCGCCCCTTGAAGCACGCTTTAGAGAGGAACAGGTTTGGAGCTTCAGCGCCCAAAAAAGAACTGCATTGACTGAAACCATTATCCAAACCAGTGCATGGCTAATCATGCATCACTTACCTGTCCCCAACCTCAACTTCACCTGCCGGGACTCGCACCAACTTATCGATATTATTCTGGCAAAAGTTGACGGTATCCGTTCGATTAACGACATATGCCTTGAAATTGCCCCGCAAATACCAGAAGGAATCGCAGTGAAAGATCTGGTGGTTACTTTATTTGGCCAAATCATCTCCGAAAAATGAAAAGGAGAGACCTATTCCATTTGAGCACACCCAATACGCGACCCTGTATAGACGCGCAACACAGATAAAAACACAGTTCACTCATAAAACTAGACGAATAAAAAAGCACTTTCATCATAATCTTTATAAATAAAACAGATTTAATTGATTTTTGTGAATTGATCGCGCTGTCAATTTGCTGTAACGTGGAATAATAATCATAAAAACAGGTTCGACTATTTAGAAAAATGGTTTTTAGTTATAAAGAAACGGCGCTTGATGGATGATTCTGGCGTCATAATTATAAAGACCGTGATTAGAACAAGGGAAATAAGTGCTGTATTCGCAAGAATTGCACACTTTTCTGCTTCACCTTCCAGTAGTAATTAAATTTGCGCGCGAGCGTTCGTAAAGTTCTTCTGACCGTAAAAATTTGTTTTCAATTTTTCGCCAGATGTTTTTATTGACACTTTGTTAGCGCAACCATGCACGACAAAAAATAACAACCTAATTACAACCTGACCCAAAACAACAACAAAGGCGCGGACGACTATGAAGACCTTGATTGTTTATGCTCACCTCCTGGCTGCTTGTGTAGCTATCGGTATTTTACTTATCC